>CAZXAR010000099.1:0-11930 GCA_964638135.1 uncultured Enterobacteriaceae bacterium | reverse complement strand
ACGCTCGCGCTCGGCCAGGCGCGCGGCACCGCGATCTGCGCGGCGGTGCTCGCCGGGCTGCCGGTCGCCGAGTACACTGCGCTGCAGGTCAAGCAGGCCGTGGTCGGCAAGGGCCACGCGCGAAAGGAACAGGTGCAGCACATGGTGAGGCGGCTGCTCGCGCTTGCGGGTGACCCGAGCCCCGACGCGGCCGACGCGCTTGCCTGCGCGATCTGCCACGCGCACGGCGGCGCGCTGGGCGGTTTCTCCACGCGCGGACTGCGGATGAAGAGGGGGAGGCTCGGATGATCGGCCGCCTCGCCGGGCGCCTCGCCGCGAAGCATCCTCCCCAAGTGCTGCTCGATGTCTCGGGGGTCGCTTACGAGCTCGATGTGCCGATGAGCACGTTTTACGGCCTGCCGGCGACCGGCGAATCGGTGACCCTGCACACGCACCTGGTCGTGCGCGAGGACGCGCACACGCTCTACGGTTTCGCGACCCTCGAGGAACGCGCCGTGTTCCGGCAGCTCATCCGCATTGCGGGCATCGGTGCGCGCACCGCGCTTGCCGTGCTCTCCGGGCTTTCGGTGGCGGAACTCGCGCAGGCGGTAGCGCTGCAGGAATCCGGGCGCCTTACCCGGATCCCCGGGATCGGCAAGAAAACCGCCGAACGGCTGCTGCTCGAACTGAAAGGCAAGCTCGCGGAAGCGATTCCGGGGGGCGCCGCGGCCGCCGCCCCGGGCGGCAACACGGCCGACATCCTGAACGCGCTCACTTCGCTCGGCTACAGCGAGAAGGAGGCGCTCGCCGCGATCAAGGGGCTCGCGCCGGGAATCGCGGTCGCGGACGGCATCCGCGCCGCGCTCAAGGCTTTGGCAAAATCCTGACGTGGCAGTCGAAACCGACCGGCTGATCTCGGCCAAACCGACCTCGCCGCAGGAGGAGCAGATCGAGCGCTCGCTGCGGCCGACTTCGCTTGCCGAGTATGTCGGGCAGCAGAAGGTGAAATCGCAGTTCGAGGTCTTCATCCAGGCGGCGCGCGAGCGCGGCGAAGCGCTCGATCACGTGCTGCTTTTCGGCCCGCCGGGACTGGGCAAGACGACGCTCGCGCACATCGTGGCGCGCGAACTGGGCGTCGGATTGCGCCAGACCTCGGGCCCGGTGCTCGAGCGCCCCGGGGACCTTGCCGCGATCCTCACCAACCTCGAGCCGCGCGACGTGCTCTTCATCGACGAGATCCATCGCCTGTCGGCGGTGGTCGAGGAGATCCTCTATCCGGCGCTCGAGGACTACCAGATCGACATCATGATCGGCGAGGGGCCCGCGGCGCGCTCGATCAAGCTCGATCTGCCGCCGTTTACCCTGGTGGGCGCAACCACGCGCGCCGGGATGCTCACCAATCCGCTGCGCGACCGCTTCGGCATCGTCGCGCGGCTCGAGTTCTACGCGGCGCAGGACCTGGCGAAGATCGTCCGCCGCTCGGCGGGCCTGCTGGGGGTCGAACTCGCCGACGAAGGGGCGACCGAGATCGCCGGCCGCTCGCGCGGCACGCCGCGCATCGCCAACCGGCTGCTGCGCCGGGTGCGCGATTACGCGCAGGTGAAGTTCGGCGGCGCGGTGACCAAGGCGGTCGCCGACGCCGCGCTCGGCATGCTCGACGTGGACGCACTCGGCCTGGACATGATGGACCGCAAGCTCCTCCTCGCGGTGATGGAAAAGTTCGGCGGCGGTCCGGTCGGCGTCGAAAACCTTGCGCACGCGATCGGCGAGGAAACCGACACGATCGAAGATGTGCTCGAGCCCTATCTCATCCAGCAGGGCTACCTGCAGCGCACGCCGCGCGGGCGCATGGCGACGCTTTCGGCCTACCGCCACTTCGGCCTGGTCGCGCCGGGCGCCATGCGGGACCTGCTTTCGGACGGCGAGAGCGGCCGCAGCTGAAATTACCCGGCCCGCGCGGTTCCAGGCCGGCACTCGGCGAACGCGGGTTGGCGCGTGCCGGCGCCGCGCCCCGGGCTCGCCGCCCCTTTGGATTCCGCAACTGCCTGGCGCGTGGCGGCGCGCACCTGCTCATCGGCGAGTGCGCCGATCCCGGAAAGCAATAGGAGTGCGACCGCAGCGGCGCCGGTCGCCGCTCCCATCCGTTGCATTGCCGTGACCGTTTCCATGCTCCAATCCCCTTTCTGTCCTGTAACCTGTTAACGTGATGTAGACAGTTACAGCCTAGCGTGGCATCATGTAACCTGTCAAGCAGTTTATAGAGGTTACCGGATGAGCAAGGCGACCGCGTTGCGGCGCGCAAAGGAAAAGGCCTACGGAGAGACGTTCCGCTGTCCGGGCGGCGCGCTCGCGCTCGATTTCTGCAATTCCGGCCAGGGGTTTCGCAGCCCGCGCCGCGAGGAGTGGCTATCGACGTTCGATGACCTCCTCGACTGGCTCGAGGCGGCGGGGGAACTTGCCGAGCGCCAGGTGACCCGCTTTCGCGACGCCGCGGCGACATCGCCCGAGGCAGCCGCGAGCGTGCTGGCACGGGCGATCGGCCTGCGCGAGGCGCTCTTCCGGATCTTCGACGCCTGGACCGCGGGCCGCGAGCCGCAGGAAGCCGATCTGGCGCAGCTCGGCTCCGAACACGCCCGGACCCGGCCGTACGCGCGGCTCACCTGGAAGGGCGGCGCCTACGTCTGGACGCTCGACGCATCCGCATCGGCGCTCGATGCGCTGCTGCACCCGATCGTCGAATCGGCCCTGCACCTGCTCACTTCCGGAAAGCTCTCCCGGCTGAAGCAATGCGGCAACGCGACCTGCTTCTGGCTTTTTCTCGACGAGACGAAAAACCGCAGCCGGCGCTGGTGCGAGATGGCGAGCTGCGGAAATCTGCTCAAGGTGCGCCGGCACCGCGAAAAGGCCCGCGGCGCGGGAGGTCGCGAAGCGGCA
Source organism: uncultured Enterobacteriaceae bacterium (assembly GCA_964638135.1). GTDB lineage: Bacteria > Pseudomonadota > Gammaproteobacteria > Burkholderiales > SG8-39 > 2-02-FULL-66-14. The sequence continues at coordinate 9,017 of CAZXAR010000099.1, read as the reverse complement.
TAACCCGTTTTCCTCCGTGCCGCGTTTAACGCCGGTGTCGACAACGCAAGGAGGAAAAACATGCACTGGGGTTCGAGCTTGCTCGTCTGCGCGCTTCTTTCCGCGACGGGCCCGGCACACGCGTTCTGCGGCTTCTACGTCGGCAAGGCCGACGCCAATCTCTGGAACGAAGCTTCCCGCGTAGTCATGGTGCGAGACGGCAACCGCACCACCATCAACATGCTGAACGACTACCAGGGCGAGCTGAAGGAGTTCGCGCTCGTGGTGCCCGTGCCGGTGGTGCTGCGCAAGGAAGACGTGAAGACACCGTTCCGGGCACTCTTCGAGCGCATCGACGCCTACAGCGCGCCGCGGCTCGCCGAGTATTTCGATCCCGATCCGTGCCTTGCACCGCCGGCGCGCGAGCTGGCCGCGCCGCAGGCGCTCGGCCGGGCCGAGTCGCGCATCGCCAAGGCGAGCGCCGATGCGCTCGGCGTGCGGATCGAGGCGCAATACACCGTCGGACCGTACGACATCGTCATCCTTTCGGCCGAGCAGTCCGACGGCCTCGAGACCTGGCTGCTACAAAACGGCTACCGCATCCCGCGCGGCGCATCCACGGCGCTTGCTCCCTACATCCGGCAGAACCTGAAGTTCTTCGTCGCCCGGGTCAATCTCGAAGAGCACGCGAAGAGCGGCGCGCAGACCCTGGCGCCGCTCCAGTTCTCGTTCCAGACCGCGAAATTCATGCTGCCGATCCGGCTCGGGATGCTGAACGCGCGCGGGCCGCAGGACCTCGTGCTGTGGGTGCTCACGCGTAACGGCCGCGTCGAGACCACCAACTACCGCACCGTCAAGCTGCCGGCGAACCTCGATCTCCCGCCCTACCTCAAGACCGACCAGGAGCACAGCTTCGGTGCCTTCTACAAGGCGCTGTTCGACGAGCAGGCGAAGCGCGAAGATTACCGGGTCGCATTCACCGAGTACTTCTGGGACATGAGCTGGTGCGACCCTTGCGCGGCGAACCCGTTGAGCGCGCAGGAGCTGAGGAACCTCGGCGTCGACTGGGTGAGCGGCGACACGCGCGAGGGAGCGCGCGTCATGCTGACGCGGCTTCATGTGCGCTACACCCCGGAGACCTTTCCCGAAGATCTCGCGTTCCAGGAAACCGCAGACCGGCGGAACTTCCAGACGCGCTACGTGCTGCGCCATGCCGCAAAAACCGAACCCGATGCCTGCCCGGCGGCCGCGCGCTACCTGAAGCGCGTCGCCGAGCGCAAGGAAAGGGAAGCGCAGGCGCTCGCCTCGCTCACCGGCTGGGACATCGCGACGATCCGCGCGAGAAACGGCCTGGGCGCCGCGGACGCCGGATTCTGGCAGCGCGTGTGGCGCTGGTTGCGCACGCCGCCGAACGGCGAACAGCCGATCTCGAAGTGAAGCCGCGCCTTCCGGGCGACGCGCGGATCTGGCAGATCGCGTTTCAGGCGATCCTGCTCACGGTCGGCGTGCTCGCGCGCGATTTTTCGCTCGCCGCGGCGCAGATGGCGCTGTGCTTTGCTGCCGGGCTGGCCGCGCAGGCGCTGTGGGTGCGTGCGCTCGGCCTCCAGGGCGTGGGCTTTCTCTCGGCCGCGATCACCTGCTTCGGGCTCTCGCTGCTGCTGCGCGCCGACAGCCTGTGGGTGCATCCGCTTGCCGCGGCGCTCGCCGTCTCGGCGAAATTCACGCTGCGCGTCGGCGCCAAGCACCTTTTCAACCCGGCGAACCTGGGCGTCATTGCGGCGGTCACGCTCTTTCCGGGCGCCTGGATCTCGCCCGGGCAGTGGGGGAGCGACCTCGCGCTCGCGGCGTGGTTCATCGCGCTCGGCGGCCTGGTCGCGTCGCGCGCGCAGCGCGCCGACACGAGCTGGGTGTTCCTTGCCGCGTACCTCGGCCTCGCCGGGCTGTGGACCCTGTGGCTCGGCAAGAGCCTGGACTCGTGGCTGCACCATCTGCAGAGCGGGGCGCTGCTGCTCTTCGCCTTTTTCATGATTTCCGATCCGATGACCACGCCCAACCGGTGCAGCGCGCGCGTACTGCACGCGCTCGCCGTCGCCGCGCTCGCGTTCGCCTGGCAGTTCGCGTTCTTCAGGCCGAACGGACTGCTGTGGGCGCTGTTTTTCTGCGCGCCGCTCGTGCCGCTGCTCGACCGCTCGCTTCCGGGCGCGCGCTTCCGCTGGGACGGCGCGGCGCAACCGGCTGCTACAATCGCTCGAAAGGATTCCTGGAGCACGGCGCGTTGACCCCGTTCAGCTTTCCGGTGCGGGTGTATTACGAGGACACCGACCGCGGCGGCGTGGTCTACTACGCGAATTACCTGCGCTACTTCGAGCGCGCGCGCGGCGAATGGCTGCGCAGCCTCGGCGTGCAGCAGGAGCGGCTCGCCGCCGAGCAAGGCGTGGGGTTCGTCGTGTCGCGCGCCGAAATCGACTTCCGGGTCGGCGCCCGGCTCGATGACCTGATCACCGTCACCGTGCTGCCGATCGAAAAGAAGCGCACCTATTTCTGGCTCGAGCAGAAGGCGCTGCTCGAGGACGGGCGCGTGTGCGCCGCGGCGCGCATTCAGGCGGCCTGCGTGCGGCACCGCGACATGCGCCCGCAGCCGATTCCCGCGCCGCTCGCCGCGAGGATCCCGCTATGACCTTCACGCAGGACCTGGAACTGTGGACACTGGTGGTGAACGCTTCCTTCGTGGTGAAGGCGGTGATGATCCTCCTGCTCGCCGTCTCGTTCCTGTCCTGGATGTTCATCTTCCGCAAGTGGTTCGGCATCCGGCGCGCGCGCGAGCAGACCGACGGCTTCGAGCGCGAGTTCTGGAGCGGCAACGACCTGCAGGCGCTGTACCAGGGCGCGGTCAACGCGCGCCACACGATCGGCTCGCTCGAGCGCATCTTCGAGGCGGGCTACCGCGAATACGCCAAGCACCGCAGCCAGCGCGGCACCGAGCCCTCGGTGATGGTCGACGGCGCGCGCCGGGCGATGCGCGCGACCTACCAGCGCGAAATGGACCACCTCGAGCGCCACCTCGCCTTTCTCGCTTCGACCGGCTCGGTCTCGCCCTACGTCGGCCTGTTCGGCACGGTGTGGGGGATCATGCACGCCTTCCGCAGCCTCGCGAACGTGCAGCAGGCGACGCTCGCGCAGGTCGCGCCGGGGATCGCCGAGGCGCTGATCGCCACCGCGATCGGGCTGTTCGCCGCGATTCCCGCGGTGGTCGCCTACAACCGCTACTCGCACGACATCGACCGGCTCGCGATCCGGTTCGAAAGCTTCATGGAGGAGTTCTCCAACATCCTGCAGCGCCAGGCGGCGCTGCGCTAGCCCGGATGGCGCGGCTGCATTCCAAGCGCGGGCCGATGCACGAGATCAACGTCGTGCCCTACGTCGACGTGATGCTGGTGCTGCTGGTCATCTTCATGGTGACGGCGCCGCTGGTGACACCGGGCATGGTCGAGCTGCCGTCGGTCTCGAAGGCCTCGAACGCGCCCGTGATGCCGCTCGAAATCGTGATCCGCGAAGACCAGTCGGTGCTGCTGATCAGCCGCGACGCGAAGGGCGGCCCGACCGAGGAGCGCCGGGTCGCGCAGGCAGAGCTTGCCGCGCTCATCGTCGAGCGCCAGAAGAAAACCCCGGACCTCCCGGTGCTGATCGCCGCCGACAAGAACGTGCGCTACGAGGCGGTGCTCCGCGTCATGGACGAGCTGCAGAAGCATCAGGTGCGCAAGGTGGGGCTGCTCGTCAAGCCGGCGCGCTGAGACCGATGGAAGCGGCGGCCGCGTTCGACGTGCGGCGCGAGCCCGGCCTCGCGTCCTCGATCCTGCTCGCGGCCGCGGTCCACGTGCTGCTCGCGGCGATCCTGCTGCTTGGCGTTCGCTGGCAGAGCCGGCCGCCCGAAACGGTGGTGGTGGAATTGTGGCGCGAGCCGCCCGCGCTGGAGCGCCCGGAGCCGCCGAAGCCCGTGCCCGAAGTCGTGCCCGAGGAAGCGCCCAAGCCCGAACCGCGGATCGAAAAACCCGACATCGCGGTCAAGGAACCGCCAAAGCCCAAACCGAAGCCCGAGCCGAAACCGAAACCGGAGCCCAAGCCCAAGCCGAAGCCCGAGCCGGCGCGGGCGGCGCCGCGCGACGAGGAGGCGCAGCGGCGGCTGCGCGAAGAGCTCGCGCGCGAGCAGACCGCGCTCGCCCTGGAGCGCGAGCGGCAGATGATCCGCGAGCAGCTCGCGCGCGATGCGGCGGCCGCCAACGCGCGCGCGCTCGACGAGTACATCGCGCGCATCCGCGCCAAGGTGCGCGGCAACTGGATCCTGCCGCCGGACCTGACGGGAAATCCGGAGGCGGTGTTTCTCGTCGTGCAGCTTCCGACGGGCGAAGTGCTGAATGCGCGCCTTGCGCGCCCGAGCGGCGTTCCGGCGTACGATCAGGCGGTCGAGCGCGCGATCCTCAAATCCTCGCCGCTGCCGAAGCCCGACCGGCCGGAACTCTTCAGCCGCGAGCTCAGGCTCACGTTCCGTCCCAGGGACTGACTCTATAATCGGGGCCATGCGGTTTTTTCTCGCGCTGCTCGCGGCGCTCGCGATCTGCGGCGCGGCGCGGGCGCAGCTCTCGATCGAAATCACCGGTGCCGGTGCGCAGCGTCTGCCGATCGCGATCGTGCCGTTCGCCGGAGAGGGCGGCCTCGCATCGAGCATCTCCTCGATCGTGCGCGCCGACCTGGAACGCAGCGGTCTTTTCCGCGGCATCGAAGTGCCGCCGCTCCTGCCGCTGCCGACGGAGGCGGCGCCGGTCGATTTTGCGGAGTGGCGCTCGCGGCTCGCCGACGCGCTCGTCCTCGGCTCGGTGGCGGCGCGTCCCGACGGCCGCTTCGAGGTGCGCTTTCGCCTCTTCGACGTGGTCAAGCAGGCCGCGCTCGGCGGCGTCGCCTACACGCTCGCGCCGGCGCAGACGCGCGCCACCGCGCACCGGATCGCGGACTACGTGTACGAGAAGCTCACCGGCGAGCGGGGCGTGTTCTCGACGCGCATCGCCTACGTGGTCAAGCGCGGCGACCGGTTCGAGCTGCAGATCGCCGACGCCGACGGCGCGGGCGAGGAAACCGCGCTCGCCTCGTTCGAGCCGATCATCTCGCCGGCGTGGTCGCCGGACGGCCGGCGCCTCGCCTACGTGTCGTTCGAGAACAAGAAGCCGGTCGTGTACGTGCATTCGCTGCTCGACGGCAAGCGCCACGTGGCGGCGAATTTCAAGGGCTCGAATTCCGCCCCGGCGTGGTCGCCCGACGGCTCGAAGCTCGCGGTGTCGCTCTCGCGCGAGGGCGGCTCGCAGCTTTTTCTCGTCAGCCCGGACGGAAGCGGCCTGCGGCGGCTGAGCAATTCCGCCAGCATCGACACGGAACCGGTGTTTTCTACGGACGGTCAAACCCTCTACTTCACCTCCGACCGCGGCGGCAGCCCGCAGATCTACCGCATGCCCGCCGGCGGCGGCGACGCGAGCCGGGTGACGTTCGACGGAGGCTATAATATTTCGCCGCGAATCAGCCGCGACGGCAGGAATCTGGCGTACATCACGCGCAACAACGGCAAGTACCAGGTCGCCTTGCTCGACCTGGCGACGCGGCAGGTGCAGATCCTGACCGACAGCGACCGCGACGAGTCGCCAAGCTTCGCGCCCAACGGCCGCATGATCCTGTTCGCCACCGTGCTCGGCGGGCGGGGCGTGCTCTCGGCGGTGTCCGCCGACGGGCGGGTCAAGCAGCGGCTGAGCGTCTCCGCGGGCGACGTGCGCGAACCGGCGTGGGGACCGTTCCTTCAATGAGCAGGAGAAAAAACATGCGTGCCATCTGGATCGCAGTCTTGTCCACCGCAATACTTGCGGCGTGCTCGAGCGCGCCCACGACCGACGAGCAGGCGCCCGTGGGCGTCGAGGACCGCAAGCCGGGCGCCGTCGGGCCGGGCGCGAAGCCCCAGGCGGTCAAGCCGCCGCCGGTCGCCGCGGTGGACCTGACCGCGGGCAGGAAGCCGGCGCTCTCGCCGCTCACCGACCCGGGGTCGATTCTCTCCAAGCGCTCGATCTTCTACGACTTCGACAAGTTCGACATCCGGGACGAGTACCGCTCGCTCGTCGAGGCGCACGCGCGCTACCTGCGCGACAATCCGAAGGCCAAAATGCTGATCCAGGGCAACACCGACGAGCGCGGCGGCCGCGAGTACAACCTGGCGCTCGGCCAGCGTCGCTCCGAAGGCGTCAAGCGGATGCTGCTGCTGCTCGGCGCCAAGGAGGAGCAGATCGAGGCGGTGAGCCTGGGCGAGGAAAAGCCCAGGGCCGAAGGGCACGCCGAAGACGCCTGGGCCCAGAACCGCCGCAGCGACATCCTGTATCAGGGCGAATTCTGATGCGCCGCGCCGGCCTCGCCGCGCTGCTCGCGGCAGCGGCGCTCGCCGCGCCGAGTGCCGCGGCGGCGCTCTTCGACGACGAAGAGGCGCGGCGCCGCATCGAGCAGTTGCGCAGGCAGATCGACGCGACCAACGCGGCGCTGGAGGAGCGGCTGGTCAAGATCGAGGACCGGCGCCCGCTCATCGAGCTCGCGACCCAGATCGAAGCGCTGCGCGGCGAAATCGCCAAGCTGCGCGGCCAGCTCGAAGTGCTCGCCAACCGGATCGATACCGCGGACAAGCGCCAGAAAGACCTCTACGCGGATATCGATGCGCGGCTGCGAAAGCTCGAGCAGGCGAAGGAACAGGCCGCCGCGGCCGACAAGCCGCCCGCCGACGGCTCGCCGCCGGCGGCGGAAGTGAAAGCCTACGAGGCGGCGCTCAACCAGTTCAAGCTCGGCAATTACCCGCTCGCGATCTCCGCGTTCCAGGGCTTTCTGGTCACCTATCCCACGAGCAAGCTCGCGCCCTCGGCGCAGTACTGGATCGGCAATTCGCACTTCGCGCAGCGCGACTACAAGCAGGCGATCGCGGCGCAGCAACAGGTGCTCTCGGCGTGGCCCGACGACGCCAAGGCCCCTGACGCCCTCCTCAATATCGCGAGCTCGCAGGAGGCGCTCGGCGACCGGCGCACGGCGCAAAAGACGCTCGAAGCCCTCCTTGCCAGGTATCCCGCCAGCGCGGCGGCGGCGAGCGCCAAGCAGCGCCTCGCGCAAGGGTCCAAGCGCTGAAGCGCGCAGTCGTTCTGCTTTCCGGCGGCCTCGATTCGGCGACCACGCTGGCGTGGGCGCGCCGCGAAGGCTATGCCTGCCATTGCCTTTCGGTGGACTACGGGCAGCGCCACGGCGCCGAGCTCGAAGCGGCGAAAAAAATCGCCGCGCGCCACGGCGCCGCCGAACACCGCGTCCTGCGGATCGAACTCGCGCCGGGCGGCTCCGCGCTCACCGACCGCGCAGTCGAAGTCCCCACCGCGGGCGTGAAAGCCGGGATCCCGGTCACCTACGTTCCCGCGCGCAACACCATCCTGCTTGCGCTCGCGCTCGGCTGGGCCGAAGCGCTCGGCGCGCAGCACATCTTCGTCGGCGCGAACGCAGTGGACTATTCCGGCTATCCCGATTGCCGGCCCGAGTACCTGCGCGCGTTCGAAGCGCTCGCCAATCTCGCCACCAAGGCGGCCGTGGAGGGACGCAGAATCGAAGTCCGCGGCCCGCTCGTCGACCTGCCGAAGGCGGCGATCGTGCGTCTTGCGGCGGAACTCGGGGTCGATGCGGCGGAAACCGTGAGCTGCTACCAGTGCGACCCCGAGGGCCGCGCCTGCGGCCTGTGCGACGCGTGCCGCATCCGGCGGGCCGGCTTCGAGGCCGCCGGACTCGCCGACCCGACCCGCTATCAGCCGCGTTGATCGGCGAATACGGCGCGTCGAACGCGGCGCCGATGCGGTTGCGCTACATTTCGCCCCATGAACGAAGCGAACCCGGCGCAGCTCGCGAGCACCGTCGCCTGGGGCGCGTTCGCGCTCGCGTTCGTCTTCGGCGCGGTGGCGAACAAGACCAATTTCTGCACCATGGGCGCGGTGTCCGACTGGGTCAACATGGGCGACACCAACCGCATGCGCATGTGGCTGCTCGCGATCGGAGTGGCGATCGTCGGCGCGAACGCGCTGCATCTGGCCGGGGTGGTCGATCTCGCCAAATCGATCTACCCGGGGCCGAACTTCACCTGGCTTTCGTACCTCGTCGGCGGTTTTCTCTTCGGCGTCGGCATGACGCTCGGCTCCGGCTGCGGCTCCAAGACGCTGGTGCGGGTGGGCGCGGGGAACCTCAAGTCGCTCGTGGTGTTCATCGTGCTCGGCATCACCGCCTACATGACGCTGCGCGGCATTCTCGGCGCCTTCCGTGTCGGGGTGCTCGAGCAGGCTTCGTTCGCGCTCGGCGGCGGGCAGGACCTGCCCTCGCTCGCGGCGCGCGCCGTGGGCGGCGAAAAGCGGACCTGGATCGCCGCGCTCGCGCTTCTCGCCGGGGGCGGGCTCATCGCGTTTGCCTACAGCGCGCGCGATTTCCGCTCGAGCTTCGACTGCACGCTCGGGGGCGTCGTCACGGGGCTCGTGGTGGTCGGCGGCTGGTACGTGAGCGGCCGCATCGGCTACCTCGCCGAAGACCCGCAGACGCTGCAGGAAGCCTTCGTCGGCACCAACACCGGGCGCATGGAAGCATTCAGCTTCGTCGCGCCGCTCGCGTTTTCGCTCGAATACCTGATGCTCTGGACCGACAAGTCGAAGGTCATCACCTACGGCATTGCCTCCGCGGCGGGCGTGATCGCCGGCTCGGCGGCGTGGGCGCTCGCGACCAGGAGCTTCCGCTGGGAAGGATTCCGCGACGCCGAGGACACCGCGAACCACCTCGTCGGCGGCGCGCTCATGGGATTCGGCGGCATCACCGCGCTCGGCTGCACCGTCGGCCAGGGCATCTCGGGCTTTTCCACGCTCGCGCTCGGCTCGATCCTCACCTTCGCCGCGATCGTCGCCGGCGCCGCCGCGACGATGAAGTGGCAGTACCGCCGCATGCTCAAGGAACCCTAG
>CAZXAR010000098.1:0-12045 GCA_964638135.1 uncultured Enterobacteriaceae bacterium | reverse complement strand
CGGCGGCATCGACATGAGGATCGACTCGGCGCGGCCGCCCGATTGCAGCCCGAACAGCGTGCCGCGGTCGTAGACGAGGTTGAATTCGACGTAGCGCCCGCGGCGCACCGCCTGGAACGCGCGCTCGCGTTCGCCGTAGGGCAGGTCGCGGCGCCGCTCCAGGATCGGCCGGTACGCCGGCAGGAAATGCTCGCCCACCGAGCGCACCAGCGCGAAGCAGGTGGCAAAGTCGGGCTCGGCCAGATCGTCGAAGAAGATCCCGCCCACGCCGCGCGGTTCCGCCCGATGCTTCAGGTGGAAGTAATCGTCGCACCAGCGCTTGTAGCGCGCGTGGCGCCCGGGCCCGAACGGTTCGAGCGCCTGCTTGCAGGTGGCATGAAAGTGACGCGCGTCGTCCTCGAATCCGTAGTAGGGCGTGAGGTCCATGCCGCCGCCGAACCACCAGACCGGATCGGCACCCTGCTTCGTCGCGACGAAGAAGCGCACGTTCATGTGCGCGGTCGGGCAATACGGATTGCGCGGGTGCAGGACCAGCGATACGCCCATCGCGTCGTAGCTGCGTCCCGCGAGCTGCGGCCGTGCGGCGCTCGCGGAAACCGGAAGCGAATGGCCCTGCACGCGGGAGAAGTTGACGCCGCCGCGCTCGAACAGCGCGCCTTCCTCGATAACGCGGGTGAGCCCGCCGCCGCCCTCGGGACGCTGCCAGGCGTCGGCGCGAAAGGACTTGCCGTCGAGCGCTTCCAGCGCCGCGACGATGCCGGCCTGCAGGCCGGCAAGGTAATCGTGGACCGCTTGCGTGTCCACGGTCGCGTCAGACGTGCCTGGCGGATATCGGGACGCCCGGATCGCGCAGCGCACGGTGTCCGATGTCGCTGCGGAATTGCATTCCCGGGAAGCGGATCGACGCCACGGCCTCGTAGGCGCGGCCGCGCGCGATGCGAAGCGAATCGCCGAGCGCCGCGACGCAGAGCACGCGACCGCCGTTGGTCACGATCGAGCGGCCATCGAGCCGGGTGCCGGCGTGGAAGACGCGCCGCTCGGCGCTCGCCGCCGGTATTCCCTCGACCGGATCGCCCTTGCGCGGATCCTCCGGGTAGCCTGCCGCGGCGAGCACCACGCCAAGCGCGGAACGCCGGTCCCACTCCACGGTCGCCTTGTCGAGCGTGCCTTCGAGCGCACGCTCGAGGAGTTCGAGCAGGTCGGATTTGAGCCGCAGCAGGATCGGCTGCGCTTCCGGGTCGCCCATCCGGCCGTTGAATTCGAGCGTCTTCGGGTTGCCTTGCCGGTCGATCATGAGGCCGGCGTAGAGAAAGCCGGTGAAGGGCAGGCCGTCCCTCGCCATGCCGGCGACGGTCGGCAGGATGATCTCGCGCAGCACGCGCGCGTGGATCTTCGGCGTGACCACGGGTGCGGGCGAATAAGCGCCCATGCCGCCGGTATTGGGACCCTCGTCGCCGTCTCTCAGCCGCTTGTGGTCCTGGCTGGTCGCAAGCGCCAGCACGTGCTTCCCGTCGGCGATGACGATGAAACTCGCTTCCTCGCCCTGCAGGCACTCCTCGATCACGACGCGCGCGCCTGCGTCGCCGAGACGGCGTTCCACGAGCATGGCGTCGATCGCGGCGTTCGCCTCGGCGACGCTTGCCGCCACCACGACGCCCTTGCCGGCGGCAAGCCCGTCGGCCTTGACGACGATCGGCGCGCCCTCTTTCGCAACATACGCCTTTGCCTCGGCGGCACTGTCGAAGGCGGCGTGGCGCGCCGTCGGAATTGCGTGGCGAACCATGAACCGCTTGGCGAATTCCTTCGACGATTCGAGCTGCGCGGCGGCGCGCGTCGGTCCGAAAATCTTCAGGCCCGCATCGCGGAAGGCATCGACGATCCCGGCCGCAAGCGGCGCTTCCGGCCCGACCACGGTCAGATGAACCTGCCGGCTCCTCGCGAAGCCGATCAGATCCTCGATCCGCGTGAGGGCGACATTCTCGATGCCGGGCTCGGTGGCGGTGCCACCGTTGCCGGGGGCAACGTACACCTTCTGCGCCCGCGGGCTCTGCGCAAGCTTCCAGGCAAGCGCGTGCTCCCTGCCCCCCGACCCGATCACCAGTAGTTTCACGTTTTTCCCGAACGTTGGCGTTGCAATGCAGCACTCGTGCTGCTTTGCAACGCATCGTAGGTTCTCAATGTCGGAAGTGGCGCACGCCGGTGAACACCATGGCGATGCCGCGCTCGTCGGCAGCGGCAATGACTTCGTCGTCGCGCACGCTCCCGCCCGGCTGAATCACCGCCACCGCGCCCGCGTCCGCGACCACGTCGAGGCCATCGCGAAACGGGAAGAACGCGTCGGAAGCGACAACCGAGCCCTCCAGCTTCAGGTTCGCGTTGTGCGCCTTGATCGAGGCGATGCGGGCGCTGTCGATGCGGCTCATCTGCCCGGCGCCGACGCCCACCGTCCTCGCGTCGCGGCAGAACACGATGGCGTTCGATTTCACGTAATGCGCGACGCGCCAGGCGAACAGCAGATCGGCCCACTGCGTCTCGGTGGGCGACTTCTTGGTCATCACTTTCACGCCGGAGCGCGCGACCGCCTTCACGTCGGGACTTTGCACCAGCAATCCGCCGCCCACGCGCTTGTAGTCGTGGCGGTTGGTGCCGTACTCGAGCGGCACCTCGAGCACGCGCAGATTCTGCTTGGCGGCGAGGAACGCCTTCGCCTCGGGCTCCACGCGCGGCGCGAGGATGACTTCGGCAAACTGCGTGCCGACGGCTTGCGCGGTGGCGCGGTCCAGGGCGCGGTTGAACGCGAGAATGCCGCCGAACGCGGAAACCGGGTCGGTCTGGAACGCCTTTTCGTACGCCGAGAGCAGGTTCTCGCCGAGCGCAACGCCGCACGGGTTGGCATGTTTCACGATGACGCAGGCCGGCTCGGTGAAGCCTCGGACGCATTCCCAGGCGGCGTCCGAATCGGCGATGTTGTTGTACGACAATTCCTTGCCCTGCACCTGCCGGTAGTTGGCGAGACTTCCGGCGACCGCCGGATCGTCGCGATAAAACGCGGCTGACTGGTGCGGGTTTTCGCCGTAGCGCATGTCCTGAAGCTTGCGGAACTGGAGGCTCAGGACGTCGGGAAACTCGCGCCTGCGGCCGTGTTCGTCGAGCGAATAGAGGTAATTGGCGATGGCGCCGTCGTAGGCGGCGGTATGCGCGAACACTTTCCTGGCGAGCGCAAAGCGCGTTGCCTCCTTGATGCCGCCCGAGTCGCGGATCTCGTCCACCACGACGGCGTAGTCGGCCGGATCGACCACGACCGCAACGCTGCCGTGATTCTTGGCCGCGGCGCGCAGCATCGCCGGGCCGCCGATGTCGATGTTCTCGATCGCATGCTCGAGCCGGCAGTCGGGATCGGCGACCGTGGCCGAAAAGGGGTACAGGTTGACCACGATCAGGTCGATCGGCGCGATACCCGCCTCGCGGATCGCCGCCATGTGCTCGGGCCGGTCGCGGCGCGCGAGGATGCCGCCGTGGATTTTCGGGTGCAGCGTCTTCACCCTGCCGTCGAGCATCTCCGGCAGGCCGGTGTACGCCGAGACCTCGGTCACGCCGACGCCCTCGCGCTCGAGCAGCTTCGCGGTGCCCCCGGTCGAGAGGATCGAGACCCCGGCGGCGGCGAGCCCGCGCGCGAGCTCGACCACGCCGGACTTGTCCGAGACGCTGATCAGCGCCTGCCTGACGCGATTCACTTGACGCGATGCCGCTGCATCTTCTTGCGCAGCGTATTGCGGTCGATGCCGAGCATGGCGGCTGCGAGCGTCAGGTTGCCTGCGGCCTTGCCGAGCACGGTTTCGATCATGGATTTCTCCACGTTGCGCAGCACCATGTCGTAGATTCCGGTCGGCCGCTCGCCGTCCATGTCGCGGAAGTAGCGCTCGAGGGAGCGCCGCACCGCCTCCGCAAGTTCGTTGCTGCGGTTCATGCAACCCGTTTCGCGTACGTTTCGTCGTTTGCCGGGTCGCCGAGAGAGTCGAAAAACCCGCTCACCGCGGCAAGCTGCGCGCCCGCGTGCGTGATCGCGTTCGCCGCACGCCGGAACGCCTCTCCGCCGGGAAGCGCGCGCGTGTACCAGCCGATGTGCTTGCGCGCCACCCGCAGCCCTTGCGCCTCGCCGTAGAGCGCATAGATCCCCTCGAGGTGTTCGCGCACGATCGCGCCGATCTCCGCGATGCCCGGCGGTGCAAGCAGCGCGCCCGTCGCAAGGTAATGGCTGATCTGGCGGAAGATCCACGGCCGGCCGTGGGCAGCGCGCCCGATCATCACGCCGTCCGCGCCGGTGTGGGCGAGCACGCGGCGCGCGTCTTCCGGCGTCTCGATGTCGCCGTTGGCGATCACCGGAATGCGGACGGCCGCCTTCACCGCGGCAATCGTGTCGTATTCCGCGCGCCCGGAAAACCCGCAGGCCCGGGTGCGGCCGTGGATCGCAAGCAGCGTCACGCCCGCCGCCTCGGCGAGGCGCGCAATGCTGAGCGCGTTGCGCCGCTCCGGGCATGCCCCGGTGCGGATCTTGAGCATGACCGGCACTTCGACGGCCGCCACCACGCGCTCCAGGATGCGCGCAACGAGCGGCTCGTTCTCGAGCAGGGCCGAACCGGCCGCCACGTTGCACACTTTCCTGGCCGGGCAGCCCATGTTGATGTCGATGATCTGTGCCCCTTGATCGACGTTATGACGCGCTGCATCAGCCATCAGGCCGGGATCGGCGCCCGCGATCTGCACCGCGACCGGGGCCGGCTCGCCGGCGTGCGCGATCCGCAGCAGGGACTTGCGCGTGGCGCGCAGCTCGGGACGCGATGAAACCATCTCGGACACCGCGAGCCCCGCGCCCATGCGCCGGCACAGGGAACGAAACGGCCGGTCGGTCACGCCTGCCATCGGGGCAACAAACAAGCCGTTGCGCAGAACATGCGCGCCGAGACGCATCGCAGGCAGGGCGTGGATTCTCGTTCGAAGGAGGGCAAAGTTTATACGCATTCGGCGCGAAAAAAAATCCAGGTGCGCCGCTGCGACGGCATTTGCTACGGGATTGCCGACGGACCGTAAATCATGCGCCGCGCAAAGAAGCGCCGAACCGGCGCGCAGGCATCAATGGCGCACATGGCCGCGCCTCGCGCGGCGCTTGCGAGCGGATGGGTGCCGAGAAACAGACCGGCGAGCAGGTCGGTGACGCGAACGGTGGCGAACGCGTCGAGCCGCCGCCGCGACGCGTAGCGATCGAGCAACGCGGGATCCCCCGGATCAGGCGCCTGCCCGATCACGCGCGCGAGTTCCCACGCGTCGCGCAGGCCGAGATTCAGGCCCTGTCCGGCAACGGGGTGCAGCGTTTGCGCCGAATTTCCGACATAGACATGGCGCTCCCGCGTGCGCGTTTCTCGCACGCGCAGCGCGAGCGGAATGGCGGTGCGTCCCGTGGCGGCGAGGAATCGACCGGCACGCGGACCGAACGAGGCGGCGAGCGCTTCAAGGAATTCCTGTTCCGGCATCGCGACGAGCGCCGCGGCTCGTTCGGCGCGCGCGGCCCAGACCACCCCATAGGCGCCCCCCACTGGAAGCAGGGCAAGCGGCCCTTCGGCAGTAAAGCGCTCGTACGCGGTACGGGCCGAAGCCGGTTCGGCTTCGACCAGGGCCACGATCGCGGTCTGTTCGTACCGTTTCTCGTTTACCGTGCCGCCCGAACCCTCAGCGTGCACCACGAGCATCGCATCGCTATCGGCGGCGCCGGGGAGCGCGCCGGCGTAATCGATTTCGATTCCGGCGGCTTCGACTTGCGCGGCAAGCGACGCACTCAACGAGCCCGAGTCGATCACGTAGCCGAGGACCGGTACGCCGGCATCGGCGGCCGACATCCGCGTCTGGCCGAACCCGCCCGCCTGGGAAACGTGAATCGCGTCGATCGGCGCGACGCTGAGCGGATGCCAGGCGCCGGCGCGCTCCAGAATGATCCGGCTCGCGTACGAGAGCGCGATCGGACGCGCCGCGGGTGCCGCTTCGCCGCGCTTGCGCCGCTCGATCAGGCGGACATTTCGTCGGCGGGCCTGAAACAGCAGCGCCAGCGTGCAGCCGACGGGGCCGGCCCCGAGGATGACGATCTCAGCGTGCACTTCGCATCAGCGCTTCGATCTCGGCGATGCTCTTCGGCGCCTCGGCGGTCAGCACCTCGCACTCGCCGTCGGTGACAAGGACATCGTCCTCGATCCGCACGCCGATGTCGCGCATCGCCTCCGGCACATCGGCCGCCGCGCGGATATAGATTCCCGGCTCGACCGTAAGCGTCATGCCCGGTACCAGCGTTCGCCACGCGCGCGAGCGCTTGTAATCGCCGGCATCGTGCACGTCCAGGCCGAGCCAGTGCCCGGTGCGGTGCATGTAAAAGCGCTTGTACGCTTCCTTCTCGAGCACCTCGTCCAGAGACCCCTGCAGCAGCTTCAGGTCGAGCATCCCCTGCGCCAGCACCCGCACCGCGGCGTCGTGCGGCTCGTTCCAGGCGTTCTTCGCGCGCACCTTCGCCATCGCGGCGGCCTGCCCCGCGAGCACCAGTTCGTAGACGTCGCGCTGGGGGGGCGAAAACCGCCCGTTCACGGGAAACGTGCGCGTGATGTCGGAGGCATAGCCGAGCAGTTCGCAGCCGGCGTCGATCAGCAGCAGGTCGCCGTCGCGAAGCTCGGCGTTGTTGAACACGTAATGCAGAACGCAGGCATTCGCGCCGCCGGCGACGATCGGCCAGTAGGCGGGGAACTGCGCGCCGCGCCGGCGGAATTCGTACAGCAGTTCCGCCTCGATTTCGTGCTCGAACCGGCCAGGGCGCGCAGCCTGCATTGCGCGGCAGTGGGCGGCCGCGGAGATCGCGGCGGCGCGGCGCATCGTGGCGAGTTCGTGCTGATCCTTGACGAGCCGCATCTCGTCAACGAGCGCCCGCACGTCGTGCACCCGCTCGGGCGCGCCGACGCCGCTGCGCGCCTGCTCGCGCACCGCGTTGAGCCATTTCATGGCGCGCAAATCCCAGGCGGCATCGGCGCCCACCGGGTAGTACAGCGCCGGCTGATCGGCGATCAGCTTCACGAGCTCCTCGTCGAGCGCCGCAATGGGACGCGCCTCGTCAAAGCCGAAGCGCTCGCGCGCCGCCTCGGGGCCGTGGCGCGCGCCGTCCCAGATCTCGCGATCTTCGCTGCGCTCGCGGCAAAAGAGGATGCTCTTCGGCTCGGCGCCGGCGACGATCACGAGCACCGCTTCGGGTTCGGGAAAGCCGCACAGGTAAAAGAAGTGGCTGTCGTGCCGGTACGGGTAGTGCGAATCGCGGCTGCGGACTCGCTCCGGCGCAGTCGGCACCACGGCGACGCCGGCCTGCATGTCCTGCGCGAGGCGCAGTCTTCGCGCGGCGTAGGCGGCGGGTCCGGGCTCGATCATCCTCATGTCGCACTGTTCTTTCTTTGCAGCAGCGCCTGCAGTTCAGCGAGGCGGTCTGCGGTTCCCGCGTCGAACCACAATCCCCCATGGATTTCGCCGGACACTGCGCCGCGCTCGGCGGCCTCGCGGAACAACGGCGCGAGCGGCGCTTTCCGGCCCGGCCCGATTCCGGCGACGAGCACAGGCGAAAGCAGCGCAATTCCCGCGTAAGTGTAGCGCGGCGAGGCTTCGCTGCCGACCCTCGCGCCGCGCAGCGAGAAGTCGCCCTTGGCGCGATGGCGCGGATTGGCGACGAGTACCAGGTGCGCAAGATCCGCGCCGAGCGGGCGCCCGCGCAGGGCGGCGAAATCGAAGTCGCACCAGATGTCGGCGTTGAGAAGGAGGAACGGAGCGGGGCCGAGCAGGGCGGCCGCCTGCGCGATTCCTCCCGCCGTTTCGAGCGCCTCGGTTTCCTGCGACCATTGAATGGCCACGCCGTACGCGGCACCGGCGCCAAAGCGCTCGATGAGCATTCCGCCCAGGTGCGACACGTTGATCACGATGTCGCGATACCCGGCGGCGGCAAGGCGTTCCAGATGCCAGGCGAGCAGCGGCTTCCCGCCCGCCGCGATGAGCGCCTTGGGAATCCGGTCGGTCAGCGGCCGGAGCCGCTCGCCCCGCCCGGCCGCGAGGATCATCGCCTTCATCAGAACGAATAGCCCGCCTGTGGCGCGCGTCCCTCGATTTCATCCAGCAGGCGCAGAAGCGGTGCGAGCCTCGGGTAGCGTCCGGCCACCGCGCGCGCGTATTGCACGAAGCGCGGCGTGTCGGCGACGTACTGCGGCTTGCCGTCGCGGTAGGTGAGGCGGGCGAAAATCCCCAGGACCTTGAGATGGCGTTGCAGCCCCATCCATTCGAACGCGCGCCAGAACTCGGCGAAGTCGCGCTCGACCGGGAGCGCCGCCTTCTTCGCCCTCTCCCAATAGCGCACCGTCCAGTCGAGCACGCGCTCCTCGTCCCAGCTCAGGAAGGCATCGCGCACCAGGGACACCATGTCGTAGGTGATCGGACCGATCACCGCGTCCTGGAAGTCGAGCACCCCTGGATTGGGTTCGCACAGCATGAGGTTTCGCGGCATGTAGTCGCGGTGAACGTAGACCTGCGGCTGGGCGAGCGCGGAACTCGCCAGCAGCGCCACGATTCCCTCGAGGACGCGTTGCTGCGCCGCCGTGAGGGAACGTCCGAGGTGGCGCGCGACGTACCAGTCCGGGAACAACTGCATTTCGCGCCGCAGGAGCGCCTCGTCGTAGGGGGGGAGGTTGCCGGTGCGCGTGGCAAGCTGCCAGCGCACCAGCGCCTCGGTCGCATCGTGCATCAGCGCGTTGGCATTGCGCTCCTCGAGCGCGGCGAGAAAGGTCCTGGTGCCGAGATCGCTGAGCAGAAGAAAGCCCTGCGCCAGGTCCTCTGCGTGCACCTGCGGCGCGTTCACGCCCGCGTCGCGCAGCAGGCGCGCCACGCGCACGAACGGCGCGCAGTCCTCCTTCCCGGGAGGCGCATCCATGGCGATGAAGCTGCGACCGTCGGCGAGCCGCGCGCGGAAGTAGCGCCGGAAGCTCGCATCTTCGGACGCGCTCGCGAGTTCGAACGCAATGCCGGCGAACTGCTGCGCAAGCCAGCGCTCGAGTGCTTCGACCCGATCGTCCATCAATCGCGGGATTCGAAAAAGGAACCGCTCGCCGCTGCAACGATTGCGCATTCAGCGGAATTGTGCGATTTTAGCATTCAAACTCTCGCGTTCCCTTCGGATCATGCGGCATCGCCATGCGCGCGGGCCGGCGCTTCCTTTAGCCCGGCTCACGGCGCTATCCCTGATGATTTTCGGCGCCGCGCCCGCCTGGGCACAGGCCGGCGCGCCGGTAAAGACGCAGAAGGGCCCGACCACGATCGAGGCGCAGAGCATCGAGGGCGTCTCGGAATTCGAGGTCACCGCGCGCGGGCAGGTGGAACTGAGGCGCGACGAGCTGAACATCTACGCGGATTTCCTGCGCTACAACCAGGAATTCGGCCGCGTCGAGGCCGATGGCGGGGTGCGGCTGGAGCGCGGCGGCGATCGCTTCTTCGGGCCGCGCCTGAGTTTCGACATCACCAAGGACACCGGCGTATTCGAGGAGCCCACGTTCATCGTCCGGCGCAACCTGGCCTCGCGCGGCAGCGCCGAACGGCTCGAACTTCTTGGCAAGGACCTGCTGAAGCTCACGCGCGGATCCTTCACCACCTGCGAGCCCGGCAAGGACGACTGGAAGTTCGAAGCCGGCGAACTCGAGCTCGATTACGAAGCGGGAAGCGGCAAACTGCGCGACGGCCGGCTGCGCTTCCTCGACACCACGATCCTCGCCCTTCCGTACGGCACCTTTCCGCTCGAGAACCGGCGTAAGACCGGGTTTCTGGCGCCCTATTACTCGCACAACACGCGCCGCGGCATCGAGGTGGGGATTCCGTTCTACTGGAACATGGCTCCCGAGCGCGACCTCACGCTGCTCCCCGTGTACATGACCAAGCGCGGCGAGCAGCTCAGGACGGAGTTCCGCTATCTCGATGCCAGGTACTCGGGCGAGCTGCGCATCGAGCACATGCCGGAGGACAAGGTGCTCGGCAAGTCGCGCACCGGACTGGCGCTGCAGCACCAGCATCAATGGACACCGGCGCTGCAGGGACGGCTCGACCTGAACAAGGTGACCGATGAGCGCTACTTCGTCGACCTCGCCTCGCAGGTGCGCACGGTTTCCCTGGGCAATCTGCAGCGCGAGGGCCTCCTGCAGTACAGCGGCGCGTTCGGCGACTCGAGGTATTACCTGCAAAGCCGCGTGCAACGGTTCCAGACGCTGCAGGATCCGCTGGCGCCGATCGTGAGCCCGTATCACCGCGTGCCGCAGCTCAACGCGGGCGTGACGCGCAACGACATCGGCGGCTGGCTCGACGTGTTCGCGCCGGCCGAATTCGTTCGCTTCACGCATTCGACGCTGGTCGAAGGCGACCGCCTGTCGCTCGCTCCGGTGCTCGCCGCGCCCCTGCTCGGGCCGGGTTACGCGCTCACCACGAAGCTCGGGGTGCACTACGCCGATTACCACCTCGCGCGCACCGCTGCCGGCCAGTCCGACCGCCCGAGCGTGAGCGTTCCCTGGCTGAGCGTGGACGGCGGACTCACCTTCGAACGCGGCACGCGCTGGTTCGGCGAAGGGGTCACGCAGACGCTCGAGCCGCGGGTCTTCTACGTGTACGCGCCGTTCCGGAGCCAGGACCGGATGCCGGTGTTCGACACCACGCTCGCGGACTTCAACTACGCGCAGCTCTTCACCGAAAACCGCTTCGTCGGGGGCGACCGTTTCGGCGATGCCAATCAGCTCACGCTCGCAGCCACTTCGCGCATCCTCGGTTCCGGCGGCCAGGAAATCTTCCGCGCGACGATCGGGCAGCGCTACTACTTCGCGCATGAGCGCGTCGGCCTCACGCCCACCGCGCCGCTGCGCAGCCGCGACCAGTCCGACATCCTCGCTTCGGTCGGCGGACGCTTCGCGCGCGACTGGAACTTCGACGGCACGATGCAGTACGACCCGCAGCGCTCGCAGGCGACGCGCTACGGCGCCTCGGTGCGCTATTCGCCCGAGATCGCGAAGGTGCTCAATGCGAGCTACCGTTTCAACCGCGACGTGCTGCACCAGATCGACATTGCCGGGCAATGGCCCGTGCACCCCGGATGGTATGCAGTGGGGCGGTACAACTACTCGCTGCGCGACGGCCGCCTGCTGGAGGGGATCGCCGGTCTCGAGTACAACGCCGGCTGCTGGGTGTTTCGCGCCGTGCTGCAGCGGCTACAGGCGGCGGTGCAGACCACGTCCACGGCACTGTTCTTCCAGCTCGAGTTCAACGGCCTCGGCGGACTGGGTTCCGAGGAAGTGGTCAACGTCCTCAAGCGCAACATCCCCGGCTACGCCGTAACGAATCCGAGCGACGGACACCTGGTGCCCCCGAGCCTGCGGCCGCGGCTGCCCTTCGAGCAGGTGTTCTAGAACGTGCGTCGTTTCCCCCTACTTGCCGCCGTTGCAGCGGGCGCCCTGCTTGGCATCTCCGCGCAGGCGCAGCGTGTCGACCTGGTCGATCGCATCGTCGCGGTGGTGAACAAGGAAGTCGTCACGGCGAGCGAGCTGCGCGAGCGGGTGGAATTCGCCGAGCGCGAACTGAAGCGCCAGGGGACGCCGCTCCCGGACGCGGCGCTGCTGCAGCGCCAGGTGCTCGAGCGACTGATCCTCGACAAGGCGCAGCTGCAGCTCGCTTCCGAGGGCGGCGTGCGGATCGACGAGCTGCAGCTCGACCGGGCGATCGAGCGCATCGCCGAAAACAACAACCTGACGTTGTCGGCGTTTCGCCAGGCGCTGGAGCGCGACGGCGTCCCGTTCGAGCGCTTCCGCGAGGAAGTCCGCCGGCAGATCATGCTGCAACGGCTTCGCGAGCGCGAAGTGGACGAACGCATCGAGGTGAGCGAGTCCGAAATCGACCTCTACCTCGAGGACCACAAGCCCGAAGGCGCCGAGCGCACCGAGTACAACATCGCCCATATCG
>CAZXAR010000097.1:0-12142 GCA_964638135.1 uncultured Enterobacteriaceae bacterium | reverse complement strand
ACCCACATCGAGGCGATCATTCCCCAGAAGAGCTGCGGCCGCTCGGTCATCACCTGCGGGCCCGGGGCGATGCCCTGGATCATCATGGCGCCGATCATGAGCGCCATCACCGCGTTCGACGGGATGCCGAGCGTGAGCAGCGGGATGAAGGAAGTCTGCGCGCCGGCGTTGTTCGCCGATTCGGGCGCCGCCACGCCTTCGATCGCGCCCTTGCCGAATTCGTGCGAGTACCTGGAGACCTTCTTTTCCAGCGTGTAGGCGCCGAACGAGGCAAGCAGCGCGCCGCCGCCCGGCAGGATGCCGAGCGCCGATCCAAGCGCGGTGCCGCGCAGGATCGGCGCCCAGACGCGCTTCCAGTCTTCCTTGGTGGGCCACAGGTGCTTCACCTTGCTGGTGAAGACTTCGCGGTGCTCCTTGTGCTCGAGGTTGCCGATGATCTCGGCGATCCCGAACATCCCCATCGCCACCGTGACGAAGCCGATGCCATCGGCGAGTTCCGCCAGGCCGAAGGCAAAGCGCAGCACGCCCGAATTGACATCCGTGCCCACCAGCCCGAGGAGCAGCCCCAGCACCACCATCGCAATCGCCTTGATGAGCGAGCCGTGCGCGAGCACCACCGCTGAAACGAGGCCGAGCACCATCAGCGAAAAATACTCGGCCGGGCCGAATTTGAGCGCCACCTCCGCGAGCGGCGGCGCGAACATCGCTACTACCAGCGTCGCCACGCACCCGGCGAAGAACGAGCCGAGCGCCGCGGTGGCGAGCGCCGGCCCGGCGCGCCCCTGGCGCGCCATCTGGTAGCCGTCGAGACAGGTCACCACGGATGAGGACTCGCCGGGGAGATTGACGAGGATCGCGGTGGTCGAGCCGCCGTACTGCGCGCCGTAGTAGATGCCCGCGAGCATGATCAACGCCGCGATCGGCGACAGGTTGAACGTGACCGGCAGCAGCATCGCGATCGTCGCCACCGGGCCGATCCCCGGCAGGACGCCGATCAGCGTGCCGAGCAGCACGCCGATCAGGCACATCAGCACGTTGAACGGCGATAGCGCGACCTGGAAGCCGAGCAGCAGGTTGGCAAAAATGTCCACCCGGCCGCCCTATTCCAGGAACGCGGGCCAGACGGGGAACGGCAGCGTCAGGCCCTTCACGAACACCAGCACCGAAAAGATGACGAGCACCACGGTCAGGATCGAAACTTCCTTCCAGCGGAATTCATGCCCGCCGAAGGCGCTGATGAAGACGAGGAGCGCCGCGGCGAGGACCAGGCCGAGTGGCTTCAAGAGGTAGGCAAAAGCGAGGCTCGAGGCGAGCACGAAAAGCAGCGGCCGGAAGTGGAACTTCGCCACCTTCTGTCCTTCCTCGACCAGCGAGTCGAGGATCACGAACAGGCCGAGGACGGCGAGCATCCCCCCCAGAACCGTCGGGAAATACGCCGGGCCCATGCGCACCGCGCTTCCCATCTGATAGCCCGGGATGAGCTTCTGCCCGACGATGCGATCGATGAATTCCGGGGTTCCCACCGCGACGACCATGAAGAACAGGCCGAAGGCGACGAACATCAGTCCTGCCCAGAAATCCCGCTGACTCCTGATCCGCATCGGATTCCCCCGGGGTTCTTGTATCGCTGGCCGGCGTTGCACCGGGACCGCAGAGCCTCGACTCGCGCAAAGTGTAGCATGCACGTTCGCGATGCTGGCCCCACGCAATCCACAATCGTTGACCTGCGCGGCGCTGCTGCTCGCGGCGGTGGCGCTGCTCGCCGCAGGCTGCGGCAAGCAGCAAAGGCTTCCTGCGCTTGGTACGGACGCGGTGGTGCTCGCGTTCGGCGACAGCCTGACATACGGCACCGGAGCGGGTGAGCAGGAGAGCTACCCCGCGCAGCTTGCGCAGTTGATCGGTCGCAAGGTCGTGCGCGCGGGCGTTCCGGGCGAGGTGAGCGCCGAGGGCCTCGCGCGGCTGCCCGAAGTGCTGGAAGAGTACCGGCCGAGCCTGCTCATCCTGTGCCATGGCGGCAACGACTTCCTGCGCCGGCTGCCCGTGCAGCAGGCGAAAGCAAACGTGCGCGCCATGATCCAGCTTGCGAGGAACCAGGGCGTTGCCGTGGTGCTCGTCGGCACGCCGGAACCCGGGCTCACCGTCTCGCCGCCCGCGTTCTACGGCGAGATCGCCGAGGAACTCCGCATCCCCTACGAAGACGGCATCATCGGCAAGGTGCTGCGCGACCGTTCGCTCAAGTCCGATGCGATCCACCCGAACGCAAAGGGATATCGCCTGATCGCCGAAAGGATCGCCGAACTGCTGCGCAAAGCCGGCGCGGTCTGAGTTCGCGCTCGGCGGATCCGGCCGGCCGCGCCCGCCTACCCGCTTCGGCGGAGGATTTTCGAGCGCGCCAGCCGCGCGTAGTCCTCGGGCCGGTCGACGTCCCACACGGTGCGCAATTCACGCCAGCGCCAGTCCATGGCGCGCAGGCGCGCGCGCGTCTCGCGCATCACCGCCGCGCCGCCCCACTCGATGCCGGCAAACAGGCGTGGCGACACGCGTCGCAGGCCGATCAGCGCATAGCCGCCGTCCTCGGTCGGCGCAAAGACCGCATCCACGCCCGTACGCAGCGCGCGCAGCGCGCGGCCGAGGTCCGCTGGCCGCAGCGCCGGACAATCCGAGCCGATGAGCAGCGCGGCCGGCGCATGGCGCAGCGCGCGTTCGAGCGCATGGCGCATCCGCTCCCCGAGACCGCCCCTCGCCTGCGCGCGCAGGCGCACGCCATGCCGGCGCGCCATCGCGGCGAAGAACGGGTGGCGGGAATGAGGCGCGGCGTGCAATTCCACCGCGCCGCCGCGCGAGGCAACCGCGGTGACGAGCGCGCGCTCCACGAGCTGCGCGTGCAACCGCGCCGCGCCCTTCGCGCCCAGAACCGGGACAAGCCGCGTCTTCACCGCGCCCGGCACCGGCGCCTTCGCGAAAACGATCACGACCGCTTCAGGCCTGTTTTGCGTAGCGGCGCGCAAGCTCGTCCGGGCGGACGCCGAGGAAAAACGCAAGGCGCAGCCGCCACATGAGAAGGATCGTCTTCCAGATGCCGTTCCGCTCCCAGCGCCGTCCCGACGTCGCCGCCTTCGCGAAGAGGCAAACGGGCGCCGAAAGCCTCTTCATCCGGATGCTGAATGCGACGTCTTCCATCAGCGCAATCTCCGGAAAGCCGCCCGCGCGCTCGAACGCGCTGCGTGCGGCAAAGATCGCCTGGTCGCCGGTCGCGACCCCGCTCAGACGCGAGCGCCAGTTCATGCAGAACGCGACCATCGCCAGCAGCGGCGAGCGGCCCTCGATCCGCACGTCGAAGCGTCCCCACGAGCGGCCCCCGTCGCGAAGCGCGTCGCGCACGTGCTGGTCCGCGTCCTGCGGCAGCCGGGTGTCGGCGTGCAGGAAAAGCAGCGCATCGCCCGAGGCGGCACTTGCGCCGCGGTTCATCTGCGCCGCCCGGCCGGCCGGCGCCACGAGCACCTGGTCGGCATAAGGCGCGGCAAGCGCCGCGGTTCCGTCCGCGCTGCCGCCGTCCACGACGAGCACCTCATGGCCGCGCGCGCGCAGTGCCTGCACCGATTGCAGCGTGGCGACGATGCGCTCGGCTTCGTTCAACGCCGGAACGACGATCGACAGGCGCCACCCGCCCGAGGTCCGGCTCACCGTTTCCTCACGTCGTTGAGCGCCCAGTCGTACTCGAGGAACGCAATCCGTGCCCTGCCCTCCGCGACCAGACGCCGGAGCGCCGGATCATCGGCAAGCAGCGCCGCGTAGTGCGCGAAAAACTGCTCGCGCGAGCCGATCCCGCGGTAGCCGCTTGTCCAGTCCTCGTGGAACCAGTCGAACACCTTCGACACCTCGAGCCTGCCTTCCGCGCTCACGCGGTTGCGGCTGCGGTCCGCAAGGAAGCGCTGCGTCTGTTCTTCGAGCTGCCGATCCAGTTTCTCCGCCACGTAGGCTTCCTCGCGCAGCATGGGGCAGCCGACCGAGGCGCAGTTCACGGCGAAATGCACCCGCGGATCGTCGTAGGCGCCGGGCTTGCGCAGCCGTTCGTGCTCGATGTGGTCGAGCGACGCGTCGCGTCCGAGCAGCCGGAAGAACCGGTCCTTGAACGGGTTGCCGAAGATCTTGCCGAAGTCCCAGATCGAACCGAGGTCCGGGTAGCGGGTGAGGATCTTTTCGACCGTGAACGCGTTGTAGGCGTTGATCAGAAAGGCCATCTGGCGGGGCTTCGACCATCCGGCGAAGTCCGGTTCGGCCACCCGCGAGAGTGTCTCGAGATACGCCTTGAGCGCCGCGCGGTCGCGTGCCATGCCGGCGTAGTCGAGCTGCGATGCCCTGCCCTCGGTGATGAGCACGACGTGCTTGCGAAGCAGCGCGTCCCAATCCCTGTGCGCGTGGTCGAACTCCTGCGCCGGCGCCGGCGCCGCCACGAGCGAAAGCACGATGGCTGCGGCCCGGATCACCGCTCAGTTTCTCCTCCAGGCGTGCAGGCGCTCGACCGCGCGCAGCAACCCCTGCGGGGCGTGCGCCCTCTTCCAGACGCCCGCCGCGTACTTGTTCGCTTCGGCGAGCGTCGGGTAGATGTGGATGGTCGCCAGGATCTTGTTCAGCCCGATTCCGTGCCGCATCGCGGTGATGAATTCGATGATCAGGTCGGCGGCATGGTCGCCGACGATCGTCGCGCCGAGGATCCGGTCCCTTCCGGGCACCGTGAGGACCTTGACCATCCCGTGCGCCTCCTCGTCCGCGATGGCGCGATCCAGGTCGTCGATCCCGTAAACACTGACCTCGTACGGGGTGTTCCGTTCCTTCGCCTCGGTCTCGTTGAGCCCGACGCGCGCCACCTCCGGGTCGGTGAACGTCGCCCATGGAATCACCGAATAATCGGCGCGAAACCGCCAGAAGCTGCCGAAAAGCGCGTTCACCGACGCGTACCAGGCCTGGTGCGCGGCGGTGTGCGTGAACTGGTAGGGGCCGGCGACGTCGCCGCAGGCGTAGATGTTCGGGTAGATCGTCTGCAGGTACTCGTTGGTGTCCACGGTATTCTGCCGCGTCGCGCCGATCCCGAGCTCCTCCAGGCCGTAGCCTCGCG
This sequence comes from uncultured Enterobacteriaceae bacterium, assembly GCA_964638135.1. Classification (GTDB taxonomy): domain Bacteria; phylum Pseudomonadota; class Gammaproteobacteria; order Burkholderiales; family SG8-39; genus 2-02-FULL-66-14. The sequence goes on along the minus strand of CAZXAR010000097.1, from coordinate 7,026 downwards.
TGTTGGCGGCGCGCCCGACCGCGACCAGCAGCTCGTCGCACTCGATCCGCACGTCGCTGCCGTCGTGCTCGCAGACGAGCACCTTCCTGCCGTTCTCAACGAAGACCTGCTTCGCCTTGTGGCCCAGGCGCACGTCGATTCCCTCGGCGACGAAGCGCTTGCGCACGAGCTCGGACACTTCCGGATCCTCGCGGATGAGCAGGCGCGGCAGCATCTCCACGTTCGTCACCCTGGCGCCGAAGCGGACAAAGGCCTGCGCGAGTTCCGCCCCGATCGGCCCGCCGCCGAGGACCGCGAGGTGCTGCGGAAGCTTGCGCAGTTCCCACACGCTGTCCGAAGTCAGGTATCCCGCCTGCTCGAGCCCGGGAATCGGCGGCACCAGCGGCTGCGCACCCGCGGCGATGACGATCGCGCGCGTGCTCAGGCGGCGCGTGCCGCCGTCGCGGAGCTTCACCTCGACTTCCCAGGGCGAGACGATCCGCGCCTCGCCCTCGAGACACTCGACCCCGAGGCGCGTGAAGCGCTCGACCGAATCGTGCGGCTCGATCGAGCGGATGACGCGCTGCACGCGTTCCATCACCTCGCCAAAATCGAATTCGGCGCTCGCCGACTTGAGGCCGTACTCGTGCGCCCGGCGGATCGTGGCGAGCACGCGCGCCGACTTGATGAGCGCCTTGGAGGGCACGCAGCCGGTGTTGAGGCAATCCCCGCCCATCCGGTGCTTCTCGACGAGCGTGACCTTGGCCCTTACCGTGGCGGCGATGAGCGAGGCGATGAGGCCCGCCGAGCCCGCTCCGATCACCACCAGGTTGCGCTCGAATCGCGCCGGTTTCGCGGCCGCCCAGCGCGCATAGACGCGGCGCGCCTTCACCGCCTCGACGACCTTCTTCGCGATCAGGGGAAAAAAGCCGAGCAGCAGGAACGCGCCGATCAGCCCCGGAGAGAGGATCCCGGCGGGCGACTGGATGGCGGCGAGCTGGGTCCCCGCGTTCACGTACACGACGGTGCCTGCGAGCATGCCGAGCTGGCTTACCCAGTAGAAGGTCCAGGGGCGGATCGGCGTCAGTCCCATCGCCAGGTTGATGGCGAAAAACGGAATCGCGGGGATGAGGCGCAGCGTGAAGAGGTAGAACGGGCCGTCCTTGCGCACCCCCTCGTTGATCGCGCGCAGCTGCGGGCCGAAGCGCTCGTGCACCCAGTCGCGCAGCACGAAGCGCGAGGCGACGAAGGCGAGCGTCGCACCGAGCGACGAGGCAAAGGACACGATCACCGTACCCCACAGCAGCCCGAACACTGCGCCGCCCACGAGCGTCATCAGCGCGGCGCCGGGGAGGGATAGCCCCGTCACCGCGACGTAGACCGCGAAGTAGCCGATCACGACCTGCGCCGGATGCGCCCGGTAGAGATTCTCGATCGCCGAGCGCTGCGCCTTGACATTGTCGAAGGTGAAGACTTCGTGGCCGCCGAGGGCGAAGAACGCCGCAATCAAGGCGACAAGCAGCGCGGCGACGACGATGCGCGATCTGTTCATTCCCGGGTCCCTTCTCACGCCGGCGCGGATGCATCCGGCGCGCCAATCCTATGCGGCCTGGCGGACGTCCATTCGAGGCGCCGCGCGCAGCGCGTTGGCGAGATCGTACCGCGGCCCGTCCACGATGCGCCGGAAGTAGGACTCGTGCGCGTCGGTTCCCACGGGCCAGGAAGCGCAGAAGCGCCGGCGCCAGGCGCGGTTGTCGTAGCGGAGCGGAACCGCCTCGACATGCAGCCTTCCGAGCCGCGCGCCATACAACGGGGCGGCCCCAGGCCGCACCGAGATCCGGCTCGCCAGGCCGAACCGCGTGCCGGCGAAATTCGGCATTCCGGCCGCGCCGTTATTGACGATCGCGCGCTCGGCGTCGATCGGTTGCAGCACCGGCAGGCAGGTATGGCTCGATGCGAACACCGATACGCGCGCAGCGTCGAAGGCGGCGCGCGCCGCCGCGAGGCCCTCCGGCGTCGCAAGCCGTTCCTGCGAAAATCCCCAGCCGGCGAGCGATTCGGCATCGCCGTGCACCACCGCGACCCGCAGGCCCGCGACTTCCGCGACACAGTGCATCGGCAGCGCCGCGAGCCGGTGCAGGGCGTCCGGCGCGCCCTGGGCGGTAGAGCGCAGCCGCTCGATGATCCGGTTCGAGCGCGCCACTTCGGCTTCGCCGACCCAATCGGGGTAGGCGCAGCCGCAGCCGGCGCCGGATTCCGGCGATGCGAGTTCGGTTTCCACGTTGCCGCGCGTCGCCGCGTGGCGCAGGACGGCGTCATTTACGCGCAGGAAATCCTCCCGCGCCACGTCGAACCAGTGGAAATCGCCGTTGAAGACGAGCGCTTTCGCGCCCGGTTCGGCCGCGTACAGTTCGAGCAGAGCGTCGAGCGCCTCGGGATTGCCGTACAGCCCGCCTGCGATCCAGAGCGTATCCACGCGCAGAGAAGCGCCTGCAGCGAGCGAGCGCGCCCCATAGCGGTAGGAAAGCGGGCAGAGCCGGCCCGGCGGCGGATTCATGCCAGCGCTCCGCCGCACGACGAGCCCTGCCCCGCGGTGCATCCGTAGCAGTGGTCGCGCACGGCGATCGCATTGCCCTCGAGGTCGCGCCCGATCAGCTCGGAGAGGTGGGTGCGCCCGCGCCCCTCGACCAGGAGGGGCAGCCCCAGCATCTGGTTGAAATCGCAGTCGTAGACGAACCCCTGCCAGTCGACCGAGAGCAGCGTCCTGCACATGACCGTGGCGACGTTCTGTTCGCTGTGCGCCTGGTGGAGCAACTCCATGTATTCGTCGAACTTGCCTTTCGAGATGAGCATCGACCCGAAGCGCTGGATCGGCATGTTGGCGAGCGTGAAGAGCCGGTTGAACGCAATGCCGTAGCGCTCGCCGAGAACGCGCTTGTAATCGGCTTCGAGGCGGTCCTGCGCCGGCGGCAGGCTCGGGCCCTGCGGGTTGTACACCAGGTTGAGTTCCAGGCCGCTCGCCGCGCGGCCGTAGCCGACCGCGTTCAGGCGCCGGAGCGCGCGCAGGCTCTTCTCGAACACGCCCTTGCCGCGCTGCCGATCGACGTTGTCCTCGAGGTAGCAGGGAAGCGAAGCCACCACCTCGACCTGCTGCGCCGCGAGGAATTCCGCCAGGCCTTCCTGGCCCGGCTCCTCGAGCACGGTCAGATTGCAGCGGTCGATGACGTGCGCCCCGAGCTCGCGCGCAAGCAGCACCAGCTCGCGGAAATGCGGATTCAGCTCCGGCGCCCCCCCGGTGATGTCGAGGCGCTTGACCCCCGAGACGCCCAGGAACGTGAGCACGTCGCCGATCGTGGCGCGCGACATCTGCTCGGTGCGTGTCGGACCGGCGTTCACGTGACAGTGCAGGCAGCTCTGGTTGCACTTGTAGCCGAGGTTGACCTGCAGCGTCTCAAGGCGCGCGCGCTGAATCGCCGGGAACCGGTAGCGCCGCATCAGGGGCAAAGTCGCGTGCATTCGTGTCCTTGGGTTCGGATGGGCCGTCTGGCTTGGTCGCCCGATGCGGCGCAGGCTTACAGATACGCCCGGGGGCCGCGAACGGATGTGGTCGGCTTGCCGCTAGACGACGGGATGCGCGCGCTCCGGGTGCTCGTCGAGCAGCTGCAGCAGGCGAGCGCCGGTGTGTCGCAGCCGCTGCGAGAGCATCAGCACCAGCTCCATCAGGATCTTGGCCCCGAGCATCGGCTGCTCGACGATGATGCGGGCCAGGTTTTCCCTCGTCAGCACGCCGAACAGGACCGGCTCGGTCGCCACACAGGTGGCGAAGCGCGGCTCGCCGTCGATCATCGACATCTCGCCCAGGGTCCGGCCGGCCTCGACGACCGCGATCAGCTGCGGCGTACTCCAGCGGTCGCGCTTGACCACGTCCACCTTGCCCTCGATCAGCAGCAGCATGAAATCGCCGCCATCGCCTTCGCGGATGACCTCCATGCCCGGCTCGGCGCGATAGACATCCATGAAGTGCGCCAGCAGGCGCACTTCCGCCGGCGAGAAATTCTCCAGCAGACTGCAGCGCGGAATGAGGGCGTGGATCTGCGCCGAAAACTGGGTGGCATCCCCGACATACTCCAGATGGGCAAGCTGGCGGGGACGATCGTCCATGGCCCGCGGATTATGCCCAAGGGCTACGCGATCAGCCAGAGGACCGTGACGATCCACCCCGCGCACGCCGCCGCGAGATACGGATCGCGCAGCAGCTCCTCTGCGGGATCGCCGCCGCCACCCCGGAAGTGCAGGCGGAAAAGGTAGCGGAAGGTACCGAGCAGCACCCAGGGCACCGTCAGGACGAGCTGCCCCGTCCCGTGCAGCGCCGCGGTATCGGCCGCAATCGTGTACAGGGCGTAGCTCACGATCATGCCGGCCGCGCACACCATGACCGCCTTGTCGAGAAATCCGGTGGTGTACGCATCGAGCACCGCCCGATGCTGCGCGGCATCGTCGGCAAGACGCGCAAGCTCGGCCCGGCGCTTGGCGAACCCCAGAAAGAGCGTGAGCAGGAACCCGCAGGCAAGCAGCCACTGCGACGGTTCGACGCCGATTCCCGAGGTGCCGGCGAGCAGGCGCAGCATGAAGCCGGCGGCGATGGCAAACACGTCGAGCACCGGCACGTGCTTCAGCCAGGCCGTGTAGGCGGCATTGAGCGCCAGATACGCGGCGACGATCAGCGCCTGCAGCGGTCCCACCCAGGCACCCAGCGCGAGCCCCGCCGCCGCGAGCACGGCCGAGGCGAGGTAGGCTTCGCGCGGCGCGACCGCGCCGCGTGCGACCGGGCGCTCGCGCTTGTCGGGGTGGTCCCGGTCCTGCTCGGCGTCGAGGCAATCGTTGAGCGCGTAGACCGCGCTCGAAGCAGCGCAGAACGCCAGCGTCGCGACCAGCGCGGCGGCCAGGAAATCCGCCTCGCGCCAGGCATGCCCGAATACGATCCCGGCGAGGACGAACCCGTTCTTCACCCAGTGGTGCGGGCGGGCAAGTTCAACGTAAGCCCGCAGGCGGTTCATGGCGCGAAGTAGCGCTCGAAGAAATAGCAGCGGCCGACCGGCAGCCAGCCCGGAATTCGATAGTAGCGCTCGCGCACTTCGGCGAGTACGCGCGCGCGATAGGTTTCGTAATCGAAACCGCGTCCGAGCACGGCGTGAAAGCTTGCGCCCGCCGCGGAAATGGTCCTCAGTTCGAGTTCCCTGAAATAGGGCCGATAGTCCTCGGCAACCGGCGGCTCGCGCCGCAGCACGAGCAGATCGCGCCCCCGATAGGCCCGCCAGTCGGTAAGGATGTCGTCGTGGCGCGCGTGCGACGAGCCCGGGCCGAAGACCGGTACCGCGCGCCGGGCATGGTAGGCAAGCAGGGCGGCGCCGGAATAGCTGTCCGAGGCAAGCGCGTAGCGATCGAGCAACGGCTCGACCGCTTGAACCAGCTCGGGCGCCCGGGCGAGAAAGACGGCGCGCGAGTGAAGTCGAGCCGATTTCCAGGCCTCCAGCGGGACCGCCGCAAGCACGCCGATCGCGACCACGTGCAGCGCAGCGAGCGCGGCAAAAAAGCGCGCGCTCGCCAGCACGTGGCGCCGCTCCAGCAGAAGCGCGGCGGTGAGCACCAGCGCCGGCACGAAGGAAAGCAGCCAGTGCAGCCCGATCCGCCGCAGCGGAGAAATGAGGGCGAAGATCGCAAGCGGCACGAGCCAGGCAAGCAGGAGCGCGCGCCCGTGCGGCGCCGCCCACGCAGCGCCCAGACGGCTGCGCTCGCGCCACGTGTACCAGAGGAGCGGCGCGGCGAGGTAGGCGAGCGAGGCGAGATACAGCGCCGGCGTAGCGAGCGACCAGCCCGCCGTATCGTGACGGTTGATCGCATTGAACATCACGTTGCTCCAGCAGGCCTGGTAGTTCCACCACAGGTTGACGAGGCCGAAGGGCACTGCGCTCGCAAGCGCGGTGAGCGGGCCGCTCCAGCGCCGCGCCGCCCCGCTCGACGCGATGGCCCACGCGAGATAGCCGAGTCCGAGCAGCACCGCAAAGTACTTGGAGAGAAACGCGAGCCCGAGCGCGATGCCGGAGACGGCAAAAAGCGTGAGCGCGCCGGTCTGCGCAGCGCGCGCGAAAAGGAGCAGCGAAAGCAGGGAAAAGAATACGAGCGGCGCATCGGTCGTGATGAACACGCCCCATACGTTGAGCGGCACGAGCAGCAGCGCTGTCGCCGCCAGGTTGGCCGTATCCTCGTCCTTGCCGAACCAGCGCCGCAGCGCTTCGCGGAGGAGGAGCGCCGTGGCCGCGGGAAGCAGCGTCGCGGGCAGGCGCAGGACCCAGTCCGCGCTCGAAAGCGCCGTCAGCGGCGCGAGCAGCCACCCGATCATCGGCGGATGATCGTAATAGCCGATGTCGGGGCTGCGGCCCCAGAGTGCGAAATAGGCCTCGTCGGCGGTCACGGGCGCCGCCGCCGAAAGCCAGCCACGGAATGCTAGCGTCGCGCCGAGGGCAAGGTAGAACCAACCTCGCGTCGAGACGGCATTCAAGCTGCGGCGCCCTTGCCGCCGCGCCGGCGCATCCGGACGGCCTGCGCCAGCGTTTCGAGTATGCCGAGCGAGTCCTCCCAGCCGAGGCAGGCGTCGGTAATGCTCTGGCCGAATTGCAGCGGTTTGCCGGGCAGCAGGTCCTGTCTGCCCTCCACCAGATGCGATTCCACCATCACGCCGACGACCTCGTGGCTGCCGCCGGCAATCTGGGCGGAGACGTTTTTCGCGACCTCGATCTGCCGCTTGTACTGCTTGGCGGCGTTGGCGTGCGAAAGGTCGATCATCAGGCGCCGCGGCAGGCGCGCCCGCGCGAGTTCCTCGCAGGCCGATTTCACGCTCGCCGCGTCGTAGTTCGGATGCTTTCCGCCGCGCAGAATGATGTGGCAGTCGTCGTTGCCCCGCGTCTCCACGATCGCCACCTGCCCGCTCTTGTGCACCGAGAGGAAGTGGTGCTTCTGGCGCGCGGCGAGGATCGCGTCCACCGCGAT
>CAZXAR010000096.1:0-12221 GCA_964638135.1 uncultured Enterobacteriaceae bacterium | reverse complement strand
GCCTGGGCCAGCCCCGTGTTCATCAATTACCCCACGGAGCGGCGCTGAACTAGCCGATACGCGTCATCAGCTCGTTTTGCTCGGCGCTGATCATGGTGCCTTGGCTCGCGCCGTCAATGGATCTGCCGCCCCACGGCCGCATCCGGGACGGCGAGGCCGATCGCTGCGATCTGCGCATCGAGGTCGGCCTTCCACATCTGCCGCAGTTCCTCGTTGCCCCAGCGGCGGATGCCGTAGCGGACGGCAAGGTCGCTGAATTTCGATCGCGAGCCGCCGAAGGTGTCGAGCGCGTGCGGGTACCACTTGTCGACCGTCTTCTGCGCGTCCGCCGGGCCCGCCTTGGCCAGATCCTGGTAGCGCGCGTCGTGCACCAGATCGCGGATGCGCCGCGCGCCGAAGGAAGCGTGGAAGCGCTCCTCGTGCACCATGGTGGTCATCTCGCGCGCGAACGGCGCGAAGCTCGAATCCTCGAACCCGCGCAGGTGGTGCCACGCGACGTGGTCCATGAGGAAGCAGAATCCGCACACGTCGGCCCAGCTTTCGAACGGCACGTTGAACGCGTGCAGCGGATGCTCGCCCATCTTCGCGGTGAGCAGCCGCGCGGCGAGCTCTTCGCCTTCGGCGCCGAAGGAGCGCAGCAGCCGGCTGTCGATGAATCCCTGGTGTGCCTCGTCGGCGAGAATCTGCGCCTGGATGTAGCGGTCCTCGGCGGTGGGGCCGCGGTTCACCCAGTCCTGGTGCTGCTCGACCGAGGCGAACTCGGTGGAGGCGAGCGCATAGATGATCTTGAGCAGCGTCGCGCGGTATTCGGCGGGCATCTGCTCGACCGTCTCGACCTTGCGCATGCCCTGCAGCTCGCCCCACATGACGTTGCGGGAAACGCTCATTTCGGTCCTCGGCTGAAAATGCGCTCGTCCGCCCGCAATCTAGCGCAGCGACGGGATCCGAGGCAAGCGCCGGCGGCGCCCGCGCCGTCTACGCGGCGTCTTGCGCGAACTGCTCGCGCAGCACGAAGCGCTGCAGCTTTCCGGTCGCGGTGCGCGGCAGGTCGGCGACGACCGCGATGCGCCGCGGACGCTGGTGCGGCGCGAGCTTGCGATTGGCGAGATCGCTCAGTTCAGCGAGCAGCTGATCGTTCGGCTGGCTCGCGTTTTTCGGCACCACGAAGGCAAAGCATTTGGCGAGGCCCGAGGCTTCCTCGATTCCGACCGCCGCCGCTTCGGCGACCCCGGGGTGGGTGAGCATCACCATCTCGACTTCCGAAGGGCACACCCACTGGCCGGCGACCTTGAAGAAATCGTCTTCGCGCCCGCAATGCGAGTAGTAACCGTCGGTGTCGCGCGTATAGACGTCGCCGGTGCGAAACCACCCGCCGACGAAGGTGCGCTGCGAGTGCTCGACCCGGTTCCAGTAGTATGGGCTTGCCGAAGGCGTCTTCACGTGCAGCACGCCCTGCTCGCCGGGTCCGACTTCGCGTCCCTCGGCATCGAGCAGGCGCACTTCGGTTCCGGGCACCGGCGTGCCGGTGCAATCGGGACGGCTTTGCCCGGGCCGGTTGGAGAGCACCATGAACACCGTTTCCGTCGCGCCGATCCCGTCCACGATCTCGACGCCGTGCCGCCCGCGAAACGCCTGGTACAGCTCGCCCGGGAGCCGTTCGCCGGCGGACACCGCGAAGCGAAGCGAGCCGAAGGTGTGCTGCGGCAGTTCGCTTCTCAGGAGCCGGGCGTAGAACGTCGGCACCGAAAAGAGGATCGTGGGCCGCACTTCGGCCATGATCCGCGCCAGCGACGCCGGCTCGGGCCATTCGGGATCGAGAAACACCCGCGCGCCCGCATGCAGCGGGATGAGGAGCGCATTACCCAACGCATAGGCGAAAAAAAGCCGCGAGGTGGCGAACACCACGTCGTTCTCGTTCACGCCGAGCACCTCGGTGCCGTAGTGGTGGCAGGCATACAGGTCCCGGTGCAGGTGCACCGCTCCCTTGGGAGTGCCGGTAGTACCCGAGGTGAAAAGCCAGAAGGCCATGTCATCGCGGCTCACCGGCTCCGGATCGAGGCTCGGCGAGGCGCGGGCGAGCAGTTCGTCAAGCGTTGGGAAGTCGGAAGCGTCGCCCGCAACGACGCACGAGCGCAGGTGCGGGAGTTCCGCGCGCAAGGGACGCATCGCCTGCGCCAGCTCGGCGCCGCACACGAAAACCTTCGCGCGGCTGTCGCGCAGCAGCGCGGCGCACTGTTCTGGTCGCAGCCGCGTATTGAGCGGCACTGCCACCGCTCCGATCCGGAGCGAACCGAAGAACAGCGCGGTGAAGTCCACGCCGTCGGGAAGCGCGAACGCGACGCGCTGCTCGGGCTCCACCCCGAGCGCGCGCAATGCGTTCCCGGCGCGGCAGGCGAGCCCGAGCAGCTCGCGATAGCGGAATGCCCGGCGCGGCGTGACGATCGCGGTGCGATCGCCCTGGCCGGCCGCGATCCGGTCATCCAGAAAGAGCTTGACTGCGTTCGTCATGATGATTTGGTGATCCGATGGAATGGGTTGCGTGTTGCCGCGCCGGCGCCGCCCGTGCGACCCTTGCGGGGATGCGTGTCGCGCGCTCCCTGCTCGAAGCCTTCGCTCTGGACCGCAGATGCGTCGTCGCGCTCGCGGGCGGCGGCGGAAAGACGTCGCTCATATGGCTGCTGGCGCGCGCGCTCGCGGAGCAGGGGTGGCGGGTGTTGACGACCACGACCACGCGCATCTTTCCGCCCGCGCCGGAAGAAAGTCCGGCGCTCGTGCTGCTCGAGCACGAACCGGATGCCGTCGCCGCGATCCGGCGCGCGCTCGCCACATACGCGCACGTGACCGCGGCGCTGCGGCGCAATCCAGACGGCAAGCTCGCCGGCCTCGCTCCGCGAACGGTGGATGAACTCGCGGCAGCCGGGGTTGCAGATGCCATCGTCGTCGAGGCGGACGGAGCGGCAGGTCGGCCGCTGAAGGCGGCGCGCGAAGGCGAACCCGTATTTCCGCAGAGTACGACGGACTGCCTGATCGTGGTCGGCGCCGATGCGCTTGGCGCGCCACTCGACGAGCAGTGGGTATACCGCTCGGCGCTCGCGGCAGAGATCACGGGGCTCGAACGCGGCGCAACGGTGGACGTCGCATCCGCAGCGCTCCTGCTCGTGGGTCCGCGCGGTCTTGCGCGCCCGGCGCCGCGGCGAAGCCGCGTCGTGGTGTTCGTGAACAAGGTCGAATCCGCCATGGACCAGAGCCGAAGTCAGGATCTCGCGCGGGCGTTGTTCGCGCAGGCGGGGGCGCGGCTCGCGGCAGTCGTCGCGGGAAGCCTCAGGTCGGTTGCCGACCGGTTCGTCGTCTTCGAGAAGTAAAGGATCGCCTCGAGGACGCCGCCCGCCACTGCGCGCGCCTTGTCCGAGACCGTAAAGCAATGCTCGCGCCGCGCGCGCGGATCGACGTCGCCGATCTTCTGCCCGGCATGGACCGCGCTGCCGTCGCGCAACAAGCCGCGCAGCACGCCGCCGATCAAGGCCCGCACAGGCTCGCCGCCGGTCTCGGCCACGACTTCTCCGGGAGCGACACGATCGCCGATCTCACGGAACGCGTGCAGCTTGCCGGACGCGCTCGCCCGCAGCAGCCGATCGGCGCCGTGGCCGCCGATCTCGCCCGGGATGCCGGTGTCCGGCTCGGCCGCGCCCGCGAGGATGACGGAGCCGAGCGCGTGGCCGCGATTGGTTTCGATCACCGCATGGACGTCGCGCGCGGCGACGAAGCCGGGACCGAGGCCGATCACGATCGGCGCGTCTTCGAGCGTAACGCCCAGGTTGCGCTTGGCCATGCGCGCATCCACGATCGCCGCGGGAGCGAGCGCCCGCGCCTTTCCTTCCGGATCGACCAGCACGGCCACATCGCCCTCGAGCAGGACGCGACGCGCGTCTTCGAGCGCCGTCACCGAACGCGCGACGATCCCCTCGACTTCGGCCTGCCCGGCGAAGACCGCCTCCGAGAACGCGACGGTGCGCCGCACCGCGGTCGGTTCGGCAAGTTCGGTCATCGCCACTGAATACCCGCTGCGCCGCAGCCGCACGGCGCAGCCAGTGGCCAGATCGCCAGACCCGAGGATCAGGACGTGCGGACCCCCGCGCTCACTCGGAGCCCCGGCCCGTTTGGCGAGCGCAGCGCGCCGCACTTTCACCAGTTGCGCAGCAATTGCCGCCGCGATCTCTGCCGGCGTCTCGGCGCCGATATCGAGGCCGATCGGTGCCTGCACTCGCGCCACCCGTTCCTCGGCGACGCCCGTGGCGGCGAGATGGCGGAACACCTCGCGCACCCGGCGCCGGCTGCCGATCATTCCGATGTAGGCGGCATCCGATCCGATCACGGCCTTGAGTGCGGCCTCGTCGAGCTGGTGTCCGCGCGTGACGAGTACCAGGTAGGTCGACGCGCCGATGGCGAGCCCGGCGAGCACCTCCGCGATGCTTCCGACCGCGATCCGGTCGGCATCGGGAAAGCGCGCCGGATTGGCGAACGCGGCGCGGTCGTCCACGATCGTCACGCGAAAGCCGAGCGTCTTTGCCATCGTGACGAGCGGCCGCGCGATGTGGCCGGCGCCCACGATGACGAGTTCAGGCGCCGGAACGACGACTTCGACGAAGAGCGAAACTCCGCGCTCTTTGCCCGATTCGCTCCAGCGTCCCGCCGATTCGGCAAGCCACAGGCAGCCGCTGCTTCCGCTCTGGAGCGCGGCATCGGCCGCCTCACGCGCTGCGACCTCGAGCGCGGCGGGCGGCGCGCCAGGAAGGATGCCGCCGGCGCCGTACACCCACTTCGTTCCGATCCGGGTTCCGGCCGCCTCCGCGTCGCCCGCGACCACCGTGACAAGTGCGGCGGGCAGCCCGCGTGCGTCCGCCTCGGCGAGCGCGTGCAGGATTTCCGCGTCGGATGCGCCCGCGCTTCGCTCCGCGTCGCTCCGCAGGCAGTCGACGAAGATGTCCATCGTGCCGCCGCAATGCGTGAGGCTCTCGTCGTTGATATCGCCGGTGAGATCCACCGTGGTGAGCCGGGACGCGCCTTGCTGCAGAGCGTGCGCCGCTTCGCGGATCACCTGCGCTTCGCCGCAGCCGCCGCCCACGGTGCCGAGGATCGCACCGCTCTCGCGCACCGCCATCTTGGCGCCGGTCCCGCGCGGCGTGGAGCCGCGCGCCGCAATGATCGTCGCCACCGCGACGCGCTCGCCCGCGCGCGCGAGTTCGGTCAATTGCCGGTAGGTCAGATCCACGGCGCTCTTACCGCGCGGCGGCCTCCGTCTTCGAAAGGCGGGCGAGGATCCGCGAGGGCGTGATCGGAAGCCGCGTCACCCGTACGCCCGCTGCGTCGTACACCGCGTTGGCGACCGCGGCCATGACGCCCGAGACCGCGCCCTCGCCGACTTCCTTGGCGCCGAACGGTCCCTGCGGCTCGTCGCTGTGGATCATGCCGCTCACCATCTCCGGGGTGTCGAGCGTGAGCGGCATGCGGTACTGGATGAAGTCCGGATTGAACACCTGTCCCTCGCGCAGATCGACCCGCTCCTGCAGCGTCTGGCCGAGCGCCATCGAAACGCAGCCTTCGATCTGTCCCTCGACGATCTGCGGATTGAGCGCGAAGCCGCAGTCGTGGTAGGTCACGAGGCGCAGCACCCGGACTTTCCCGGTCCAGGTATCGACTTCGACTTCCGCGAGTTGCGCGGCAAAGCCGTACGCTTCGGTCCAGCGCCCCTTGGCCGTGCTCAGGCTCGGGTGCAGTTCGGCCGCCGGCACGCTCTTGTGGTGTCCCTTGCCGATGATCGGATCGGCGTTCGCCTGCTTGACGCTCGCGGCGATGATCTCGGCGTAGCCGAGCCCGTGCCCCGGAACCCCCTTCACGCGCACCACCTTGTCGCGCGCCTCGAGGTCCGCCACGTCGGCTTCGAGCAGGCGGCTCGCCATTTCGAGGAGCTGGCGCTTGGCATCCGCCGCGGCCAGCTTCACCGCCTTCCCGGTGACGAAGGCACCCCCGGAAAGGAAGCTGCCGAATTCGATGGGAGTGAGCTCGGTGTCGCCCGAGATCATGCGGATGTCGCCAAGCGGCACGCCGAGCTCCTCGGCGGCGATCTGCGCGAGCGTCGTCTCCGAGCCCTGACCCATCTCGACCGTGCCGGCGAACACCGTCGCGCCGCCGTCGTCATGCATCTTCACCACCGCGGCGGAGCCGAACGGGTAATACGGCGAGCCGCTGAACATCGAGCACGCCGAGATGCCGACCCCGCGCTTGTAGCGCTCCGGGCCCGACCAATTGCTCCTGCGGCGCTTGGAAGCCCAGTCGCCGTCGCGCGCCGCCGCCGTAATGGCGTCCTTCAGCCCGCAGCTGCGGAGCACGTCGCCGCTCGTCGGCATCACTTCGCCCGCGTCGCGCGCGTTGCGCAGCATCAATTCGACCGCGTCGATCCCGAGGTCCTGCGCGATCATGTCCATGTGCGAGTCGACTGCAAAGCGGATGAACGGCGCGCCATGGCCGCGCTTGGGCCCCTTGATCGGGTTGTTGGTGTAGACGGCGAGCCCCTCGTAGCGCTGCGCGGGCACGCGGTAAACGGGGATGTTGTAGGAGTAGCACAGAAACACCACCACCGGCCCGGTGCCGCGGTAGGCGCCGGTGTCGACGATGACCTGGATGTCCTGCGCGGTGATCGTACCGTCGCGCCGAACGCCCGTCTTCACGCGTACCGTGGCGTGGAAATCCATGCGCGTGGTGGCGAGCGACTCCTCGCGCGAAAGCTCGATGCGCACCGGTCGGCCCGACTTGCGCGCGAGCAGCGCCGCGCCGATCTCGTAGGGGAAGACGTCGATCTTGCCGCCGAACGCGCCGCCGACGTAGCTCTTGAGGATCCGCACCTGGCTGATCGGTAGCCCAAGCGCCTTGGCGAGCACGAAGCGCTTGTAGAAGATTCCCATGCTCGCGACGTGCATGTTGAGCTTGCCCGAGGCGTCCCAGTAGGCGAGCGCCGCGTGCGGCTCGAGCGGAGCGTGCGCGACCGGCGCCACCTCGATGGTGTCGGTGCGCGTGTGGTACGCCACGGCGAACCCCGCGCCGAGGTCGCCGAACTCGACGAAGGTGCGCGCGGCGATGTTGTCCCTGCGCGCGATCGGATCGGACTGCGGACGGCCGCGCGCGCCCCAGTCCTCCCAGATCGTCCTGCCCGGATAGTCGAATTCGTGCACCAGCGGCGCGCCGGGCTTGAGCGCATCGGCGGCGCTGAATACGGCGGCGAGCGGCTCATAGTCGACGCGGATGAGCGAGAGGGCTTCGGCCGCGGTCGCGTCGTCCACGGCCGCCACCGCAGCGACCTCGTCGCCGATGTAGCGCACCCGGTCGAGCGCGAACGGCGGCTCGTCGGCGGGATACTTCGGTGTGTCCACGAAGGCGACCCGCAGGCCGGCGATGTCGCGCCCGGTGAGAACCGCGTGCACGCCCTTCAGGCGCTCGGCGCCCGAGGTATCCACGCTCGCGATGCGCGCGTGCGGGTGCGGGCTTCTCAGGATCCGCCCGCAAAGCATTCCGGGAAGCCGGATGTCGGCGGCGTAATTCGCGCCCCCGGTGACTTTCTCCCGCGCATCCACCCGCGGTAGCGGCTTTCCAACAACCGAGTACTCTGACATGGCCGAAGTGCCCCCGTCAGTCGCCGCTCGCCGCGCCGCGCATGCGCCGCGCCGCGAGCGAAACGGCGTCGATGATCTTCACGTAGCCGGTGCAGCGGCACACGTTTCCGGCAAGCGCGGCGCGAATCTCCTCCGGCTCCGGGTCCGGGCATCGTTCGAGGAGGCTCTTTGCCGAGAGCACCATGCCGGGCGTGCAAAAGCCGCACTGCACGGCGCCGGTCTCGACGAACGCTTCCTGCACCGGATGCAGCGCGCCGCCTTCGGCCAGCCCTTCGATCGTCACGATCTCCTGGCCTGCCGCCTCCAGCGCCAGCGTGAGGCACGCGGCCGCCGGCCGGCCGTCGAGCAGCACGGTGCAGGCGCCACAAGCGCCGAGCCCGCAGCCGCGCTTGGCGCCGGTGAGCCCCAGCTGGTCGCGCAGCACGTCCAGAAGCGTGCGCGCGGGATCGACGACGAGGTCGTGTGCTTGGCCGTTCACGTGGAGCTGAATGAGGCGCTTCATGCGGTTTCCTTCGCGTTCTGCGCCGCGCGCCGCACCGCTTCCGCGGCGAGCAGCCCCGCGAGCCTGCGCTTATAGGGAACGTCGTCGGACAGGTACAGCATGCCGATCGAGCGCGCGACCGACTCGCCGCGCTCGGATTCGTCCGGAACCGCGCCGCCGCGCAGTTCGGATTCGAACTGCGTCAACCGGAAAGGCGCCGATTTTGCGCCCGTGAGCGCAACGCGCGCCTCGGCGATCCGCCCTTCGGCGTCGAGCTGCACGCCTGCCGCGACGCCGAGGAGCGGGAAGTCGATCGAATCGCGGGTAGCGAGCTTGAGATAGGTGCTCCCCCAGCGCGGCGGTGATTGCGGAAGGACGACCGTGGTGACGATCTCGACCGCTTCGCGCCGCAGCGGCGCGAGCCCATCGTCCGAATACAGCGCATCGACCGCAATAGTGCGTGCGCCCGCCGGCCCGCGCACATCGACCCGAGCGCCCGCCACCATCAGTGCGGGCGGCGTTTCGGCGCAAAAGAGCGCGACGCAGGTGTTGCGCGTTTCGTTGACCCAGCAGCGCTCGCCGCCCGCCTTGAGGCACAGAGCGCGGCTTGCGCGCCACGCCTCGCTCTGGTTGAAGTACCAGCAGCGCGTATCGAGGCACAGATTGCCGCCCAGCGTCGCGCGTCCTCGCAGGAGCGGCGACACGGCCCTGCCCGCGGCTTCCGCGAGCGCGGCGCAGTGCCTGCGCACTGCGGCCGAAGACGCGATCTCGTCCAATGGCGTGAAGGCCCCGATCCGCAGCTCCCCGCGTTCGCCGAGCGCGATATCGCGGAATTCGCGGATCCGCTTGAGGCTGACGAGATGCTCCTTGCCGAGGACGCCGGATTTGAGCGCGGGGACCACATCGGTTCCACCGGCGAGGAGCGCGGCGCGCGGTCCGCAGCGCGCGAGCAGCTCGAGCGCCTCGTCGAGCGATTCCGGGGCGTGGTATTCGAGTGCGGCCTCAGGCATCGCTCACTCCGTCGCGCTCACGATCAGATCGGCCCCGCTGCGCGTGGGCGAACGCGAGCGGTCGCGAATGCGCTCCAGCGCTTCGGCGGCCCAGCGGCACCACTCTGCGTACATGCGCTCGACGCGGATTCCCTGTTCGAGCACGAGATAACGGAAGGCGAGGGGCCGGTCGGCAGTAGTCCCGATCGGACCGTAGCGCGCCTCGAGCGCCGAGCGGATGGCCTCGAACTCGGCGCGCACCCGATCGTGCGCCATGCCGTGGCGCAGCAGGCTCGCCGCGACCTTGTGGGGCGGCAGCGGATCGCTGAAAAACACCCGCAGCAGCATCTCGTCCTTCACGGGCTGCACCGGCGTTTCGCGTTCCAGCCAGTTGCGCAACGCGGCACGGCCGGCCGCGGTCATCGTGTAGTGGCGCCGGTTCGGCCGCTGCCGCTGCACCTCGACGCGGGAGCTGACCAGGCCGAGCTGCTCCATGCGGTCGAGCGCGGCGTAGACCTGGCTCTGGCGCGCGTGCCAGAAGAACACCACCGAGCGCGTGAAGCGCTTCAGGATTTCGTAGCCGGTGAGCGAGCGCCGCCCGAGCAGCCCGAGCAACGCGTACTGCAGCGTGGTCGGCGTCCGTGAGTGCCGCTTCGGCATGCGCTCCTCCATATTCCTGTGCCGGAATATGGAGGACTCTCGCCCCCGCCGTGGCGCGGCGTCAACGAAAAGCTGGCGCGCCGTTGACCGGTATCAAGCTTCAGACGCCGAGGTAGCGGTGCTGGACCTCTTCGCTCGCAGCGAGCTCGGCCGAGGTTCCCTTCCAGACGACGCGGCCCTTTTCGAGCACGAAGTGCCGGTCGGCGAGGCGGATGAGCGCCCTCACGTCCTTGTCGATGATCAGGACCGCGAGCCCTTCGCCCTTCAGGCGCTCGATCGCGCGGTGGATCTCGGCGCGGATGAGCGGGGCGAGCCCCTCGGTCGCCTCGTCCAGGAGGAGCAGCCGCGGGTTGGTCATCAGCGCGCGACCGATGGCGAGCATCTGCTGCTCTCCGCCCGAGAGCTGGTTGCCGAAATGTCCCCTGCGCTCCTGCAGCTGCGGGAACAGCGCAAACACGCGCTCGAGCGTCCAGGGATCCGGACGCGAAGCGCGGTTGGCCGCGGTTGCCACGAGATTTTCCCGCACCGTGAGGTTCGGAAACACCTGCCGTCCCTCCGGCACCAGGCCGACGCCGGCCTGGGCGATGCGGTAGGAGGGAAGTCCGCGCAGCGCGCGTCCCTCGAACTCGATACGCCCCGCGTGCGGCCGCGCGATCCCCATGATCGAATGCACGGTCGTGGTCTTGCCCATGCCGTTGCGTCCGAGCAGGGTCACGATCTGACCTGCGTCCACGCGCAGCGCGACACCGAAGAGCACCTGGCTCAGGCCGTAGGAAGTTTCCAGCGCCTCGACCGCAAGCATCAGGCAGCGGCTTCCTCGCCGAGATAGGCGCCGCGCACCTCGGGGTTCGTGCGGATCTCCTCCGGCGCGCCGGTGGCGATGATCCGGCCGTAGACGAGCACCGAAATCCGGTCCGCGAGCGTGAAGACCGCATCCATGTCGTGCTCCACGAGCACCATGGTCTTGCGGCCCTTGAGCGTCCCGAGGAACTCCACCATGCGCTGCGTCTCCTCGGTGCCCATGCCGGCGACCGGCTCGTCGAGCAGCAGCAGCCGCGGCGATGTGGCGAGCACCATCGCGATTTCGAGCTGGCGCTGTTCGCCGTGCGCGAGATTGGCGGCGACGACATCGGCGCGCGCTCCGAGCCCCACTTCCTCGAGGATCGCGAGCGCCGGGGTGCGCAGCGCGCGCTCGGCCCGCGCCGGGCGCCAGAAGCGGAAGCTGTGTCCCGCGTGCGCCTGCACGGCAAGCGACACGTTCTCGAGCGCGGTGAAATCGCGGTAGATGCTGGTGATCTGGAACGAGCGCGCAAGGCCTTTTTTCGAGCGCGCCGGGGCGGGGAGGCGGGTGATGTCCTCGCCGGCGAAGCGGATCTCGCCGGCGTTGGGCCGCAGCGTTCCGGAAAGCTGGCCGATCAGCGTGGTTTTCCCGGCGCCGTTCGGACCGATGATGGCGTGCGTCTCGCCCTCGCGCACGTCGAGCGCGACGTTGTCCGTCGCGCGCAACGCGCCGAACAGCTTGCACAGGCCGCGTACTTCGAGCAGCGGCCCGCCGCCCGCCGCTTCAGCCATCTTCGCGTCCTCCCGGCAGCAGCCCGGCGAGCCCGCGCTTCGCGAACAGCACCACCAGCACCAGGATCGGGCCCAGGATGATCTGCCAGTGGGCGGTGATCCCGGAGAGCACGTCCTCGAGCAGCAGCAGCGCAAAGGCGCCGAGCACCGGCCCCGCGGTGGTGCCCATTCCCCCCATGATCACCATGAACATCAGCTCGCCCGAGCGCGTCCAGTTCATGAATTCCGGGGTGAGGAACACGGTGTGGTTGACGAGCAACGCGCCTGCGAGCCCGCACATCGCGCCGGCGATCACGAACGCGGCGAGGCGGTACGGATAGGGCGAGAACCCGATGGCGCGGGTGCGTGCCTCGTTCGAGCGTGCGGCGCGGAT
Source organism: uncultured Enterobacteriaceae bacterium (assembly GCA_964638135.1). Taxonomy (GTDB): domain Bacteria; phylum Pseudomonadota; class Gammaproteobacteria; order Burkholderiales; family SG8-39; genus 2-02-FULL-66-14. The sequence continues at coordinate 482 of CAZXAR010000096.1, read as the reverse complement.
CACCATGCCGAAACGCGAGTTGACCAGGCGGTGCCCGAGGTAGAGAAACGCGATCAGGATCGCCAGGACCACGTAGTAGAAGGCGGTCGGGTTGTTGAGGTCGACCAGGCCGGCGAACTGGCTTTTCACTTCAAGCCGCATGCCGTCGTCGCCGCCGTATTCCTCGATCGAGATCCCAAGGTAGTACAGCATCTGCGTGAATGCGAGCGTGATCATGATGAAATAGATGCCACTGGCGCGGATCGAGATGGCGCCGATCACGAGAGCGACCAGCGCCGAGGCGACCATCGCCAGTGCCCACTGCAGGAAGCCGTTGTTGATGCCGTAGTAGGCGAGTACGCCCACGGCATAGGCGCCGATGCCAAGGTAGGCGGCATGGCCGAAGGAGATCAACCCGCCGTAGCCGAGGATCAGGTTGAGGCTCAGAGCGGCGATGGCGAAGATCATCACGCGGCGAACCAGTTCGAGATAGAAGGGCTGGT
>CAZXAR010000095.1:0-12254 GCA_964638135.1 uncultured Enterobacteriaceae bacterium | reverse complement strand
TGGTGATGGTGGCGCGCGCCAACCGCAACGACGACGAGCTGGGCGGGCACATCGCGAGCTTCGCCTCGGTTGCGAACATGTTCGGTATCGGGCAGCAGCATTTCTGGCACGCGCCGCACGAGGGGCACGGCGGCGATCTGGTGTACTTCCAGGGCCATTCGTCCCCGGGCATCTACGCCCGGGGGCTGCTCGAAGGCCGCTTTACCGAGGAGCAGCTGCTCAACTTCCGCCGCGAAGTGGATGGCAAGGGGGTGTCCTCGTACCCGCATCCCTGGCTGATGCCGGAGTACTGGCAGTTTCCGACCGTCTCCATGGGCCTGGGGCCGATCCAGGCGATCTACATGGCGCGCTACCTGAAATACCTGCACGCCCGCGGGCTCGCGGACACCGCGAACCGCAAGGTCTGGGTGTTCTGCGGCGACGGCGAGATGGACGAGCCGGAATCGGTCGGCGCGATCTCCATGGCGGCGCGCGAGAAGCTCGACAACCTGATCTTCATCGTCAACTGCAACCTGCAGCGCCTGGACGGCCCGGTGCGCGGCAACGGCAAGATCATCCAGGAACTCGAAGGCGATTTCCGCGGCTCGGGCTGGAACGTGATCAAGCTGATCTGGGGCTCGTACTGGGACCCGCTGCTCGCGCGCGACAAGGAGGGAATTCTGCGCCGGGTGATGGAAGAAACGGTCGACGGCGAATACCAGAACTACAAGGCGAACGACGGCGCGTACGTGCGCAAGAATTTCTTCGGCAAGCACCCGAAGCTGCTCGAGATGGTCTCGCGCATGACCGACGAGGACATCTGGCGCCTGAACCGGGGCGGCCATGACCCGCACAAGATCTACGCCGCCTACAGCGCGGCGGTAAAGCATACCGGCCAGCCGACGGTCATTCTGGCGAAGACCATCAAGGGCTACGGCCTGGGCAAGCAGGGGCAGGCGAAAAATCCCACGCACCAGCTGAAAAAGGTCGATCTGGCGACCATCCGCGAGGTCCGCAACCAGTTCAACATACCGATCCCGGACGAAAAGCTCGCGGAACTGCCGTTCTACATTCCGCCGGCGGATTCGCCGGAGATGAAGTACCTCCACGCGCGCCGCAAGGCGCTTGGCGGATTCATCCCGCAGCGGCGCCGCAAGGCCGACGCCGTGCCGGCGGTGCCGCCGCTCGAGGCGTTCGAGCCGGTCCTGAAGGGCTCAGGGGCGGGGCGCGAGATCTCCACCACCATGGCGTTCGTGCGACTCGTCACCGCGCTGATCCGCGACAAGGGCATCGGCAGGTACATCGTGCCGATCGTGCCGGACGAGGCACGCACCTTCGGCATGGAGGGCATGTTCCGCCAACTCGGCATCTACTCCTCCGAAGGCCAGAAGTACGAGCCCGTCGACCGCGACCAGGTGATGTACTACCGCGAGGACAAGTCCGGGCAGATCATCGAGGAAGGCATCAACGAGGCGGGCGCGATGTCCTCCTGGATCGCGGCGGCGACCTCGTACAGCCACACCAATCTGGTCACCGTGCCGTTCTACATCTTCTACTCGATGTTCGGACTGCAGCGCGTGGGCGACCTGGCGTGGGCGGCGGCGGACCAGCGGGCGCGCGGCTTCCTCCTGGGTGCCACCGCCGGGCGCACCACGCTGAACGGCGAGGGACTGCAGCACGAGGACGGACACTCGCACATCCTCGCCTCGGTCATCCCGAATTGCGTCGCCTACGACCCGACCTACGGCTACGAGCTGGCGGTCATCATTCACGACGGGTTGCGCCGCATGGTGACCGGGCAGGAGGACGTCTACTACTACATCACCCTGATGAACGAGAACTACGAGCACCCGCCGCTTCCCGCCGCCGGCAGCGCGGGGCCGCGCGGTTCGCCGGTCGAGGAGGGGATCCTCAGGGGGATGTATCTGCTGCGCGAATCCGGTGCCAAGGCGAAGACTCGCGTGCAGCTTCTGGGCAGCGGAACGATCCTGCGCGAGGTTGTCGCGGCCGCGGAACTGCTGGAAAGCCACTGGGGCGTAGGAGCCGATGTGTGGAGTGCAACCAGCTTCACCGAACTCAGGCGCGACGGGCTTGCCGCCGACCGCTGGAATCTGCTTCACCCGGAAGACGAGCCGCGCCAGCCGTACGTCACGGCGTGCCTGGCGAACCATGCGGGCCCGGTCGTCGCGGCGAGCGACTACATGAAGGCATTCGCGGACCAGATACGGCCTTTCGTTCCGCGCGATCGCGTCTATCGCGTGCTCGGTACGGACGGCTTCGGGCGTTCGGATTCGCGCGCCCGGCTGCGCAGTTTTTTCGAGGTGGACCGGTACTTCATCGCGCTCGCGGCGCTCCGGGCGCTTGCCGACCAGGGCGAGGGCAAGGCCAGCGCCGTTGCGGCGGCGATCGCGAAATACGGCATCGACCCGAACAAGCCCGATCCGACGACGGTATGAAGGAAGTCTTTGTTCCCGACATCGGCGATTTCAAGGATGTCGAGGTGATCGAGGTGCTGGTGAAGCCGGGCGACGCGGTGGCGAAGGAGCAATCGCTGATCACGCTCGAATCGGACAAGGCGACGATGGAGATCCCGTCGCCCGCTGCGGGCGTGATTCAGAGTCTCCTGGTGAAGCTGGGAGACAAGGTTTCCGAAGGCACGCTGATCCTTCGCCTCGAGGAAGGCGGCGCCGCGGCCGCGGAAGGGTCCGTGCCTGGGGAGGCGAAACAACCCGCTCCTGCAGCGGCCCCCGCCGCGCCGCCCGCAGTGCCCGCGGGGCGGGAGGCGGAGCGGCCGATGACAACACCCCCGTCCGGGCGACCAGTGCCGCGCGAGCCGCGCGAGGCGATCGTCGCCACGCCGCACGCGAGTCCCTCCATCCGGCGCTTCGCGCGCGAGCTTGGCGTCGACCTCGCGAAGATCCGCGGCAGCGGGCCCAAGGAGCGCATTCTCAAGGAGGACGTGCAGGCGTTCGTCAAGGGGATCATCGCCGGCAAGGCCGCGCCGCTCGCAGCGCGGGCGCCCGGCGGCGCGCTGCCGTTCAGCCTCCCCGCCTGGCCGGAAGTGGATTTCTCGAAATTCGGCCCGGTCGAAACGAAGCCGCTGTCACGCATCCAGAAGCTCTCCGGTCCGAATCTGCACCGCAACTGGATCTCGATTCCGCATGTCACGCAGTTCGACGAGGCCGACATCACCGAGCTCGAGGCGTTCCGCAAGGAGAACACCGCGGCGACCGAAAAGCAGGGCTTCAAGCTCACCATGCTCGCGTTCCTGATCAAGGCCTGCGTCACGGCCTTGCGGCAGCACCCGCAGTTCAACGCCTCGCTCGACAAGGCGGGTGAAAACCTGGTGATCAAGAAGTACTTCCATATCGGGGTCGCGGTCGATACCGCGGAGGGGCTGGTGGTCCCGGTGATCCGCGACGCCGACCGCAAGGGCGTTTTCGACCTGGCGCGCGAGCTTGCCGAGGTTTCGCGGCTGGCGCGCGAGCGCAAGCTCAAGCCCGGCGACATGCAGGGCGGCACGTTCTCCATTTCGAGCCTTGGCGGGATCGGCGGTACGGCCTTCACGCCGATCATCAACGCGCCCGAAGTCGCGATCCTGGGGGTGTCGAAATCGCACACGCAATCGGTGTGGAACGGAAGGGAATTCGCGCCGCGGCTGATGCTGCCGTTGTCGCTTTCCTACGACCACCGGGTGATCGACGGGGCGTCGGCAGCGCGCTTCACGACGTACCTGGCCAACGTTCTTTCCGACATTCGACGTACGCTGCTGTAAATGGCGCGACAGGTCGAAGTGAAGGTGCCCGACATCGGCGATTTCAAGGATGTCGAGGTGATCGAGGTGATGGTGAAGCCGGGCGACGCGGTGGCGAAGGAGCAATCGCTGATCACGCTCGAATCGGACAAGGCGACGATGGAGATCCCGTCGCCGCAGGCGGGGGTGGTGCAGTCGGTCGAGGTGAAAATCGGCGACAAGGTCTCCGAGGGCGCGCTGATCGTGCTCCTTTCGCAGTCGGCTGAGGAGCCCGCGCCCGCTCCGCCGAAAGCGCCGGAGACGCCGCCGCAGGTTCGGCCCTCGTCCGCGATCGTTCGCGAAGAGCCACGGCGCAAGGCCGACCTGGAATGCGACGTGCTCGTGCTCGGCGCGGGGCCGGGCGGCTATTCGGCCGCGTTCCGGGCGGCCGATCTCGGCATGAAGACGGTGCTCGTCGAGCGCTATCCGACGCTCGGCGGCGTGTGCTTGAACGTCGGCTGCATCCCTTCCAAGGCGTTGCTGCACGCAGCCGCGATTGCCGATGCCGCGCGCGCGCTCGCCGAGCACGGGATCGCCTTCGGCGAACCCAGGATCGATCTCGACCGGTTGCGCGCCTTCAAGGACAAGGTCGTCGGCCGGCTGACCGGCGGCCTCGCCGCGATGGCCAAAGCGCGCAAGGTGAGCGTGGTGCAGGGAAGCGGCGAGTTCACCGATCCGCATCATCTCGTCGTGCAGACGGGCGAGGGCGCGAAGACGGTTCGCTTCGCGCACGCCATCATCGCCGCCGGCTCGCAGTCGGCGAAGCTGCCGTTCCTGCCCGCGGACCCGCGCATCGTCGATTCGACGGGCGCGCTCGAGCTGCCCAGCCTGCCCAAACGCATGCTGGTGATCGGCGGCGGCATCATCGGGCTCGAGATGGGCACGGTATACTCGACGCTGGGTGCCCGGCTCGACGTCGTGGAGATGCTCGATGGCCTGATGCTGGGCGCCGACCGCGATCTGGTCGCGGTGTGGCAGAAGGCGAACGCGCGGCGCTTCGACAATATCCTGTTGGGAACGAAGGCGGTCGGTGCCGAGGCGACCAGGGACGGCATCAAGATCTGGTTCGAGGGGCCCAGGGCCCCGAAAGAGCCGCAGCGCTATGACCTGGTGCTGGTTTCGGTCGGTCGCACGCCGAACGGACGCAGGATCGGCGCCGAGCGCGCCGGCGTCGCGGTCGACACGCGCGGCTTCATTGCCGTGGATTCGCAGATGCGCTCGAACGTCGCCCACATTCACGCCATCGGCGATATTGCGCGCCAGCCCATGCTCGCGCACAAGGCGGTGCACGAAGGGCACGTTGCCGCCGAGGCGGCGGCCGGCGGCAAGGCGCATTTCGACGCGCGTGTGATCCCGTCGGTCGCCTACACCGATCCGGAAGTGGCGTGGGTCGGCGCCACCGAGGACGAGGCGAAAAAATCGGGCCTCAAGGTCGCGGTCGCCAGGTTTCCCTGGACAGCTTCGGGGCGCGCGATCGCCAACGCGCGCGACGAAGGCTTCACGAAGCTCCTTTTCGATCCCGAAACGCACCGCGTGCTCGGCGGCGCCATCGTCGGCACCGGCGCGGGCGACCTCATCAGCGAAATCGCGCTCGCGGTGGAGATGGGCGCCGACGCCGTGGACATCGGCAAGACCATCCATCCGCACCCGACGCTGAGCGAATCGGTAGGCTTCGCGGCGGAAGCGTTCGAGGGCGTGTGCACCGACCTGCCGCCGCAGAGGAAAAAGTGAACCGGGAAGAGCTCAAGGTGCAGGTGGCGCGGGCTGCGCTGGCACATCTGGTGGATGACGCCGTGATCGGCGTCGGCTCCGGTTCCACCGTGAATTGCTTCATCGACGCGCTTGCGACGGTGAAGGGGCGTATCGAGGGCGCCGTGGCCGCATCGGAAGCGAGCGCCGAGCGGCTGCGCTCGCTCGGCATCCGCGTGTTCGATCTCAACGCGGTGGACGAGGTTCCGCTCTTCGTCGACGGCGCCGACGAGATCACCGAGCACCTGTACATGATCAAGGGCGGCGGCGGCGCGCTCACCCGCGAAAAGATCGTCGCCGCAGTGGCGAGGCGCTTCGTGTGCATCTGCGATTCCTCCAAACTGGTGCCCGTGCTGGGCAAATTCCCGCTGCCGGTGGAGGTAATCCCGATGGCGCGCAGCCACGTCGGCCGCGCGCTTCGCATGCTCGGCTGCCAGCCGCAGCTGCGGGAAAACTACCGCACCGACAACGGCAACCTGATTCTCGATTGCCACGGCTTCACGATCCTCGATCCGCCGAAACTCGAAGCCGAGCTGAATCAGATCGCGGGGGTCGTGACAAACGGCATCTTCGCACGCCGGCCGGCCGACCTGCTGCTGCTCGGCGCACCCGAAGGCGTGAAGGCGATCACCGCGAAGCGCTAGGTTGGCGTGCCGCTGCTTCCCCGGCTGCTCCTTTGCGCGGTACTGCTGGCACCGTGCCCGCCAAGCCCCGCGCAGGATACCGGGACGGTGCACGACGCACCGTATCTGCCCTCGCCGCGCGCTACGGTGGATGAAATGCTTCGGCTTGCCGGTGTCGGCCCGGGCGACGTCGTCTATGACCTGGGCTCGGGCGACGGCCGGGTGGTGATCGCCGCGGCGCAGAAGTTCGGCGCGCGCGCGGTCGGCATCGAGATCAGCGCGCCGCTCGTGGCGCAGAGCCGGCGCAACGCCGAGCGCGCCGGGGTCTCCGACCGCGTGCGCTTTCTGCAGCAGGACCTGTTCGAAACCGAACTCGGCGAGGCCACCGTGGTCGCGCTCTATCTTTCGCCGAACCTCAACCTGAAGCTCAGGCCGGCGCTGCTCAAGCTCCGGCCCGGGACGCGCATCGTTTCGCACGGCTCCGATCTCGGTGAATGGCGTCCCGACCGCAAGACCGCGATCCGCAAGGACGTGTTTCTATGGTTCGTGCCCGCGCCGGTGGCAGGGCGCTGGCGCGGCCGGATCGACCTCGCCGGACGCGAGCGGCTGCTGGAGATCGACTTTGAACAGCGCTACCAGGACCTCACGGCAAGCGCGCGTCTGGACGGCGTGCCGGCGCAGGCCTGGGAGGTGCAGCTCGAGTCGGACCGCCTGGCTTTCGCGATCCTCGACGCGCTCGACCGGGAAAGCGAGGCCGTGCTCTATTTCGATGGGCGCGTGCGCGGCGATGCGGTCGAGGGGAGCGTCGCGCGCGGCGTCGGGCGGGCGCGCATCGAGGGAATGTGGAAGGCGCAGCGCGCCGGGCGGTGACTCAGCGATTCGGCGGCACGTAGCCCGACGCCACGTCGGCGCCGTCGCCGAAGAAATGCTTCTCCATCTGCTCGGCCAGATATTCGCGTGCCCGCGGATCGGCGAGGTTGAGCCGGTTTTCGTTGACCAGCATCGTCTGGTGGCGCAGCCACTGCTGCCACGCGTCCTTGGACACATTTTCGAAGATGCGCTTGCCGAGTTCCCCCGGATACGGCGGGAAGTCGAGTCCCTCCGCCTCACGGCCGAGCTTGACGCACTTGACGGTTCTGCCCATTGATTACAATCGTTTCAGGAACACCTTCGAACCTCGCTTCCAATTATAGAGCGCCTTGCGTTTGTCCGGCAGCGCGGCGACGCCCGACTCGACGAATCCCTGCCCGACGAACCAGTGCGCGGCGCGCGTCGTGAGCGCAAAGAGGCGGCGGATGCGCGAGCGCTTCGCACGCGCCTCGCACGCGTGCAGCAGGCGTTCGCCGTAGCCGGAATCGCGGTAGGCGGGCGCCACCGCGAGACAGGCGAGCTCGGCGCTGCGGGCGCCCGCAATCGGGTAGAGCGCAGCACAGCCCGCGATCACGCCGTCGTGCTCGAGCACCTCGAAATTGCCGATCTCGCGCTCGAGCAGCTCGCGATTGCGCTTGACGAGCGTACCGTCGGCTTCCAGCGGCTCGATCAGCGCCAGGATGCCGCCCACGTCCTCGATGCGCGCCGGGCGCAGCTTCTGCACCGGGTCGGCGGTGATCAGCGTCCCCACGCCGGTGTGGGTGAAAAGTTCGAGCAGCGTGCCGCCGTCCGCCCGGCGCGAAATCAGGTGCACGCGGCCGACGCCGCCCGCGAGGGCGCGGCAGGCGCTTTTCAGCACGCGGTGCGCATGCGGCGGCTGGCCTTGCCTGCGCAGCAGGGCTTCCGCTTCGTGCGCGGTCAATTCGTGCAGCGGCTCGCCCTTGCCGTCGGCGGGCAGCCGATCGGTGAGCAGCAGCAGCTTGTCGGCCTTGAGCGCGAGTGCGACGCTCTCGGCGACGTCCTCCCAGGCGAGATTGAACACTTCGCCGGTCGGCGAGTAGCCGACGTGCGGGACGAGCACGACTTCGCCCGCCTCGAGCCGGCGCGCGATCGCCGGCGCGTCCACCTTCCTCACCTCGCCGGTGAACTGGTAATCGACGCCGTCGACGATCCCGATCGGGCGCGCCGCGATGTAGTTCCCGGAGGCAACCCGGATCTGCGCCCCGGCCATCGGCGAATTCGGCAATCCCTGCGAAAGCAACGCCTCGATTTCCACCCGCAGCACGCCGGCCGCGTGTTTTACCGCGACGAGCGAGTGCGCATCGGTGATCCGCAGCCCGCGCGCATAGCGCGAGCGCACGCCTTTCGCGCGCAGCTCGGCTTCGATCTGCGGCCGCGCGCCATGCACCAGCACGAGTCGGATCCCGAGCGCGGCGAGCAGGTTGAGGTCGTGGACGAACGAGACGAAACGCGAGCGCTCGGCGACGAGTTCTCCGCCGAAGCCGATCACGAACACCCGGCCGCGGAACGCATGCACGTAGGGCGCGGCCTCGCGAAACCAGCGTACAAAGGCCTGCGGTTGCGGCACGTCCGCCATGCGGTCCCTGAGGTTTGAATTTTCGAGGAATTCTAGGGCTTTTGAACGATTTGCGCCTGCTGATATCGAACGCAGTGGATGGTCAACGCGCAGTTTGGCTATGCGTTGAACGGAAGGTAACCGCAAAGGAGGAAAGCGGATGCGCACCCTCAGAACGCTGTTCCTGCTGCTCGCGGTCCTGCCCGCGACCGCCCCGGCGCACCCGCACGCGGACGCGGACGCGGAGGACGCGAGGCTCGCCGCCAGCATGCTCGCCCTGGTACAGCAGGTGGTGCGCCTTGCCGCGCAATCGCCGGATCCACAGGCGATGCGCAAGGGCATCGACGGCATGCTCGCGGGCCACAACCGCGAGGCGAACCGCTTCGCCGCCGAATTGCTCGGCGAGATCCTGCGCGACGCGCCCCCGGAGCATCACGCCATGATCGGCTCGATCGCGCGCGACGTCGTGGCGATGGCGCGGCGCGACCTTGCGCGCGAGGCTGCGCTCGGCGAACCGGCGTCAACGCAGCGCGCGCTGCAGGCGCGGCGCGATCTTCACGCGATGGGCCTGCGCTATTACGACAGCGCGCAGTTCCTCGATGCGGCGGGGCGCGACGACGTGCTCGCGGTCGAGCTTTTCCTGCGCGCGCGCGGCGTCAACCCGCAGGTGCGCGACGCCGAGGGACGCACGGCGCTCGACCTTGCCCGAAGAAACGGCAACCGCCGGATGATCGCAATCCTCTCGGGCACGGGCGCCGAGCCAGTTCAATAATCGCCCGCGAGGGCGTTCAACGCGGCGAGCGCCGCGAGCGCGGCGGTCTCGGCCCGCAGGATTCTCGGCCCCAGGCGCGCCGGCACGAAGCCGGCACTGACGAGGAGCGATTCCTCTGCGGCGTCGAATCCCGACTCCGGCCCGGCCGCAAGCACGATGGCGCGCGCGGATGCGGAAATGCAGTCCGTGAAGCGGGGCCCGGCACGAGGGGAGAGGACCACGCGCAGCGAGGCTTCGCCCGGCCGGGCGCAGTAGGCGTCCAGCGTGACGGCCTCGCGCACTTCGGGTATTCGATTGCGGCCGCATTGCTCGCAAGCTGCCGTCACGACGCGGCGCCAGTGCGCGAGTTTTGCCGCGCCCCGGTCGGCGGGAACGCGGGCGACCGAGCGCGCGCACTGCACCGGCTGGATCGCGGCGACGCCCAACTCGACCGCCTTCTGCATGATGAGGTCCATCTTCTCGCCGCTCGCGATGCCCTGCACAAGGATCGCCGCGAGCGGGGACTCGCGCTCGACTTCGCGCCGGGAAATGACTTGCGCCTCGACCCGCCCCCGCAGCACCGACGCGATGCGAGCCTCGTGCTCGCCGCCGCGGCCGTTGAACAGCGTGACCGTGTCGCCCGCGCCCAGCCGCAGCACGCGAACCGCATGATGCGCCGCTGCTGCGGGCAGTTCGACGCTCCTGCCGGGGGTGAGGTCGATCGCGGCGAACAGCCGTGGCACGCGGCCGCTGCGGCTTTTCATGCTAGCATTTTCGCATGGTCGCCACGGAAACCGCGGTCTGCGATTTCGGCTGGAAGGCGGTCGATTTCGATCTGCCCGGCGTCGATGGCGCGCGCTACCGCCTGGCGAACGTGCGCGGGCCGAACGGACTGCTGGTGATGTTCATCTGCAACCATTGCCCGTACGTCAAGGCGGTGCTGGACCGCATCGTGCGCGACTGCGCCGAACTTTCCACGCATGGCGTCGGTTCGGTCGCGATCATGTCGAACGATCCGGCGGACTACCCGGAGGACTCGTTTGAAAATATGAAGCGCGTGGCGCGCGAGCGGAAATTCCCGTTTCCGTACGTGCTGGACGAGTCGCAGGAGGTGGCGAGAGCCTACGGCGCGGTGTGCACGCCGGATTTTTTCGGCTTCAACGCCGGCCTGGAGCTTCAGTACCGCGGCCGCCTGGACGCATCGAGGAAGGACCCCGTGCCGAACGCGCGCCGCGAGCTGTTCGAGGCGATGGTCGGCATCGCCCGGTCCGGCAGCGGGCCGAAGGAGCAGGTTGCCTCGATCGGCTGTTCGATCAAGTGGCGCGCGTGAACCGGCGCTGGCATGCGAGCGTCGCCGAGGCGTCGGCGGCGCGCGTTCCGCATGGCAGGCGTTCGGCCGAGATCCTGCGCCACGGCAGCCTCGAGGTGCGCTGGTACGCCCCCAAGGGCGAGGATCCGCAGACTCCCCACGAGCGCGACGAAATCTATGTCGTGGCAAGCGGCCGCGGCACATTCGTGCGCGGCGAGGAGCGGGTCCGCTTTGCGCCGAACGACCTGCTCTTCGTGCCGGCAAGAATGCCGCATCGGTTCGAGGATTTCAGCGACGATTTCGCCGCCTGGGTCGTGTTCTGGGGTCCCAGGGGCGGCGAGCGCGACAACCCGTTCGCCTAGAGCGCCGTCCGCGGGCCGTGCGGCCGCGACGCTACCGGGTACAGGTCCAGGCAGCGATCTCGCAGCGCGCACCGCAGCGCCGCAGTGCCTTGGCTTCGGCTTCCTGGCGCGTGGCCCCTTTTTGTACGACGTGTGTCTTTCCTGTCCGCGCAAGCGCAACGCAGCCCCGCGTCACCGCGGCGACGACTTCGCACCTTTCATGGCCGCACTGGCGCAGCGCCTCGACCTTCGCTTCACGGCCGGTCCTGCGATCCGTCGCCCAGCCGATGCTGCCGCTTTCCGGGTGGTAGGCGATCGCGCCGTGGTAGCCGGCGCGGACGCGAACCTCCTCGCGCGCAGCGACACTCTGGCTGCACGCGGCGATGACGAGGAACAGCGCGATAATCGCCGGCGGCGGAACGGAGGGGCTTCTCACATGGTCGCGCCGATGACCCAGGGCGCGAATTCGTCTTCGCCGTAGCCGAAGAGTTCGGACTTGGTCTTCTTTCCGGACGCGGTTTCGAGGACCAGGTCGAAAAAGCGCCGTCCGACCTCGGCAACGGATTCCTTGCCGTCGACGATCGTGCCGCAGTTGATGTCCATGTCCTCTTCCTGGTGCTCGAACAGCGCCGTGTTGGTGGCAAGCTTGAGCGAGGGCGCCGGCTTGCAGCCGTAGGCCGAGCCGCGGCCGGTCGTGAAGCAGATCAGGTTGGCGCCGCCGGCGACCTGGCCGGTGGCCGACACGGGGTCGTAGCCCGGGGTGTCCATATAGACAAAACCCTTTGCCGTCACGGGCTCGGCGTATTCGTAGACGTCGACCAGGTTGGTGGTGCCGCCCTTCGCCACTGCGCCGAGCGACTTCTCCAGAATCGTCGTCAGCCCTCCCGCCTTGTTGCCGGGGGAGGGGTTGTTGTTCATCTCGTTGCCGTTGCGGCGCGTGTAGTCTTCCCACCAGCGGATGCGCGCGAGCAGCTTCTCGCCCACCTCGCGCGATACGGCGCGGCGCGTGAGGAGGTGCTCCGCGCCGTAGATCTCGGGCGTCTCGGAGAGGATGGCGCTGCCGCCGTGGCGCACCAGCAGGTCCACCGCGGCGCCGAGCGCCGGATTGGCGCTGATCCCCGAGTAGCCGTCCGAGCCGCCGCACTGCAACCCGAGGACGAGGTGGCTTGCCGGAACCGGTTCGCGCTTGACCCGGTTGGCCGCCTCGAGCAGCGCCTCGACGCGGGCGATTCCCTCGCGCACCGCCTTCGAAGTCCCGCCTTT
>CAZXAR010000094.1:0-12299 GCA_964638135.1 uncultured Enterobacteriaceae bacterium | reverse complement strand
CGCGCGCCTTGGGAGTGCCAACCGCCTGCTGCACCGCGCTGAAGCCGCCTTCGAGCACGCGCGCGCCCGGCAGTTTCCCGACGTCCTGCACAAGGCGCGGGCGAAGACCGGCGAGCGCATCGAGCTTTTCCCTGACGAACAGCTCGAACGAGGCGTCGAGCCCGTCCGCGTTCACCAATTCGGCGTTCTTGATGCTGCGCGCAAGGTACAGACCGTAGGCGCTGCGCCCGTAGACTGCGATGCGCACGCCGGCGCGGTCAACCTCTTCGACCGAGCGGATCTTCGAGCCCGCCGGCACGAGGTAGGTCGACTCGATCTCGAGGTAGGCGGCGCTGAAGGCGATCTGCTCGGCGCGCGCCGGCTCCGCCCCGATGAGGCCGATGTCCCATTCGGCCACCGCATCCGCGAGCTTTCCCGGCGATTCGTACGGGATGAGCTTGAGCGGCACGCCGAGGCGCGCCGCGATCGCGCCCGCCAGGTCGGGCGCGATGCCCTGCGGGTCGCCGTTCACCGCGCGCCCGGTGACGAGCAGGAAGTTGGCCATGTTGATGCCGGCGCGCAGGGTGCCGCCCGGCGCAAGCTCGGCAACGACGGCGGCGCTGGGCGTGACAGGCATCGCTCAGACTCCCAGGTAGTAGCGCTTGATCATGTCGTTGGCGCGCAGTTCGTCGGCGCTCGCGCCCTCGAAGGCGATCTCGCCGTGCACGATGATGTAGCCGCGATCGGCGATCTTGATCGCCTGGTTGAAATTCTGCTCGGCCATCAGCACGGTGAGGCTGCGCCGCTCCTTCAATTCGCGGATCTTCGCGATCATGCGATTGACGAGGATCGGCGCGAGGCCCACCGAGGGCTCGTCCACGAGCAGGATGCGCGGCTCGGACATGAGCGCGCGGGCGACCGCCACCATCTGCTGCTCGCCGCCGCTCATGCTGCCGGCGAGCTGCTGGCGCCGCTCGGCAAGCGCCGGAAATACCTCGAACACGAACGCGAGGTTCGCCGCAAGGCGTACCCGCGCCTCGGGGCGGTAGGCGCCGAGCATCAGGTTCTCTTCCACCGTGAGCTGCGGAAAAAGGCGCCGCCCTTCCGGGACCATGGCGATGCCGAGGTCGACGATCGCCTGCGGGCTGCGGCCGACGAGGTCGAGTGCGGTGCCGTTCCGCTCCAGGCGGATCGAGCCCGCGCTCGGCTGCACGATTCCCATGATGCACTTCATGAGCGTGCTCTTGCCGTTGCCGTTGGAGCCGAGGAGCACCACCGACTCGCCCTCCTCGACCCGGATCGAGACGCCGTGCAGCACGCGCACGCCGCCGTAGCCGGCCTCGATTCCTTCGACGACGAGCCTATTCGCCAAGGTAGGCCCTTTCGACGTCGGCGTTGTGCAGGATTTCCTCGGGCGTGCCCTGGGCGATCTTGCGCCCGGCATCGAGCACCACCACGCGCTCGGAGAAGCGCATCACCGCGCGCATGATGTGCTCGATCATGATCACCGCCACCCCGCGCCTGTTGAGCGCGAAAAGGATCTCGAGGATGTCGTCCACCTCGGCGCTGGAAAGCCCGGCCATCGCCTCGTCGGAAACGAGCAGCCGGGGCTTCGCGGCGAGCGCGCGCGCAAGCTCGAGCTTGCGCATGTCCACCTGCGTGAGCCCGGCGGAGCCCTCGTTGGCGCGCTCCTTCAGCCCGATCAGCTCGAGCACCTCGCGCGCCTCGTCGCCGACGCGGCGGTGCTCGGTGCGGTCGCGCGCCGCGTACTCGAGCGGCACGCGCAGGTTCTCGAGCACGGTCATGCTGCGAAACGGCTTCGGGATCTGGAAGCTGCGCGCGACCCCGAGCCGCGCGCGCCGGTGCGCGGTGAGCCGCGTGACGTCGCGTCCCTCGAACACGATCCGGCCGGTGTCGTTGTACAGCGCGCCCGAGATGCAGTTGATGAGCGTGGTCTTGCCCGAGCCGTTCGGCCCGATCAGGCCGAGGCGCTCGCCGGCGTGGACCTCGAGGTCGATCCCCTCGAGCGCGACGAAGCCGCCAAAGCGCTTCGACAGGCCCGTCACGCGCAGGATCGGCTCGCTCACGCGCGGCGCCTTTTCCAGTACTTCTGCGCCAATCCGACGATGCCCTGCGGCGCAAGCGTGATGAAGACCACGAGCATGATGCCGACCAGCAGCACGTTCAGCTCGGAGGAAACGTTCACGGTGATGATCTCCTGGGCGGTCCCCACGAGCAGCGCGCCGATCACGGGACCGAGCCAGTGCGCCGTGCCGCCGATCATCGGCATCGCGATCGAATTGACCGCGACGAACAGGCTGAACGCCGAAAGCGGATCCACGAACGTGACGAAGAACGGGTACGGCGCGCCGGCGATGCCCATCATCGCGCCCATGACCGTGGCCGAAATGAGCTTCAGGCGGAGCGTGGGCACCCCGGCGCACTCGGCGGCGACCTCGTCGTCGCGGATCGCCGCAAGTCCCCGACCCAGCCGCGAAGAGTTGAGAAAGCGCGAGACCGCGATGCAGGCGAGCGCAAGCGCAAGCATCAGCACGAAGAGCATCTGGATGTAGCTGTCGAACCAGAGATGCTTCTCGGGCGTGAGCAGGTACACGCCGCGCGCGCCGCCGACGTAGCTCCAGTTGTTGATGAAGGTCTCGAACACGATCGCCATGGCGAGCGTCGCGATCGCGAAATACACGCCCTTGAGGCGCAGCGTGAGGTACCCCACGCCCAGGCCGAGCGCGCCGCAGACCGTCGCGCCCCCGAGGATCAGGAACGGCAGCGGCAGGCCGAAGGCCTTGTCGAGCACGATCGAGGTGTAGGCGCCGATCGCGAAGAAGCCCGCGCTGCCGAAATTCACGTAGCCGGTGAAACCGCCGAGGATGTTCCAGGCGACCGCCATGATGGTCGCCTGCAGGACCACGTACATCGCGTTGAAGTAGTACTCGTTCTTCATCACTTCGGTCAGCCCCAGGCCGGAGAGAAAGACCGCGGCGAGAATGGCCGAAAAGACGATGTCCGCCCGCTTCACCTACTGCCTCCCGAACAAGCCCGTGGGCCGGATGGCGAGCGTCAAGAGCAGCACGCCGAAGGCGACCGCCGGCGCCCACGACGGTCCCATGAACGTGCCGACCAGTGTCTCCACCACGCCGAGAATGAGCGCCGCGACGATCATTCCCGGGATGCTCCCCATGCCGCCCAGCACCACGATCGCGAACGCACGGCCGATGTAGACGCGCCCGACCGAGGGTTCGACCGGCCCGATGATGATGAGAAGCGAGCCCGCGATCGCGGTGGTGGCAATCGCCAGCCCGAACGCGAACTGCTTGATCCGCACCGGGTCCGCGCCCATCAGCTGCAGCGCAAGGCGGTCCTGCGCCACCGCGAGGATGGCGCGGCCGGTGAAAGTGCGGGAGAGGTACAGCCACACGCCCACCGTGACCGCCGCCGCGACGACGCAGGGCACCAGCATGCGGAACGGGATGCCGACGTAGCCGAACTCGATCGTCCCTCCGATGTAGCCGGCCGAGACCAGCCGGTAGTCCACGCCGTAGACGAGGATCAGCACCACCTCGATGATGAACATCATGCCGAAGAAGAACGCGAGGCCCGAGAGCGACTCCTGCCCGGTGCGCTCGAAGGCAGCGTAGTAGATGCGGTAGATGCCGGCGCCGACCACGAAGAAGATCGGGGTCAGCAGGACCCCGATCAGAACGGGGTCAAGGCCGAGCCGGGTGTTGATGATCCAGGTGCAGTACGACCCGGCAATGACGAACGCCGGGTGCGCGATGTTGACGATGTCGAGCTGGCCGAACGTGATCGCCAGCCCGACCGCCACGGCGGCGTAGAACGCGCCGAGCAGGATGCCGGCGACGATGGCGTTGGAAAACAGATCCACGGGTTACGCCACCGCGCGGGCGCCTGCCGGGCGCGTGCCGCGCCTACTGCTTGTACGGGTAGACGATGTCCCCCGACTTCCATTCCTTCGGATAGAGCACGACGCGCTTGCCGGGACCCGCGAACTGCTCGAGGTTGTCGGGCTGCACGTTGCGGAACTGCACCATCAGCACGCGCGACTTCGCCCACTCGCCGTTCTTGCCGAACTTGACGTCGCCGACCACGGTCTTGAACGTGGTCTTGTGCATGTGCGCGGCGAGCTTCGCCTGGTCGAGGCTCTTCGTCGCCTGCACCGACTGCTCGAGCACCTGCAGATAGGCGTACGCGTAGGGCGGCAGGTAATGGCCGAGCGGGTCCACGCCCTTGTCCTTCGCCTGCGCCTGGTACTTGGCGAGGAACTCCTTGACGCCGGGGAAGTCGAGCGTCGGCTCGGGCACCCAGAAGTCGTAGTTGACGATGCCGTTCAAGAGCGGGCCGAGGTTCTTCTGGATCGCCGCGAACTGCAGCCCCACCATGCCGCCGCCGAAGAGCTTCGCCTTGAGACCGACCTCGTTCGCCGCCTTGACCATGCCGGTCGAGTCGGGCGGGTACGACCCGACGTACACGATGTCCGGATTGGTCGCCTGGATGGCGCGCACGATCGGCGTGAAATCGGTCGTCGCCGGCGGGTAGGTCTTGTCGTAGACGATCTTGAGGCCCAACTTCTGCGCGTTGGCGCGTGCGCCGGCCGCGGCGTTGAGCGCGAACTCGGCGTCGGCGGCGACGATTGCCACCGTCGTCGGCTTCGGATTCTGCTGCAGGGCGAGGTCGAAGAAGCCTCTCGACCAGTCGGTCTTCGGCTCAGGGCCGGCCGGCATGATCTGGAAGTAGCGGTCGTACTTGAACTCGTCGTTCACCGCCAGGCCGAAGAGCGACGGGAACACCAGTTTCTTGCGCATCACGATCGGCATCGCCGGCGCGATCTCGTTGGTGCCGTAGCTGGAGACCACGAGGTCGACCTTGTCGACTTCGAGCAGCTTGGTGTAGATCGGCGGCACCTTCGCCGGCGCCGTGGCGTCGTCGTAGTACACGAACTCCACCTGCCGGCCGAGCAATCCGCCCTTCTTGTTGATGTCGTCGCGCCAGATCTCCATCGCAATGAGGGCGGCCTTGCCGGCGCCGGCGAGGCCGCCGGTGAGCGCCATGCTGAACCCGATCTTGATCGGCTGCTTGGCCTGTGCGTGGGCCGCGAAGGAGGCCAGCGAACCCGCTGCCGCCATCGAAAGCGCACCGACAGCCACCAGGGCGCGCGTGAACAAACGTCTATCGACCATTTTCGAACCCTCCTCTCGATTGACTGCCCGTTGCCAGCAACGTCCCCTCCTATGGCTCCCGCGGGACGTTGCAAAAAGTGTATTCGGAAATGCTTCTCGTGTATACCCGCGGCCCTACGCGGGGCTCTGCGCGACGTACCAGTCGAGGATTTGCTCGCCGGTCCACATCAGCACGCCCGATCGGGACCCGATGTGATCGTAGAGCCGTTCCAGCCAGGCGATGCGGTGCGGCACGCCGGTGATGTACGGATGCACGCTGATCGCCATCACGCGCGCGCTCGCTTCGCTTTCGGCGTAGAGGCGGTCGAACTGCGCGGCCCCGCGCCTGAGCATCTCCTCCGCCGCATGATGCTGCAGCGCCATCATCGGGATGTCGTTCACTTCCAGCGTGTAGGGTACCGAGACGATGTGGCCCTTCGAAGTGCCGATCCGGACCGGCTGGTCGTCGAGCACCCAGTCGGCGACGTACTCGATGCCCTCCTCGTGCAGGAGGTCGATGGTGTCGTACGTTTCGGTAAGCCCCGGGCTCTCCCAGCCGCGCGGCGGCCTGCCGGCGAACGCGCGGATCGCCTCGATCGTGTCGCGGATCGCCTTGCGCTGGTCCTCGAGGTGGTGCATCGGCCGCTGCTCGAACCCGTGCCCGAGAAACTCCCAGCCGGCATCGCGCGCTGCGCCGGCGATCCTCGGGTAGCTCTCGAGCACCGAACCGTTCACCGCCATGGTCGGCGTAACGCGGTAGCGCCGGAGGACATCGACCACGCGCCAGAACCCAACGCGCATCCCGTACTCGTGCCAGGCCCAGTTGGGAAGATCGGGCTGCAGCGGCTGCCCCATCGGCGGCGGGAGCACGGTGCGCGGCATATGCCGCTCGATCGCCCATTCCTCGACATTGACGATCGTCCACACGACCATGCGCGCGCCATCGGGCAGCCGGAGCGGCGGCCGATCGACGATCGCCGAGTAGGGGACGCGGTCCCGCGGCAGCTTGCCCGCGCTCATGCAGGCACGCCGACTGCCCGGTTCACCGCCGGGATCACTTTTTCGGCCATCAGTTCCATCGAGCGGCGCGCGAGCTTCGCGTCCGCCCAGTCGATTCCGCAGTATAGAAGCGTGCCGAATTCGCCGACGGTCTCGCGAAAGGCGAGCAGCTCGTCGACCACCTTGTCTGCGGTGCCCGCGATCACCAGCGCGTCGACCACCTTGTCGAGCGTCACCTCGCCGTCCGGCGTATCCTTCGACGGCTTGAAGAGATTGATCCGCCCGGCGCGCGTCAGCTTGAAAAGAAGCTGCTGGTAATAGAAACGGTACGGGCTCTGCTCGCCGAACCCGTAGGCGCGCGCGCTCGCCTCGTCATCGGCGACGAAAACGGTCTTTGCCACCCGCCAGTTCGCCGGGTCCGCCTTGCGGCCGGCGGATTCGCACCCTTCGACATACTTCGGCCAGTGCGAGCGCACCCACTGCGGCAGCAGGAAGTTGGCCGAGATCGGGTCCCAACCGCGCTTGGCGGCCTCGGTGACGCCGCGCGAAAACGGCTCGACGGCGGTCACCACGATCGGCGGGTGCGGCTTCTGGTAGGGCTTCGGAATGATGCCCTGGCCGATGCCCGGGACCATGGTCTTTTCGGTCGAGATGTTCCAGAACCGTCCTTTGAGGTTGTACGGAGGCTCGCCGGTCCAGATGCCGATCATGTGATTGATGCACTCGACGAACATGGCGCTGCGGTCCTTGCCCATGTTCTCGAACACTTCCCAGTCCGAGGGGAGCCCCCCGGGGCTGATGCCGACGATGAAGCGCCCCTCCAGCATGTTGTCGAGCATCGAGACGTTGGCCGCGAGCTGCGCCGGGTGGCCGTTGGGCAGGTTGAGCGTGCCGGTGCCGAGGCGGATGCGCCGGGTGTCGTGCGCGAGGCTGGCGAGAAAGGCGATGCAATTCGTCACCGACTCCGCGGTGTCGGTGACATGTTCTCCGACGAATGCCTCGATGAAGCCGAGCCGGTCGGCGAGCAGGATCGCCGCGCGGTCCTCCTTCAGCGTCTGGGCGTAGTCACGTTGCGGCGGATGCAGCGGCATCGTGAAATAGCCGAGCTTCATCTCTCCTCCCCGGAATGCACCTCCGCAATGATAAGCTACCGCCGATGCAGTATCGGGAGACGCTCAGGCGCATCCGCGTGTCGCGCCGCGACATGATGAAGCGCGTGGCGCGCTTCAAGCGGCTCAAGGGGTTCGACGGCGGGCTACCCGACAGCACCTTCCCGGGCTGCGAGCGCATCCTGTACAACGTGATCGGATTCCAGCCCCCGGCGAACGAAGGCGCGGGCGGGGTCACTTCTCCGGTCGGCGAGAAGGCCTCGCGCCTCGCGGCGGTGAAGATCTCGGAGGGGTTCAACCTCGGCTATTGCCGCGCGCTCCCCGGCCGCGGGCCGATGTTTCACAACCACGACACGAACGAGACCTTCATCGCGATGACCGGCACGTGGCGCGCGAGCTGGGAGGATCCCCGCGGCCGCATCCAGCATGTGGACCTCAGGCCGCTTGACCTGATCTCGTTTCCCCCCGGCGTGTCGCGGCGCTTCGAAAACGTGACGCGCGGCTCCAGGCGCCGCTATTCGCTCCTGATGTTCGTGATCGGCGGCAACGCGCCGCGGGCGGAGTTCACCACCGAATCGATGCGCACGCTTGCCGCGGCCGGCGTCTGGCAGCCGCCCGTACCTCCCGGCCGCGCACGCTCGCAGCGCACTCCGAAACGCTAGCTGCGGCGCGCTTCGCGCGCGGCAATCCCGAGCGGCGGCGGCGCCAGCTCTACGATGCGGTCGAGCACGCGCTCGAACTCCTTTTCGGCATCGATCCCGGCAAGCGGATCGCGGTGCGCGTCCCATTCGGCCGAGATCGCCGCCCAGTCCGACGCGGAAAGAACGCGCCGTGCCACGGGCATCACGCCTTCCTCCTCCTTGCGCATGTGCTCGCGGTAGGCGGCGACGAAGCGCTCGACCGCCTCGGCGAGCGCCTTGAATTCGGCCTCGCCGCCCTCCTCGTAGCGAAGCAGCAGCTGTTCCAGCTCACGAATCGACTGCTCGCCCGTTTCGTGCTCGTGCGCGAGTTCATCGAGCACGGCGTTCGCCTCGGACGTTTTCCCGCGCACCGCGGCGAACAGATACTTCTCCTCCTTCGGGTGGTGCAGGCGCTCGGGAAAGACATCGAGGTAGTAAAGGATGGCTCGCAACACCTTGGTATCGACCGGCCGTGCGAATTCCTTTCGCTCGCGCACGAGGTAGAGCATCGCGTGCAGCGCCGAGGCGATCGAGCGATGCTCGTTCCAGATGGCATCCAGCAGGGTCTGCATGTCTTCGCTCTTCGACGCGCGGCGCAGCGGACTGAATGATGCGCCCTCGAACGCAATCGCGCAAAGGGGCGTGGATGCGCCGCCTGCTCAACGCGGAAGCTCCGACGCCGTTACCTCGGCCTTGCGACCTTTTGCCTCGGCGGCGGCGAAATTCAGCTCGACCTTGACGCCATTGGGATCGAGGAGAAAGAGCTGGTACAGAGCCTGGTCGTCCACCTGGCGCTCCCTGAACTCCACGCCGGCGCGCCGCAGATGGGCGATCGTCTCCGCGAGCCCGGTGCAGCGGAAAGCGACGTGGTCGATCACGCCGCTGCCGTGCAGCGCCTCGGACTGCTGTCCGAGGTAGCGCTTGCGATTCTCCGTGACATCCGAGCCGCCCTGACAGATGTGCAGCACGTCGCGCTCGCCAACGTAGAGCCACTTCACCGGAAAGCCGAAGTCGGGCGAAGGACCGATGCGCAGGCCGAGCGCGTTCACGTACCAGTCGCACGTGCGACCCACGTCGGCGGTCTGGATCAGGAAGTGATCGAGGTGGCTGATCGTCATGGCAGTCCTCCGGGAGAGCTTCGCCGGCGATGATAACCGCACCGCGCCGGGTAGCGAACCGGTCGTCGATGCCGAGCGTGCCGCCTCAGTAGAATCGGGCCGATGCATTCGTACACGACCGACCCCGCACACCCGCAACCCGAATCGGCCTACGCCTGGGCGCGGCTTGCGGCATCGCTGCTCCTGATGACCATCGGCGGCGTGGGAATGTACGCGGTGACGGTGGTGCTCCCGCTGGTGCAGGCCGAGTTCGGCGTGTCGCGTTCGGACGCCTCGCTTCCCTACACGCTCACGCTCGTGGGATTCGCGCTCGGCGGCATCCTGATGGGCAAGCTCTCCGACCGCTTCGGCGTCATGGTTCCGGTGCTCGGGGGCGGCATCGCGCTCGGCCTCGGATTCATCGCCGCCGGCTCCGCAGGGAGCCTCTGGCAGTTCGCGCTCGCGCACGGCGTGCTCGTGGGATTTTTCGGCTGCTCGGCCACTTTCGTGCCGCTCGTCGCCGACACTTCGCTCTGGTTCACGCGCCGGCGCGGCATTGCGGTCGCCATCTGCGCGAGCGGCAACTACCTCGCCGGCGCCACCTGGCCGCCGATCCTGCAGCATTTCTTCGAGATCGCCGGTTGGCGCGCGACCTACGTCGGGGTCGGGGTCTTCTGCATCGCGGTGATGGTGCCGGTCGCGTTTGCGCTGCGACGGCGGCCGCCGATCCTCTCCACCGAATCGGTTCATTCCGGCGTGCAGATGGGCTCGGACCGCCCGCTCGGCCTTTCGCCGACCGCGCTGCAGAACCTGCTCTGGATCGCGGGGCTTGCCTGCTGCGTCGCGATGTCCATGCCGCAGGTGCACATCGTCGCCTACTGCGGCGACCTCGGCTACGGCGCGGCGCGCGGCGCCGAGATGCTCTCGCTCATGCTCGGCTTCGGGATCGTGAGCCGGCTCGCCTCGGGCTGGATCTGCGACCGCATCGGCGGCCTGCGCACGCTGCTGCTGGGTTCGGGCCTGCAGGGGGTCGCGCTGCTGCTATTCCTTCCCTCGGATCAGCTGGTCGCGCTCTACGTGGTCTCGGCGCTCTTCGGCCTTTTCCAGGGCGGGATCGTGCCCTCGTACGCGATCATCGTGCGCGAGTACTTCACGCCGCGCGAAGCGGGCGCGCGGGTCGGCACCGTGCTGATGGCGACGCTCTTCGGCATGGCGCTCGGCGGCTGGATGTCGGGCGCTCTGTTCGATCTCACCGGCTCCTACCGCGCCGCGTTCCTCAACGGCATCGCCTGGAACGCGCTCAACCTTTCGATCGCCGCATGGCTTCTCATGCGGGCGCGGCGGATGGCCACCCCGCAGGCCGCTTGAGCGGCTGCAGTCGAACCCGCCCAAAAAGGGAAGCGTCCCCTTTTTATTGTCACTCGCCCCGCCCGTCTGCTAACAACCACGTCCGTCGCAGACGTGATAGATAACGAGCGTCGCCGTTCCTCAGATGGCTGCGATGCGATCGCTTCTCGAAGTCATCGAAGATCAACTGGTGGTCAACCGGCTGCCGCTTGCCGGCGTGACGATCGCCGCGACGCCGTTTCCGAACACGCCCGCGGTGGTGAGCCTGCACTGGCACGCCTTTGTCGAGACTTCGAACGGGCCCGAGGGCGCCATCGCCTACCAGTGCGTGCCGAGTTCGGCGCTGCAGGTCAACCTGCGCTGGGACCGCTTCGAGGATATCGAAGCGAACGTGCTCGAGACCTCCTGGGAGCTCGGCGCCTGGGATCTGCGCCGGGTCGAGGCGCGTGCCTGCGCGCGGCCGGGCGCATCGGTGCGCGAGTACGCCGACTGCCAGACCTCGTTCGGCGTGTCGTCGCAGGCGATTGACGGCGAGCCGGTGTTCGTCGCCGAAGTGCCCGACGGCGAGGACCTGGTGCAAACAGCTTCGCACGCCGGTTACGTGGCCTGGCAGTTCCGCCCGACCTGGTGCGGTCTGTGGAAGGACCTCGCGCTGGATGTGACGCTCGAAAAAGGCGGCTACCGCAATCCGCACTGCCCGCTTGCCGCACAAGCCTACGAGCCCGGTCAGTCGCGCACGCTCCTTTTCCGGATGGGAATGGCCGCGCACTAGACCCGCTACGCCGCCAGCTCGGCAAGCCTGAGCCGCTGCACCTTGCCTGAGGGGCCCTTGGGCAGTTCGGCGAGGAAGCGGAATTCCTTCGGCGTCTTGTAGCGCCCGAGTTCGGCGAGGCAGAACTCGCGCAGATCGGCTTGCGAGACCTGCGCGCCGCGCTTGAGCACGATGCAGGCGAGGATCTCCTGCCCGTAGCTCGGGTCCGGAATGCCGACCGCGGCCGCCTCCAGCACCGCGGGGTGCCGCAGCAGCGCCTCATCGATCTCGCGCGGCGCGATGTTTTCGCCGCCCTTGATGATGAGTTCCTTGAGCCGCCCGGTGACGAAGTAATAGCCATCCTCGTCGCGGTAGCCGAGGTCGCCCGAGCGCAACCAGCCGGCACGATCGAACGCCTTTCGCGTCTGTTCCGGAGACTTGTAATAGGCACGCATCACGTTCGGCCCGCGCAGGCAGATTTCGCCCGCAACGTTGGGCGGCAGCGTGCGGCCGCTGTCCAGGTCGATTACCTTCGCCTGGACACAGCAGGGAAGGCCCGGCGTGCCGTACTTGCGCTTCGCGGGATCCTGCGGATTCGCGAACACGACGGAAGCCGATTCGGTCATGCCCATCGCCTCGATCACCGGGATGCCGAAGGTCCTCTCGAACGCGCGGTGCTGCTCGGGCGGCAACGGGGCCGAAGCCGAGCGGCCGAAGCGCACGCGCGGAAAGCGGTAGGCGCGCGCCGGGTCGACGGCGTTCAGCAGGTAGGCGATGATCGTCGGCACCATGTTGATCCAGGTCGCTTCGTATTTCTCCACTTGCTCCCACCAGCTCGTCACGCTGAAGCGGTGCGGCGCGATGATGCTGCCCCCGGAAACGAAGGGGGTCACGGTCCCGATTGATTGCCCGTTGATGTGATAGAGCGGCAGCGACGAGAGGCAGCGATCCTCGGGCGTGAGGCCGTGCCACTTCGCGACCGATCTTGCCGCGGCGACCAGATTGCGGTGCGTGAGAAGCGCGCCTTTCGGCGTGCCGGTCGTGCCCGAGGTATACATGAGAAGCGCGTGATCGCCCGCCGCGACCGGCTCCCACTCCCCTTTCGGCAGGCGCTCCTCGAGAAAGAGTTCGGGTGCATCCGGATC
>CAZXAR010000093.1:10690-12363 GCA_964638135.1 uncultured Enterobacteriaceae bacterium | reverse complement strand
GGAGCGATCCGGCCGCAACATCCAGACGGGCGTCGCAAGACGCCCGTTTTTTTGTCCGCTATTAATTATCGTGACGTTGTTACAATAATCCGGTGAGTGAAGCGCTGAAGAGAAAACCGGGTCGTCCGGCGACGGGGCGGGCGCTCTCGGCGGCTGAACGCGCACGCAGGTATCGCGCCCGCCTGCGCGCGCGCGGCGTACGAGCGGCGGCGGTGCTGCGGCGCGACCCGATGCTCGCAGCGGTCCGGTTCGCGCCGGATACGCTGCTTACGCCAGGAGAGCAGGATGTGTTGCGGCGCTTTTGCGCGGGACTGCGAAAACTTCCGCGCTTGCCGCAACAGGTGGCGGTCTTCGGGAGCCGCGCGAGAGGGGAATCGGACGAGCAATCCGACCTTGATGTCGCAGTGATCGTGGACGGGGCGCGTGACCGCTCATTCGAAACCGCGCTGTCGGCAATCGCACTCAGTGCGCAGAGGCCCTACTGGCTCGACAGGTACGGCATCTCGTTGCGGCCGGTACCGATCTATCGCGGCGAGCCGGTCGCGTTCCTGAACGCGCTCCGGGACGATCTGGAGGTGGTATGGACAAGGCAGTGATCGCGCAGACCGTTGCCGATGAGGTCGCCGCCGCCCGCGGCTGCATGGTTGCGGCGATGAACAGCCTCGAGGGCCCTTACGGAAAGGCGTATGCACGCAGCATGAGCGATCTCTACTACATGTGTTACCACCTGGCGAGCGCACTGCTTGCCTCCCGGGGGATCGGAGCCAAGAGCCATGAGGCGGTCCAGAAACTCCTCGCGCTGCACTTCGTGAAGCCGGCGGCGCTGCCGCAGGAAACGACCGCCAAGTTCAACGAACTGATGGACAAGCGCCATGTCGCCGACTACCGACCTTACATCGCGATTGGGGCGCAGGATGTCGCGGCCCTGCGATCCTGGATTTCCGGGTTCGTGCGCGAAGTCCTGAAACTGCTCGGCAGGAGCGCACCGGCGGGCGATGCGCGATCGTTGCAGGAGCTGGTCGCGGCGTTCGATCGACTGGCCCTGGAGTAGGGGATATGCCTGCGTATGCGCAGGGTTCTTCAACTGTTCCGGCGCTGGTGAGACAATCGCTCGAATCGGGACATCAATAATCGGAACTTTTCCTTCGATTCGATGCAGGACTACCGCCGATATTGCGAGCAGAACTACCCGGGTACGCGAGGCCGCAGCGGGCGCCGCTCCCGGCGTGACCGACAAGACGTTCAGGCATGGATGCCCTCGATCGACTGATCGCCGATTTCGACGCCGCCCTGCGTGCGGTCGCGGGCGTGCATCGCGCGGCGCGGGCATCGCCGGCGGAAGCTGTGGCCGAAGGCGAACTGTCGCCGGCCGAGCGCGAGCATGCGGCAGCGCTGATGCGAGTGAATCATGTCGGCGAGGTTTGCGCGCAGGCGCTCTACCAGGGCCAGGCGCTCACCGCGCGCGATCCGGCGCTCAGCGGGTCGCTCGAACAGGCGGCGCGCGAGGAGGAGGACCACCTCGCCTGGAGCGCGGAGCGTGTGCGCGAGCTGGGCGGCCGGTTGAGCCTCCTTAATCCGCTCTGGTACGGCGGTTCGCTCGCGCTCGGGTTGGCGGCGGGATTGCTCGGCGATCGCTGGAATCTCGCGTTTCTGGCCGAGACCGAGCGCCAGGT
>CAZXAR010000093.1:0-10590 GCA_964638135.1 uncultured Enterobacteriaceae bacterium | reverse complement strand
GCGAAAAGACGGACGCATTCTCATCTACAGCCACGACACGTTCGGGCTGGGGCATTTGCGCCGCTGCCGCACCATCGCGCATGCGCTGGTCGACCGTTTCAAACACCTCTCGGTCCTGATCCTGTCGGGCTCGCCGATCATCGGCAGCTTCGATTTCCGCACCCGGGTGGATTTCGTGCGGATTCCCGGGGTCATCAAGCTGCGCAACGGCGAATACACCTCGCTCAACCTGCATCTGGACATCGAGCAGACGCTTTCGATGCGTGCCTCGATCATCCGCCACACCGCGGAGATCTTCGATCCGGATCTCTTCATCATCGACAAGGAACCGGTGGGCCTGCGGGGCGAGGTGCTGGAGACGCTCGAAATGCTCAAGCCGCGCGGTGCGCGCCTGGTTCTGGGGCTGCGCGACGTGATGGACGAACCGAGGCTGCTGATGCCCGAATGGGAGCGCAAGAACGTGCTCCCGGCGCTGCGCGACATCTACGACGAGATCTGGGTGTACGGCCTGCCGCAGATCTGCAACCCGCTCGAGGGCATCTCGCTGCCGCTGAGCGTTCGCCAGAAGATGACCTATACGGGTTACCTGAATCGGGAGGTTCCCTCGGGCGGCGCCCCGCCGCGGCTGCCCGAGATCACGAACCGCCCCTATCTGCTTGTCACCACGGGCGGAGGCGGCGACGGCGAGTCGCTCATCGAGTGGGTGCTGCGCGCCTACGAGCACGACCCGCTGCTGCCGTATCCGGCGTTACTGGTGCTCGGTCCGTTCATGCAGCCGGAGCGGCAGGCCGAGTTCATGGACCGTGCGGCGCGCCTCAAGCGCGTCGACGCGATCACGTTCCACGGCAACCTGGAGATGCTCGTCTCGCGCGCCGCGGCGGTGGTCGGGATGGGCGGCTACAACACGTTCTGCGAAGTGCTGTCGATGAACAAGCGCGCGCTGATCGTGCCGCGCACCGCGCCGCGCCTCGAGCAGTACATCCGCATCTCGCGCGCGGCGTCGCTCGGGCTGGTGAGCATGCTGGCCGACGACGGGCGCTACGACCCGGCAGTGATGGCCTCTGCCCTGCGCAACCTGCCGCGGCAGAACCTGCCCTCCGAAATCGTGGTTCCGGGGCTTCTCGAGGGCCTGGTGAACCTGTCGCGGCTGGTATCCCCGTGGGTCGAAAAATCGCAGTACGCGGCGCCCGAGACGCAGTCGCGCCGCGCCTGATCCGATGAGCGTACCGCGGCCGCCCCGCGTCGCGTTCGTTCTCAAGGGCTATCCGAGGCTTTCCGAAGCGTTCATCGCCCAGGAGATCGCGGCGCTCGAGCGGCGTGGACTCGAGATCCTGATCGTGTCGCTGCGCCGGCCGACCGACCGCCGGACGCACCCGGTGCACGCCGAAATCCGCGCGCAGGTGCTCTACCTTCCGGAGTATCTGCATCGCGGCCCGTTGCGGGTACTGAAGGCCTGGCTGCGGGTACGGCGCTGGCCCGCCTACCGGAGCGTGCGCGCGCTTTGGCTGCGCGACCTGTGGCGCGATCCGACGCCGAACCGGATCCGGCGTTTCGGCCAGGCACTGGTGCTTGCGGCCGAACTGCCCGGCGACATTGCGCGGCTGCACGCGCATTTCCTGCATACGCCGGCGTCGGTCGCGCGCTACGCGGCAGGGCTGAAGGGCATGCCGTGGACGGGATCGGCGCACGCCAAGGACATCTGGACCATTCCCGAGTGGGAAAAGCGCGAGAAGCTTGCATCCTGCGAGTGGCTCGTGACCTGTACCGCCGCGAATCGCGATCACCTCGCCTCGCTCGCGCCGGCCGGTCGCGTGAGGCTCGTGTACCACGGCCTGGATCTTTTGCGGTTTCCGGCTTTCGTCGCCGAACGCAGGCCGCGCGACGGAACCGATGCGGCGGACCCGGTCGTCATCCTCTCGGTCGGTCGGCTGGTCGAAAAAAAGGGCACCGACGTTCTCCTCGAGGCGCTTGCTCGACTTCCACGGAAGATGCACTGGCGATTCGTGCATGTGGGCGGCGGACCCCTGCGGCGATCGCTGGAGCGGCGCGCGCGATCTCTGGGCATCGCGGACCGTGCGACCTGGAGCGGCGCGCTGCCGCAGGACGAGCTGCTCGCCGAGTATCGGCGGGCGGACATCTTTGCGCTCGCCTCGCGGATTGCGCGTAACGGCGACCGCGACGGGCTGCCGAACGTGCTGATGGAGGCGCAGAGCCAGGAGCTCGCTTGCGTGGCAACGCGAGTGAGCGCGATTCCTGAACTCATCGAGAACGGTGTTACCGGCGTGCTGGTTTCACCGGACTCCGCCGAGGAACTCGCCGCTGCGCTGGCGAAACTGATCTCGGATCCGGAGCGCCGGCGTGTGCTCGCGCGCGCTGCGCACAAGCACTTGACGGCAGGGTTCGGCTTGGAGCAGAACATAGCGCCGCTGGCGGCAAAATTGGGTCTGCGCGAACCCCGGAAACAGGAACGGGGTCGGAGTAACTTTTCCGCTACTGCGTCAGCCTGATCGCTTCCGGTCCGGGAAAAGT
Organism: uncultured Enterobacteriaceae bacterium; assembly: GCA_964638135.1. Classification (GTDB taxonomy): domain Bacteria; phylum Pseudomonadota; class Gammaproteobacteria; order Burkholderiales; family SG8-39; genus 2-02-FULL-66-14. The sequence continues at coordinate 8,061 of CAZXAR010000093.1, read as the reverse complement.
TACTCTGACCCCATTTACTCCGACCCCCTTTCCGATGCGGATTGCCTTTTATGCGCCGCTCAAGGCGCCGAGCCACGAGACCCCATCGGGGGATCGGCGCGTCGCCGCACTGTTCGTGGACGCATTGCAGCACGCGGGACACGAGGTCGAACTCGTGTCGACGTTTCGCAGCTACGAGGGAACCGGGGATGCCGCTCGCCAGGCGGCGCTGCGCGAACAGGGTCTCGGCGTTGCACGCCACCTGGTAGCGGGCTGGCGCGCGGGCCCGCCCTCTGCGCGTCCCGACCTCTGGTTTACCTACCACGTGTACTACAAGGCCCCGGACTGGCCCGGACCCCATGCGAGCGCGGCGCTCGGGATTCCCTACGTAATCGCCGAAGCTTCGTTCGCGCCGAAGCGCGCGGATGGCCCTTGGGCGCTCGGTCACGAAGCGTCGCGGCAGGCGATCCAGCGCGCCGACCTGATCCTGAGCCCGACCCGGTTCGATACCGTCTGCCTGGAATCGCTGGTCACGAACCGTGAACGCATCGCCCTGATACCGCCTTTTCTCGATCCGCGACCATTTCAGGGAGCGGCGCGCGAGCGCGTAACGCACCGCGCAAGGCTTGCGGCAGCGCTCGCGATCGATCCGGAAGTCCCGTGGATCGTGGTGGCGGCGATGATGCGGCCGGGAGACAAGCTCGCCTCGTACCGGGAACTCGCCGCCGCGCTTGCCCGGATCGGCGATCTGCGCTGGCATCTGCTCGTTGCCGGGGGCGGTGCGGCGCGCGCCGAAGTCGAAACGATGCTCGAAGCGGCGGCGCCCGGGCGCTGCAGGATGCTGGGCGCCGTCGCGCTCGCCGAAATCGCGGCTCTCTATGCCGCCGGAGACCTGTGCCTGTGGCCCGCCGTGAACGAGGCCTACGGCATGGCGATGCTCGAGGCGCAGGCGACCGGCATCCCCGTCGTATCGTGCGCGCTGCGCGGTGTGCCGGACGTGGTGATCGACGGGCGCACCGGCCTGCTTGCGCCCGCAGCCGACGTAGAGGCGCTCGCGCGTCTTGCGCGCCGCCTGCTCGTGGATGCGCCGCTTCGTGCGGCAATGGGCCGCGCGGCTGCAGAGTTCGTCGCCGCGGAACGAAGTCTCGGCGCCGCGGCGATGCGCCTCGATCAAGGCCTTGCGCGAGTGCGTACCGGAACGGCGCTGCCGAGCGCGCCGGCAACGGCGAGTTGAGACGAACGCGCGCCTTTCTCTACGTCCAGCACCTGCTCGGCATCGGCCATCTGAAGCGGGCGGCGACGCTCGCCCGGGCGCTGGCGGCCCACGGCATGGAGGTTACGCTGGCAAGCGGCGGCTTCGAGGTGCCGGGACTCGCCCTGGATGGGGTGCGGTTCGTCCAGTTGCCGGCTGCCGGGTCGCCCGACCTGAATTTCAGGACCCTGGTCGATGCGCGCGGCAGGCCGGTAGACGACGCCTGGCGCAGCATGCGTTGCGCCGCGTTGCTCGCCGCCTGGCGTGAGGCAAGCCCGCATGCGCTGGTGGTGGAACTCTTTCCGTTCGGGCGCAGGCAGATGCGCTTCGAACTCCTGCCCCTGCTCGAGGAGGCGATCGCGGCGCCGCGGCGCCCGGTCACGGTGTCCTCGGTTCGCGACGTGCTCGGTGGCGGGCAACGCGACCCGGCGCGGCAGGACGAGATGCTGGAGCACTTCGAGCGCTATTTCGACCACCTTCTCGTGCACGGCGATCCGCGCTTCATCGCCTTTGACCGGACTTTCCGCCACGCGGCGCGCCTGGGCGAACGGCTGCACTACACCGGCTTCATCGTCGATTCGGCACCCCCTGCGGGGCGGGGGGAAGAGCGCGCCGGCATCGATGAGGTGCTGGTGTCGGCCGGCGGCGGAGCGGTCGGCAAGCGGTTTCTTGAAACCGCGATTCGCGCCCGGCCACTGACGATTCTCGCGGAGCGAACCTGGCGGGTACTGGGCGGCGTCAACATTGTCCGGCAGGATTTCGAAGACCTCGGCCGCCTCGCCCGCGCGGCCGGCGAGGGCCGCGTGGTGGTGGAACGCTCGCGCCCGGATTTCGCGACGTTGTTGCAAAATTCCTTTCTCTCGGTGAGCCAGGCAGGCTACAACACTCTCATGGAGGTCCTGGATTCGGGGGCGCGCGCCGTCGTTGTGCCGTTCGCGGGCGGGACCGAAACCGAGCAGACCCTGCGCGCGCGCTCGCTCGCGGCAAGTGGACGGATCGAAATGGTGGAGGAGGACGCGCTCGCGCCCGAGACCCTGGCGAATGCCGTGGACCGTGCCGCGATTCGCTCGCGCCCCGAGCGGGGCGGCGTCCCGCTGGACGGTGCCCCCAGGAGCGCCGAACTGATTGCCGAGTGGACCGCAGGACTTGCGTGGTGACCCCCGCCTGGAACGCCCTGTTCGCCGAGATCGGCCGCTGGCGTGATGCCGGCCGCGTCGTGGAATTCTGGTGGCGCGACGACGACGCAAGGGGTCCGGCGCCGGCCCTGTCGCGCCTGCTGGCGCTTGCGGAGCAGGCGCGCGTGCCGCTTGCGCTCGCCGTGATTCCCGAAGGCGCCGATCGCGGTCTCCTTTCCTCGCTCGGCGACGGGATCGACGTGCTGCAGCACGGGGCTGATCACCGCAACCGCGCTGGCGAGGGCGAAAAGAAGACCGAATTCGCCGCGCGCGAATCGCCCGGCGCAGCACTTGAGCGGCTGCGGGTTGGCAAAGAGCGGCTTGCCGCCCTCGCCGGAGCGCATTTTCTCGCTGTCCTTACCCCGCCCTGGAACCGCCTTCCGGAGCAGATCCTGCCGCAGCTTGCACCTGGCGGATTCCGCGGCCTCAGCTGCTACGGCCCCCGCACCGCGAGCGAGCCTTTCCCGGGGCTTGCGCAAGTCAACACCCACGTGGACGTCATCGCGTGGAAGGGTGGGCGGGGCTTCGTCGGCGAGGAGCCCGCGCTCTTCCAGGCGATCCGGCATCTCGAAGCGCGCCGCATGGGAACGGCGGATCCGGGGGAACCGACGGGCTGGCTTACGCACCATGCCTGCCACGACGAACCGGCGTGGAATTTTCTCGCGCGCCTGTTCGAACTGCTGGGCCCTGACACCGGCGTACGCTGGAAACGCGCCCGGGATCTTTTCCCCGTGCGGGAGGCGGCGTGATGCAGCTCTTTCGTTACCCTGCGGGCGCGCTGACGGCGGACTATGCGCGCAGCCTGAGCGGGCTCGCGCTTACGGCGGGTCCGATCTGGTTTCTCGCACCCGCCGGCGTGGTGTACGGGGTGCTGACCGCGGGCAGCGTGCTGTTCCTCGTATACTTCGCCCGGGCAGTCGTTCGCCATCTGACCCAAATTGAGCTGAGCGAGACCGGCATCGCCGCCCGCGGGCCTTTCGGAGCGGCGATCCGATGGGACGAGTTGTGCTCGATGAAGCTCAACCACTACTCGACAAGAAGCGATCGTTCTGGAGGATGGATGCAGCTCGACCTCAGCAGCCGGCGGCGCTCGATCCACGTGGTTTCGGAACTGGGAAATTTCCCGCAGTTGGCCGGTGCGGCGGCTCGTGAGGCGTTGCGTCGCGGGCACCGGCTCGACGAGCGCACGCGAGCCAATCTGGGCGCACTCGGCGTTCCTTGCGATGTCCGAGGTTCTTAGGGTTCGCGACCTCAAGGTCTATCTCGACGTCGACGCCGGCGTGGTGCGGGCGGTCGATGGCGTCTCGTTTCGCATTCCCGAGGGCGGCACCGTGGCGCTGGTGGGCGAATCGGGCTCGGGGAAATCGATCCTCGCGCAGGCGATCATGGGAATTCTGCCGAAGGTCGCGCACATCGAGGGCGGCGAGATCCTGTTCGCCGATCCCCAGCGCGGCGAAACCGCGATCGATATCGCCCGCCTCGACCCGGACGACGACGCGATGCGCGCGATCCGCGGCGGCCGGATCTCGATCATCTTCCAGGAGCCGATGACGGCGCTCTCGCCGCTGCACACGATCGGCAACCAGATCGAGGAGGCGCTCGCCCTGCACCGCGCCGGCCTGGGCAAGGCCGAGCGCCGCGCCGCGGCGGTGGAGATGCTGCGGCTGGTCGGCTTTCCGGACCCGGTGAAGGCGCTGCATACCTATCCGTTCGAGCTCTCGGGCGGTCTGAGACAGCGCGCGATGATCGCGATGGGGCTGGTGTGCCGGCCGGCGCTGCTCATCGCCGATGAGCCGACGACCGCGCTCGACGTGACGATCCAGGCGCAGATCCTGCAGCTCATCCAGCACCTGCAGGCCGAGCTGCGCATGGCGATGCTGATCATCACGCACGACCTCGGGATCGTCGCCAACATGGCCGAGGAAGTGGTGGTCATGTACCAGGGCAAGGTGATGGAAGCGGGGGCGATCGGGGATATCTTCCACGATCCCCGCCACCCCTATCTCAAGGCTCTGATGCGCGCCGTGCCCCGTTTCAACATGGCGCCCGACGAGCGCCTGACCCCGATCCGGGAGGTGCAGGCGGCGACCGACCACCTGATCTCGGGGCGCGGTCGCCCGCCCGCGCACGTGGAGCACTCCGGTCCGCTGCTTGCGGTGCGCAATCTGAGCCGGCGCTTCGAGACCAGAAAACGGTCGCTTCTAGGCGCCAAGCTGGGCGGCGAGGTCGTTGCGGTGGACGACGTCAGTTTCGAGGTGCAGGCGAGCGAATGCCTCGGCCTGGTCGGCGAATCCGGCTGCGGCAAGACGACCACGGCGAAGATGATCATGCGTTCCCTCACGCCCGACAGCGGCGAGATCGTCTTCGACGACCGCGGCATGGCGCGCGACGTGCTCGCCTTGCACGGCGAGGAGCTGTTCGCCTACCGGCGCAAGGTCCAGTTCGTGTTCCAGGACCCCTTCAGCTCGCTCAATCCGCGCATGACCGCCTACGAGCTCCTCAGCGAGCCGCTGGTGATTCACGGCATCGGGGATGACGATGAGCGCTTCTCGCGCGTCAAGGAACTGATGACGCTCGTCGGCCTCGACGTGCGGTTTCTGCGGCGCTACCCGCACAGTTTTTCGGGCGGTCAGCGGCAAAGGATCGGCATCGCGCGCTCGCTCGCGCTGGGGCCCGAGCTGCTGATCTGCGACGAGCCGGTTTCGGCGCTCGACGTTTCGGTACAGGCGCAGGTGCTCAACCTTCTGCTCGATCTGCAGGACGCGCTGCACCTGACCTACATTTTCATCTCGCACAATCTTGCGGTGGTGAACTACGTCGCCGACCGCATCGCGGTGATGTGCGCGGGCCGCCTGGTGGAACTGGCGCGCTCCGAGGAGCTGTTCCGTAACCCGGTGCACCCGTACACCAAGGCGCTGCTCGCGGCCGTGCCCGAACCGAATTTGGCGTGCCGGCTCGATTTCACGGCGCTCATGGAAGGCAAGGCGTCCAACCCCTCGGAGTGGCCGCACCCGTTCCGCGTGGATGGATCGTCCTGTCTCGGGATGATCGAGCTGGGCGGCGGACATTTCGTCCGCGCCAGCCAGAACGCAAACGCAAGAGAACTGGCGGCATGAGAATAGCCGCGGCAAAGGCCCGGACCACGCTGATCCTGCTCGCGCTCGCCGCCCTTGCGCCGTGGGCGGGCGCGTCGGCGCGCGAACTGGTCGAGACGCCGATGTTTCGCGATGACGTTGCCGCGGGAAAGCTGCCTCCGGTGGCGCAGCGCGTTCCGGGCAATCCGTTGGTAGTCGCGTTCGACGGCGAGAGGGCGAGTCCGGGACGCCACGGCGGGACGCTCAACATGATCATCGGGCGCAGCCGCGACGTGCGTCTGCTCGTGGTGTACGGCTACGCGCGGCTGGTCGGCTACGACACGCGCCTCGAAATCGTCCCGGACATCCTCGAGAGCCTGCAGGTGAAGGAGGACCGCGAGTTCACTCTCCGGCTGCGCCAGGGACACCGCTGGTCGGACGGAAAGCCCTTCACCACCGAGGATTTCCGCTACTACTGGGAAGACGTCGCCAACAACGCCGAATTGAGTCCGACCGGGCCGCCTCGCGATCTGGTGGTCGATGGCGAAGCGGCGAAGTTCGAAGTGCTCGACGAGCACACGGTGCGCTACACCTGGTCCAAGCCCAACCCGGATTTCCTGCCGCGCATGGCCGGTGCATCGCCGCTTTTCATCTACCGGCCGGCGCACTATCTCAAGAAATATCACAGGAAATACTCCGCCAAGGTGCGCGAAGCGGAGCAGAACGGCACCGCCAAGCGCAAGTGGTCGCAGGTCCACAACCGGCTGGACAACATGTACCAGTTCGACAACCCGGACCTTCCCACGCTGCAGCCCTGGGTCAACACGACGAAGCCGCCGGCTGACCGCTTCGTCGCGCTGCGCAATCCCTACTTTCACCGCATCGACGCGAAGGGCCAGCAGCTTCCGTACATCGATCGCGTGGTGCTCGCGGTGGCGGACGGAAGGCTCATCCCGGCCAAGACCGGCGCCGGCGAGTCCGACCTCCAGGCGCGCGACATCCAGTTCAACAACTACACGTTCCTCAAGCAGAACGAGAAGCGCAACGGAATGCGCACGCTCCTGTGGCGCATGGCGGTGGGCTCGAACTTCGCGCTGTTCCCGAATCTCAACGTCAACGATCCGGTCTGGCGCACGCTTGTCCGGGATGTGCGGTTCCGGCGCGCCCTGTCGCTCGCCATCGATCGCCCGCTGATCAACGAAGTGCTGTATTTCGGCCTGGCGACCGAGGCGAACAACACGGTGCTCGCCGAGAGCCCGCTTTACCGCGAGCAATACCGGACGCGCTGGGCGCGCTACGACCGCAAGGCCGCCGAAAAGCTGCTCAACGAGATCGGGCTGAAGAAGGGCCTCGACGGCATCCGGCGCCTGCCCGACGGGCGGCCGCTCGAAATCATCGTCGAGACCGCGGGCGAAAGCACCGAACAGACCGACATCCTGGAGCTGATCCGCGAAACATGGCGCGAGGTCGGGATCAAGGTATTCAGCAAGCCTTCGCAGCGCGAGGCGTTCCGCAACCGGGTCTTCGCGGGCGAAGCGGTGATGTCGGTGTGGACGGGCTTCGAGAACGGCATCCCGACCGCCGACATGAGCCCGGACATGCTTGCGCCCACCAGCCAGCAGCAGTTGCAATGGCCCAAGTTCGGCCAGTACTTCGAAACCGGCGGCGCGGTGGGCGTTGCGCCCGACATCCCGGAAGCGATCGAGCTGGCGAGGCTCTATCGCCGGTGGCGCGACAGCGGCTCGCGCGAAGAGCGCGAACGGATCTGGCACCGGATGCTCGCCATCCACGCCGAGCAGCAGTTCACGATCGGAGTGATCTGCTGCGTTCCGCAGCCCGTGGTGGCCCGCGAGACGTTGCGCAACGTGCCCGAGAAGGGCATCTACAACTGGGATCCGGGCGCCTTTTTCGGCATCTACCGGCCCGACACCTTCTGGTTCAAATAGCGCCGCGACATGCTGAACTACACCGTGCGCCGCGTGCTGATCATGATCGTCACGCTGTTCGTGATCAGCTTCATTTCGTTCTGCATCATCAAGCTGCCGCCGGGCGATTTCCTGAGCAACCAGATCGCCGAGCTGAAAAGCCAGGGGGACACCGCGGCACTGGAAAAAGTCGAGTTCCTGCGCAAGCAGTACGGCCTCGATAAGCCCTTTCTCGAGCAGTACGCGGTGTGGGTGGGGATCTGGCCGACCGAACGCGGCTTCTCGGGGCTCATTCAGGGCGACTGGGGCTGGTCGTTCGAGTACGACCTGCCGGTCGGGCAGGTGGTCGGCGACCGGATGGTGCTCTCGTTCATCCTCAATTTTTCCGTGATCCTTTTCACCTGGGCGGTCGCCTTCCCGATCGGCGTCTATGCCGCCACGCATCAGTACAGCTGGGGCGACCACGGACTGACGCTGCTCGGTTATGTGGGCCTTGCGACGCCGAACTTTCTGCTCGCCCTGGTGCTCATGTATTTCGCCAATGTCGAATTCGGGCTCTCGATCGGCGGCATCATGGATCCCGAGTATCTCGGGCAGCCCTGGAGCTGGGCCAAGGCCGGATCGGTGCTGCAGCACCTGTGGATCCCGGTGATCGT
>CAZXAR010000092.1:0-12394 GCA_964638135.1 uncultured Enterobacteriaceae bacterium | reverse complement strand
TGGAACTGCACCATCTCCATGTCGCGCAGCGGCAGCCCGGCGCGCAGCGCCATGGCAAGCCCGTCGCAGCTCTTGTCGCCCGAAGGGGTGTGGTAGCGGTACATCGTCGGTCCGCCGCCGGTCGCGAGCAGCACTGCCCTGGCGCGCAGGAACAGGTATTCCCCGGTGCGCATATCGAGCAGCAGAACGCCCGCGATCGCATCGCCCGCCCTGGTCTTGATCAGCTCGAGCGCGCGGTGCTCCTCGAGCCTCGCGATCTTCGCCGCCCAAACCTGCTCGGCGAGCCGGTTCATGATCTCGATGCCGGTAAGGTCGCCCTTGTGCACCGTGCGATCGAACGTCTGCCCCGCGAACGCCTTCTGGTGGATCGTGCCATCCGGATTGCGATCGAAAAAACAGCCCAGCTCGTTTTCCAGCTCGTGCACGCGCTCGACGGCGAGCGTCACGAGCTTCCACGCGAGCTCCTGGTCGGGCAGCCACTTGCCGCCTTCGATCGTATCCATGAAGTGGCGCTCGACCGAGTCGCCCGGCGCGAGCGCGACGTTGTAGCCGCCCTGCACCATGCGCGTGCAGCCGCACTTCCCGAGCAGCCCCTTCACCGCGACGGCGATCGAGAGCGCCGGATCCGCCCGATGCGCATGCAGCGCGGCGAACAACCCCGCGCCACCGGAGCCGAGAATCAGGACGTCGGTGTCTTGCGTAACCATTGCATCAGGAGCACGAGCGCGACCAGGCCGAAGCCGATGGCGTCGAACAGGGTCCTGGGGTAAACGAGCAGCACCCCGGCGATGATCAGCATCCAGCGCTCGTAGGCGGGCGTGCGCTTGAACAGCCAGCCCTGGAAGCCGCCGGCGAGCGACATGATGCCGACCGCCGCGGTAAAGGTCACGAGCGCGATCGAGCCCCAGTTCGCGCCGGCGAGCGTCTTGATCGAACCTGTCAGCAGCAGGCCGGTACCGCTCGGATCGAGCACGAACATGAACGGCACCAGGAACGCCGGTGTCGTGTACTTCCAGCACTGCAGCGTGGTCTTGTAGGGATCGCCGCCGGTGATCGCCGCGGCGGCAAATGGCGACAGCGCCGTGGGCGGCGAGACTTCCGACAGTACCGCGTAATAGAAGATGAACATGTGCGCCGCGAACTCCGGCACCTTGAGCGCGATCAGCGCCGGCGCCGCGATCACCGCGCAGATGATGTAGCTCGCCGTCACCGGCACCGCCAGCCCGACGATCCAGACGATGAGCGCGGTGTAGATCGCCGTGAGCAGAAGCGAGTTGCCCGCATAGGCGAGCACGATGGAACTGAACTTCAGGCCGAGACCGGTGAGGGTCACGACGCCCACGATCAGTCCGGCGCCGGCGCAAGTCGCGGCGACGTTGAGTACCGCGCGCGATCCGTTGTCGAGCGCCTCGAAGAAGCCCGAGCCGAAGAAGCCTCGCAGGAAGGGGCCGCGGCCGCGCAGCAGATCGTAGGAGAACAGCGCGCAGTCCCGGCGCAGGAAGCTGGTCACGAAGGCCACCACGGTCGCCCAGAACACCGACAGCTCGGGTGAAAAACCCAGGAGCATGAAGGCGATGATCGAAACCAGCGACAGGAAGTGGAACCAGTACTTCTTGGTCAGGCTCCAGGCCGACTCGACCTGCTCGAACACGACGTCCCTCATGCCGAACTTGCGCACGTCGATCTCGACCATGATGAACAGCGTCAGGTAATACAGACCGGTCGGGATCACCGCCATCAGGACCACGTCGAGGTACGAGATCTTGAGGAATTCAGCGATCAGGAAAGCCGCCGCCCCCAGCACGGGCGGCGAGATGATCGCCCCCAGTCCGCCGGCCGCAAGCAGGCCGCCCGCCTCCTCCTTGCTGTAGCCGACCTTGGCGAGCATCGGCGCCGCCACCGCCCCCAGCGTCACCGTGGTCGCGACCCCGGAGCCCGAAGGCCCGCCGAGCAGGAACGAGGATAGCGTCACGGTGCGCCCCGCGCCGGTGGGTTTTCCTCCCATCGCGGAGAACGAGAAGTCGATGAAGAACTTGCCGGCCCCCGAGAACTGCAGGAACGCGCCGTAAATCGTGAACAGGATGATGAGCGTCGAGGAAACGTTGACCGCGGTCCCGTAGATGCCCTCGAGCGTCATGTACATGTGGCCGACAAGCCGCGGCAGCTCGTAGCCCTTGTGCGTCCAGGGCGTCGGCAGGTAGGCGCCGAAGAAGGCGTAGAGGAGGAAGCAGATGGTGACAAACGGCATGATCCAGCCCGTCGTGCGGCGCATCGCCTCCAGGATCAGCATCGCGAGTCCGACGCCGAACACGATGTCCCAGGTGTTGGGAACGATGCTGCGATCGAAGAAGTCGTCGCCGCCCGCGATGAGGTACACGGCGGTGGCGACGCCACCGAGCGCCAGCGGCCAATCCCACCACATCACGCGGTTCTTGAAGCGGCGCGCCAGCGGGAAAATGAGGAATGTGAGGAACAGCACGAACGCCACGTGGGTCGCGCGTAGATGCTCGGGTCGCACGATGGCGTAGGCGGTGTACAGGTGGAATACCGACATGACTACCGCCACCACCGTTACGAACGCGGCGAGCCATCCGGTCAGCTGGTTATGGACGCCCTCCTCGCGCTCGATCATCTCCTCGGCGCGGGCGAGCGCCTCGTCGCTGATTTCCTTGGCAGGCTGGTGCAGCCGCGCGAGTTCCTCGCTCATCGTTCCTCCCGAAAATGAAAAGCCCCGCCAGCGAGCTGGACGGGGCTTTCGCGCCGAGTGCTTTTAGTCGACCTTTGCGCCCTTCTCCGCGAAGTACTTCAGCGCACCCGGATGCCAGGGAATGCCGCCCGTGGCCGCGGTCTTCTGTTTGTCGAGCGTGAAGTTCGCCGCCTCCTTGTGCACGCGAATCAGTTCCTCGCGATGCTCGAAGATCGCCTTGACGATGTTGTAGGCGGTCTGGTTGTCCATCTTCTCGTGCGCGACCAGCAGGTTCATCACCGTGGCCTGGTGGTTGTCCGCCGTCATGCCCTTGTAGACGTCCTTGGGGATCACGTCCTTCACGTAGAGGTTGCCCCACTTCTTGTTCATCGCCGGCACCAGCTCGGCGTGGTCGATCATCTGGATCGTCACGCCCGGCGAGTTGGCGAGGTCGGTCACTGCCGCGGTGGGCAGTCCGCCCACCCAGAAAAAGGCGTCGATCTTGCGGTCCTTGAGCGCGTTCACCGACTCCGCGACGCCGAGGCGCTCGCGCGTCATGTCCTTGTCCTTGTCCAGCCCCGCGGCCTCGATGACGCGGAACGCCATCACCTCGGTGGCGCTGCCGCCCGAGCCGGTGGACACACGCTTGCCCTTGAAGTCGGCGACCGACTTGATGCCGGTTGCCGTGATGGAGACCACGTGCATGCGGTTCGGGTACATCACCATGAGTGTGCGCACCGGCACGGCCTTGCCGGCGAACTTCTCCTGTCCCTTGTAGGCGTCGAGCCCCGCGTCCACCATCGTCATCGCGAGGTAGGGCTTGCCCGTGCCGATGAGCTGCAGGTTGGCGACCGAGCCGCCGGTCACTTCGGCCGTGGCCTGCATTCCGGGGACGTACTTGGAAAGCACCGCCGCCATGCCGCCGCCGAGCGGGTAGTAGACCCCGCCCGTGCCACCGGTACCGATGGAGATGTTCTGCGCATGCGCCTGCAGCGCGAGCGCGCCGGTGCAGGCCAATAGGATACGCGTTGCGAACTTCATCTTAGCCTCCTGCGGGTTTCGTCGGGGATGCCGGATTTTACTTCACCCCGAGGCGGGAGAGCGCCTTGGAGCGGCGCTCCTGAGCGGCCTGTTTCACCTGCGCATAGAGGCTTCCCCCGTGGCTGTCCATGGCGACGAGCAACGGACCGAAGCCCCGCACGCGGAATTTCCACAGCGACTCCGGGTTGAGGTCGTCCAGGTCGACGTCCTCGATCGCCTCGACCCAGGTGGTCTCAAGCGCAGCCGTACCGCCGATGAGCGCAAGGTAGGCGCCCCCGAATTCCTGGAACGCCGCGAGCGAATCGTCGCGCAGGCCGCCTTTGCCGATGATGAGCCGCGCGCCGAGCTGCCGCAGGAGGGGCCGCGTGAACCGTTCCATGCGGTCGCTCGTCGTCGTGCCCACGCAGATCGGTGCGTAGCCCGCGGGGTGCGCCGCGCTTTTCGGCACAACCTTGACGTTCGGGGCGGTGTGCAATACTGCCTGGCCATTCAAATCGAAACGCGTGCGGCGGCCGCGGTCGAACATGTGGATCTGCGTCGCGTCGCGGATTCCGTAGAGGGCGCCGGCAAGGGTGACCGTGTCGTGAATGCGCAGGCCGCGAACCTGGGGTTCGGCAAGCGGCGTTGTCAGCTCGTAGTGCGCCATCGGGTCACTGCGGCTCGCCGAGCAATGCGCGCTTGAGATCGTCCTGCACGGGGTTGTCCCCGAGCCAGATCCGCAGCAGCGCGCGGTAGAAGTCGTCGCCTTCGATCGGCTTGCCGCGCGGCTTGCCGTCCACGTTGACCACGGTACCGGTTGCCGGCTGCCAGTCGAGCGCAATCGACATTCCCCTTTTCGCCTCCTTGAGTTCGGCCATGATCGCGGAGAGCGCCGCGATGCGCGGCTCGAGCGCCTTCATCGCCGCCTCGTCGTGGTTCGCGCGCATGCCGTCGGCGAGCGCTTCGGTGAAGGTCGCCGCATCCACGTCGCGCAGCATGTGAATGGCGACCCGCTTCGGCCCGGGAAGCGCAATCGCCTCGGCCGCGGAGGGCTTTTTCTCGCCGACGTACAGGCCGATCGCGTAGACCTGAATGAACAGGCGCTTGCGCAGACCGGCGCCGTTCAGCACCAGGTCGGCGCTGCCAAGGCGCATGCGATCGTCGAATTTCACGCCCGCGACTTCGGCCGCCCAGGCGAGGGGCGCGATCAGGAGCAGAACCAGCGCAAGTGCCCGCTTCATTTCAATACCCGTATTCGATGCCGGTCGGACGGAATGTCGCGCGCGCCCGGCGCGCCGAATGGCACTGCATGTTGACCGCGACCGGGTTCATCGTGATGTGCGTCGCCGCGGTCTCGACATGTACCGCGAAGGCGGTCGAATCCCCGCCCAGGCCCTGCGGCCCTACACCCAGCTCGTTCACTGCGCGGCTGAGTTCGGCTTCGAGCTTCGCGCCTTCCGGATCCTCGCAACACGATCCGAGCGCGCGGGTCGCGGCCACCTTCGCAAGATGCAGGCACAGGTCGGCGCTGCCGCCCACGCCGACGCCGACGATGGTGGGCGGACAGGTCTTGCCACCGGCCTCGAGCACGCAATCGACGACGAAGGTCTTGATCGCGTCCACGCCTTCGGCCGGGACGGCCATGCGCAGCCAGGAATTGTTTTCCGAACCCGAGCCCTTCGGGATCATTTCGATCTCGAGCACCTCGGTCTGCGCGGTGAAGTCGATCCGGACCACCGGCACGTGCCTGCCGCAACCGGTCTGCTCGTTCCTGCGCGTCACCGGGTGAACCACCGAAGAGCGCAACGGATATTCGCGCGTCGCGCGCTCGCACCCCGTGCGGATCGCCTGCTTGAGCGCAAAGCCGTCCACCTCCACGCCGCGCCCGATCCACACGTTGTAGATCGGGATGCCCGTGTCCTGGCAGAGCAGGTTGTCCGTGCTCTCGGCAACGCCGATGTTCACGATCATGGTGCCGAGCACACGCTTCGCCCCGGCGTCGGATTCCTTTCGGGCGAGCGCGTCGAACCCGCTCTTGACGTCCGGCGGCAGGAGCTTCAGCGCACGGATGTAGAGCTCCTTGGCTGCCTCCTCGACCTTTCCGAGATCGACCTTCACTGCCTCATTTCACCTGGATCTTGCGCTCTTTGACGATCCGCGCCCAGAGTGCGGACTCTTCCTTCATCGCCCGGCCCATTTCCTCGGGCGAGTTGCCGACGGGAGCGAGCCCCTGCACGAAAAAGCGCGCTTTCATCTCGGTCGACTCGAGCACCGTCTTGGTGTCGCGGTACACCTTGTCGATGATCTCCTTCGGCGTCCCGGCCGGGGCGACGATGCCGAACCAGCCGCTGTTCTCGAATCCCGGGAGCGTTTTCGCGATCGGCGGCACACCCGGAAGTTGCGCCGCCTCGGTCCTGCTGGTGACGCCCAATGCGCGCAGACGGCCGGAATTGATGTGGCCGATCGTCGCGGCGACATTGGTGACGGCGAACGTTGTGTCGCCACCCACGAGACCGGTGAGCGCCGGCCCTTCGCCCTTGTAGGGAACCGCGATGGCGTCGATCTTCGCCGTATTGACGAAATTTTCCGCCGCCAGATGGGTCTGAGAACCGATCCCCGCATGCCCGAAGGTGAGTTTGCCGGGCTGCGCTTTCGCCGCGTCGATCAGATCTTTCACGCTCTTGTACGGCGAATTCGCCGGTACGGCGAGCACCTGCGGCCCGGAAACCACGTTGGTCACCGGCACGAAATCCTTTTCCGGGTCGTAGTTGAGCTTGGCGTAGACGTGCTGGTTGGCCGTCATCACCGAGCCCGAGGGAAAGAACAGGGTGTAGCCATCGGGCGTGGCGCGCGCCGCTTCCGCGGCCCCGACGCCACCGCCGGCGCCACCCCGGTTCTCGATGATGACCGACTGGCCCCACTTCTCGGAGAGCCTCTGGCCCACCAGGCGCGCCGAGATGTCGGTCGCGCCGCCGGGAGGAAACGGCACGATGAAACGCACCGGCTTCTGTGGCCAGCCTTGCGCCTGCGCAACCGCGGCGAGCGCAAACCCGGCCAGGATGGCAAACAGTCTGGCAAATTTCATTCAGTCCTCCTTTTTCTCTGGTGATTCTACAGCGCCAGGGCGAATGCAAGCCCGATCGCAAGCGAGACCGCGGCGGCAGCCGCGGCAAGGCTCTTTTGCCAGTCCCGCCAGGGAAGGAATTCGAGCGCCAGGATGCGCAACCCCCCCGCGAAATGCGCCGCGAGCAGCAGCACGATTCCCCACTCGGCGAACTTGACCAGCGGCCGCTCGGTCCACGCAAGCAGCGCGTCCAGGCTCGCGGCACCTTCCAGCGCGTGTCCGAGCGCCCAGAAATGAACCGGGAGAAACAGCGCCAGCCCGATCCCCGACACGCGATGCACCGCGAAAGCCCAGTAGCCGGAGTGGCTCCTCATGAGAAGACCCCGAGCACGGCGCGCATGCCGAGCCCGCCGAGCGCCAGCGCGAAGGCGGCGAGGGCTGCGTCGCGCGAGCGGCCGCGCCAGCCGAACCATTCCGCGAGCGCGGCGCGCAGTCCGATCGGCACGTGCACCGCCGCCGCCACCACGAACAGCGCGTAAAACACGAGCCAGCCGGTGCTACCCCGCGTGCGCGAGAGGATTTCCTCCGCGCTCAGGCCGCCGCGGATCGCGTATGTCATCGTCACCAGATGCACTGCGACACATACCGCCAGCACCCCGGCGGTGGCGCGCTGCGCGATCCACAGCAACGTTTCGACACGCGCACTCATCGTTCGCCGCGCATCATCCAGCGCGCGGTTTCGCGCTTCAAGCCTGCGATCGAGGCGGTCGGCGCAAGCTTCACCGGGCAGCGTTCGGTGCACCCCATCTGCGTGTGACACGCGTGGCAGCCGGCGTCGCCTGCCACCGCGCGCAGGCGTTCCGCGCGCATCACGTCGCGTGCGTCGTTCACCAGGGTCCAGGCGCGGTTGAGCGCGGCGGGGCCGAGGTAGTCGGGAATCCGCTGTACCACCTCGCAGGACGCGTAGCACACCGCGCAGCCGATGCATTCGATGCCGGCGTCGGCGCGACGCCGCTCCGTGGAGTCCGGGCGAATGCGGGCAAACCCGTCGTGGCGGGTCGCTGCGCCCCGGAACTGCCCCTTTGCGCGCGCCCACTTGTCGAAGAATTCGCGCATGTCGGTGACGAGGTCGCGAATCACCGGCAGGTTGCGCAACGGTGCGATCTCGATCCGGTCCTCCTTTGCGACCTTGTCGACGTGTGTCCGGCAGGTCCAGCGCGCGGTCCCGTTCACCGTCATGGCACAGGAGCCGCACATGCCGACGCGGCACGCGAACCGGTAGGCGAGCGTGGGATCGAGCGAGCGCTGGATGTAGCTCACCACGTCGAGCACGGTCTGGCTTGCGCGGCGCGGCACCTCGAACGCCTGGAAGGCGCCTTGCGCGCCGCCTCTCCAGACGCTGACGTGCAGCGAATTCAAGCCGACTCGTAGAGCCGCGTGAGAACGAATTCCCGGTGGCCGAGCGCCTCGGCTGCGGTGAGCCGCCCGTTCGCGGTGCGCAGCATGCACTCGAGCAGTTTGTCGCCCGCCTGGTCGGGTGTGAGCTCCCTGCGCAGCAGCCCCGACACGTCGACGTCAATGTGCTCGGACATCGTGCGCACCGTGCGCGGGTTGGCGCACAGCTTGATTACCGGCAGGATCGGGTTGCCGATCACGTTGCCCTGGCCGGTGGGGAAGAGATGCACCGCAAAGCCGGCCGCGGCGCACAGCGTCACCATCTCTGCCGCGGCGGAGGACGAATCCATGAACCACAGTCCCGGCCCAGTGGGCGTCTCGGCCTTGTCGAGCACGCCGTCCACCCTGCACTGGCGCCCGATCTTCTGGATGTTGCCGAGCGCCTTTTCCTCGATCGTGGTGAGGCCCCCGGCGATGTTGCCCTTGGTCGGCTGCGAATCCATCAGGTCGCTCGTCTTGTGCCGGTCGATCACCTGCTGGTAGCGGTCGAAGACGAACTGGAATTTCTTGCGCACCTCGTCATTGCGGCAGCGCGCCGCGACCAGGTGCTCACCGCCCGTAAGCTCGGTGGTTTCGCCGAACACGAGGGTCACCCCGCGCGGATAAAGCTTGTCGAAGGCGTTGCCGACCGTCGGGTTCGAGCCGCATCCGGACGTGGTGTCGGATTCGCCGCACTTGGTGGAGACCCAGAGATCCTTCAGCGGCCGCTCCTCGCGGCGCAGTTCGCTCGCCCACTGCACGTACTCCCTCGCCGCCGCCGAGGCGCGCCTGATCGTGTCGTGGTCGCCGTGCAGTTCGATGCCGAACCCGGCCACGGGCTTGCCGGTTTTCGCAATGCCCTCGACGACACGCTCGGTCCACTGTTCCTCGATCCCGATCACCACCACCGCCGCGACGTTGGGGTTCGAGCCCATGCCGATGAGCGTACGAAAGTGCAGCTCCAGGTCGGCGCCGAACTGCAGCCTCCCGTAGGGATGTGGCAGCGCCATCGTGCCCTTGATGTTGTTCTCCACCGCCTGTGCCGCCGCGTTGGACAGGTCGTCCACCGGCAGGATGATGACGTGATTGCGCGCGCCGACCCGGCCATTCTCGCGCCGGTAGCCCCAGAAACTCGCCTTGGAAAGGTCCATTGCCATGTTCACCACCGTTTCGTCTTCAGGTTTTGCACGTGGGTGTGCTCGCCCTTCGCGATCGGCGCCACGACCTTGCCGATGTCCACCCCGTACTTGATCACGGTATCGCCGGGCTTGTAATCCCTCAGCGCCAGCTTGTGGCCGATCGGAATATCGCTTTTTGCCGTCAGCCGGATTTCCTTGCCGTCCTCCATGATCCAGCCGACGAGTTCCTGTCCTGCCTTCACGCCCTCCACCACGACCACGCCGACGCCGTCGCCTTCCTCATGCACCACGAAATGAATCATCCAACCTCCTGACACGCGCAGACCTGAGTCTACCGCGGCGTCGGCGTGCTGCGGCGGTGGCGCGTTATCCTGTTCGCATGTTCGACCGGCGCGAATTTCTCCGGCGTATGGCAGCGCTCGGCGCGGCGGGCGCGCTGCCTGCCTGTTCCGGGCCGCGCCCACGCCTTGCCGGCTACCCGTTCTCGCTCGGCGTCGCCTCGGGCTACCCCCGACCGGACGGGATGATTCTGTGGACTCGCCTTGCGCTCGACCCCGCGCACGAAAGCGGCGGTTTGGCGCCAGTCGCTGTCCCCGTGCACTGGGAAATCGCGCGCGACGAGGCTTTCGGTTCGATCGTCGCGTCGGGTACGGCGGAGGCGTTTCCCGAGTGGGCGCATTCCGTGCACGTGGAGGTGAAGGCGCTCGAGCCGGAGCGCTGGTACTGGTACCGGTTTGCAGTCGCCGACGCCGTCAGCCCCGTGGGTCGCACGCGCACCGCACCCGCGGCCGGTGCAGCGGCGGGGCATCTGCGCTTTGCGTTTGCCTCGTGCCAGCAGTACGAACAGGGTTACTACGGCGCCTACCGTCATATGCTGCGCGACGAACCGGACCTGATTGCATTTCTGGGGGATTACATCTACGAGTCGTCCTGGGGCCGCGAGCACGTGCGCAAGCACAACGCCGGCGAACCCTATTCGCTCGCCGAGTACCGCATCCGCCATGCGCTGTACCGAAGCGATCCGGACCTGCAGAGCGCGCATGCCGCCTGTCCGTGGATCCTCACCTGGGACGATCACGAGGTCGACAACGATTACGCCGACAACCGGCCCGAAGACGGCATGCCGCGCGAGCAATTTCTGGCGCGCCGCGCCGCCGCCTACCAGGCGTACTACGAGCACCTGCCGCTGCCGCCGCGCATGCGGCCGCGCGGACCGGACATGCGCATCTACACGCAGCTCGGCTGGGGAACGCTCGCACGCTTCTTCGTGCTCGACGATCGCCAGTACCGCTCGTGGCAGGCGTGCCCGCGGCCGGGTCGCCGCGGGGGCTCGAATTCGGTCAGTCCGGAAGAGTGCCCGCAACTTTCCGACGCACGCCGGACGATGCTCGGCAACGCCCAAGAGCGCTGGCTCGATTCGGCGTTCGCGGCGAGCGGCGCGCGCTGGAACGTTCTGGCGCAGCAGACACGGATGGCGCGGCTCGACGAACTTCCGGGTCCGGGCCGCCGCGCCTGGACCGATGCCTGGGACGGCTATCCCGCGGCGCGCCGACGGCTTCTGCAGGCATTGCACGATCGCCGCGTCGCAAACCCGGTCGTGATCGGCGGCGACGTGCACGCATTCAACGTCAGCGACCTGAGGCTCGATTTCGACGATCCCGCATCGCCTGCGGTGGCGAGCGAATTCGTCGGCACATCGCTCACCTCGCAGGGCTGGCCGCAGGAGTGGTACGAGCAGAGGCTGCCGGACAATCCGCACATCAAGCTTGCCGACAGCCGCTTTCGCGGCTATGTGCGCGTCGAGGTGACGCCCGGGACGATGCGCGCCGACCTGCGTGCGATGCAAAGCGTGCGATCCCGGGACGCCGCCTGCAGTACGCTGGCGAGCTTCGCCGTGGAAAACGGCAAAGCCGGCCCGCAGCGAACGTAGCGCGTCACTTGCAGCTCAGGTTGGCGGACGCGTCCGCGATCGGACGGGTGCAATCCTGCGCGTTCACGCGCCGCCACTCGGCGAGCGGCGGCGCGGCGCCGGCGCCCGCAAACAAGCCCGCCCGGTTGCCGCTTCGGTCACGTTCGCGCTCGTCGGCGTGCCACGCCGCGGCGAGAATGCCGGCCGCAACCAGAGCGGCAGCCGCAGAACCGGATTCGACATGGACGCCGACCGAGGATCTCAGGACGGTCGTTCCCGGCGGCACGCCGGCACCCGAGCCAACGCGCACGTTCGTGTGCGCGCCGCACCCCGCAAGCACCGCGATGCAGACGAGCGACGCGATGCGCATTCACGAACCCTCACGGGGAGAGGTCGCGCGCCGCAGCCGATCGAGCACGGCAGTCCATTCCGGTGCCTCGGGCGGCGACTCGACCAGGATTTCGTCGCTTCCAGCAGTATCGATCTCCCGCAGCGCCGCGTAGAGCCGCCGCGCGTAGGCCTGCGCTTCGCGCGGCATGCGTAACCAATAGCCCACGCGCTCATCGGGCCGGGAAAAGGCGAGCACCGCCTTGCCTGGCGCCTTCGCGATTTCCGCATCCAGCGCATGCGCTGCAACGAGTCGCATCCGCGTGCGGGGTGCGTAGTGGCGTTCCAGAGTTCCCGGCGCACGCGGTGCACGCAAGTCTGCCGCTCCGAGCGGTTCGGCGAGAACCGCCTCCAGCTCCGCCGCCGAGATTGCGCCGGGCCGGAGCATGACCGGTTTGCCCCGCGACAAGTCGACGATCGTGGACTCGATGCCGATTTCACTTGGACCGCCCTCGAGCACCAGGTCAACGTCCTGGCCGAGTTCCTCCCGCACGTGGGCCGCGGTCGTTGCACTCACCTTGCCGAAGCGGTTCGCCGACGGTGCCGCGACGCCGCCGCCGAACACTTCCAGCATCGCACGCGCGACCGGATGCGAGGGAACGCGCACGCCAATCGTGTCCTGCCCGCCGCTCACAAAGTCGCCCACGCGTGTCGCGCGTTTGAGGATCAGCGTCAACGGTCCCGGCCAGAAGCGCGCGGCGAGGCGGCGCGCCGCCTCTGGCACTTCGCGCACCCACTCGAACGCACGCGCATCG
>CAZXAR010000091.1:0-12502 GCA_964638135.1 uncultured Enterobacteriaceae bacterium | reverse complement strand
TTCATTTCCAGGGCCGCGAGAAAGCGCCGAGCGTGTGCTGACTGCCCTCGGAATGACGGTTGAGTTCGGCGAGCCATGCCGAACGCGGCGCGAAGCGCCCGCGCTCGGCGAGCGCGGCATCGATCGCCTGGCGCCAGACTTTCGTCACCTGCGCCACGTATGCGGGGCTCCTCTGGCGGCCCTCGATCTTCACCGCGCGCACGCCGATGCGAAGGAACTCCGGCAGCATCTCGAGCGTGTTCAGGCTTGCCGGCTCCTCGATCGCGTAGTAGGTCGCGCCCTCGACTTCGAAGCGCCCCTTGCACAGCGTGGGATACGCGGCGCGTTCGCCCGGCGCGTAGCGGTCGATCAGCACGCCGTTCAGGCGCGATTCCAGCCCGCTCGGCGTTTCCGCCCAGCGCACCGCGCGCCCGGGAGAACACGCCCCCATCGTGTTGGGCGAATCGCCGCAGGCGTAGGCCGAGAGCGTGCAGCGCCCCTCCACCATCACGCACAACCCGCCGAAGCCGAACACCTCGATCTCGACCGGGGTGTTGCGCACCAGGTGCTCGACCTGCGCCAGCGAGAGCACGCGCGGCAGCACCGCGCGCCGGATGCCGAAGTGATCGTGGTAGAAATTGATCGCCTCGTGGCTGGTCGCCGAGCCCTGCACCGAGAGGTGAAGCTCGAGCTTCGGGTGGTTCGCGTGCGCATATTCGAGCAGGCCGAGGTCGGCGACGATGATCGCGTCCACGCCGAGCGAGGCGGCAAGGTCTACCGCCGCGGTCCAGCGCTGCCAGCTCGCCGCCTGCGGGTAGGTGTTGATCGCGAGCAGCACCCGGCGACCACGGCGGCGGGCGTAGCGGAGCCCTTCGGCAAGCGCCGCGCGGTCGAAATTCAGCCCGGCGAAATTGCGCGCGTTGGTGCTATCCCGCAGGCCGAGATAGACCCAGTCGGCGCCATGGTCGATCGCCGCCTTGAGCGCCGGAAGGCCGCCTGCGGGGCAAACCAGATCCATATGGCAAGTGGCACAAAGAAAAGGAAAAATTGTAGAGTTGACGGCTGGTGTCGCGACGCGTCAAGGTTGACCGTAATCAACGTTTCGCGGCCCCCGCAGGCGACAATCACCCCCGATGCCCGATTCCGATGCTGAGCGCAAATGACCTCGAATGCGTGCGTGGAACGCGGCGGCTGTTCGCCGGCGTTTCGTTCCGGCTTCATCCCGGCGAGTGCTTGCTCGTGCAGGGTCCCAACGGCAGCGGCAAGACGAGCCTGCTCAGGATTCTCTGCGGGCTTGCGCGCCCCGAGCGCGGCGAAGTGCGCTGGAACGACGCACCGATCTGGAGAATCGACGAGGAGTACCGCGCGGAGCTCGCCTACTGCGGGCACTCGAACGCGCTCAAGGACGACCTCACGCCGTCGGAGAATCTGCTCGCCGCGGCCTCGCTTTGCGGTCAACCGGCAAGCCGAGGTGCGGCTGCGGACGCGCTCGAGGCGTTTGGCGTGCGCCAGCTCGATGCGCTTCCGGTTCGCGCGCTCTCGCAGGGACAGAAACGCCGCGTCGGGCTCAGTCGCCTCGCGCTCGCCGCGCGGCGGCTCTGGATCCTCGACGAGCCGCTCGCCTCGCTCGATGCGCGCGCCGCGCAGGCTCTGGCCGGGCTTGTCGACGCTCACCTCGAGCGCGGCGGAATCGCGGTGCTCACCAGCCATCAGCCGATCGAGCTGCGCGCGGAAGTCCGCGTGTTTGCCTTCACGTGAGCGCCCCGTCGTTTCGCGCCGCGTTCGCCGGCATCGTGCGGCGCGACCTGCGGCTCGCGGCACGGCGCAAGTCCGAGCCGCTCTTCAGCCTGGGGTTTTTCGTCCTGGTGGCGAGCCTTTTTCCGCTCGGCCTGGGACCCGAGCCGGAACTGCTGCGCCGTGTGGCGCCGGGCGTGCTGTGGGTCGCGGCGCTGCTCGCCTCGATGCTCTCGCTTGGCCGCATGTTCGTCGCCGACTTCGAGGACGGCACGCTCGAGCAGCTTGCGCTCGCGCCGGTGCCGCTCGTCGTCTCGGTGAGCGGCAAGGTCGCGGCGCACTGGCTCGTGTCCGAATTGCCGCTGGTGCTCGTCTCGCCGCTGCTTGCCCTTCAGTACGGGCTTCCCGCGGACGTGATCGGGCTGCTGATGATCTCGCTTCTGATCGGCACGCCGGCACTTTCCCTGGTGGGCGCGATCGGCGCCGCGCTCACGCTCGGGGTGCGCGGCGGCGGGGCGCTGGTGGCGCTGCTCGTCCTGCCGCTCTACGTTCCGACGCTCATCTTCGGCGCCGGCGCGGTGGACGCGAGGCTCGCCGGTCTTTCCTCGGCGGCGAACCTCTCGCTGCTGGGCGCCTGCCTGATTCTCGCCACGGTCTTCGCGCCGCTCGCCGCCGCGGCCGGAATCCGCATCGCGCTGGAATGAAGCCATGAGCAGCGGCCTGATTCACTGGTTTCGCTACGCATCCCCCCCGAGCTTCTATCCGCTTGCCGGCCGCATGACGCCCTGGTTTGCGTGGCTCGCCGCCGTGTCGGGCGCAGTGGGCCTGTGGATCGCGTTTTTCGTCGCCCCGACCGACGCCCAGCAGGGCGAGTCCTACCGCATCATCTTCGTGCACGTGCCCGCTTCCTGGATGTCCATGTTCCTGTACCTCGTGATGGCGGGGTGGTCGGGGCTGGGACTCGCGCTCAATACACGCCTTTCGAGCATGATGGCGCACGCGATCGCCCCGACCGGCGCCATGTTCGCGTTCCTTTCGCTGTGGACCGGGGCGCTCTGGGGCCGCCCGACCTGGGGCACCTACTGGGTGTGGGACGCGCGCCTGACTTCGGAACTTGTGCTGTTTTTTCTTTACTTAGGATACATGGCGCTGCGTGCCGCGATCGACGACCCGCGCCGCGGCGACCGCGCGGCGGCGGTGCTCGCCCTCGTGGGCGTGATCAACGTGCCGATCATCTATTTCTCGGTGCAGTGGTGGAACACCCTGCACCAGGGGGCTTCGGTGAGCCTCACGCGCGCCCCGAGCATGGCGGCGGCGATGCTCGCCGGAATGCTGATCATGGCCTTCGCGTTCTGGATGTACAGCATCGCGGTCTCGCTCGTGCGGGTGCGCGCGATCATCCTGGAGCGCGAGGCGCACACCGAATGGGCCTATCAACTGAAGGAAGCGACATGACCTGGGGCAGTGCGGCGGAATTCTTCGCCATGGGGGGATACGGGTTTTACGTCTGGGGCAGTTTCCTCGCAACAGTCGTGTGCATCGCGGCCGAAATGCTGATCCTGCGCGCGCGCCGGCAAAGCGCGCTCGAGCGCATCCGCGCGGAAAGGCTGCGCTATGAAGCCGCGGCATAAACGGCTGATCGCGATCGGCGCCGGGCTCGCGCTTCTCGCGGCGGCGGCCGGCCTGGTGCTGAACGCGTTCCAGTCGAACCTCGTCTTCTTCTTCAGCCCGTCCCAGATCGCGGCGGGAGAGGCGCCGCGCGACCGCGCGTTCCGCATCGGCGGCCTGGTGCAGGTCGGCAGCCTCAAGCGCAGCCCGGAGAGCCTCGCCGTGCATTTCGTGGTCACCGACACCGCACACAGCATTCCGGTCACCTACTCCGGTATCCTTCCCGACCTTTTCCGCGAGGGCAGAGGCGTCGTGGCGCAGGGCAGGGTCGGATCCGACGGCGTATTCCGCGCGAGCGAAGTGCTCGCCAAGCACGACGAGAACTACATGCCGCCGGAGGCGGCGCACGCGCTCGAGCAGGCGCACAAGGCGGGCAAGACCGTGGTGGTCAACCCATGATTCCCGAACTCGGCCATTTCGCCCTCATCGTCGCGCTCTGCGTCGCGCTCGCGCAGGGGATCGTTCCGCTTGCCGGCGCGGCGCGCGGCAATGCGCGCTGGATCGCGTTCGCGCGTCCCGCGGCCGCGGTGCAGTTCGTGCTCGTGGCGCTGGCCTTCATCGCGCTCGGCTGGTCGTTCGCGCAGAACGACTTCTCGGTCGCCTACGTCGCGAACCACTCGAATTCCCAGCTGCCCTTCGCCTACCGGCTTTCGGCCGTGTGGGGCGGTCACGAAGGCTCGCTCCTGCTCTGGATCCTGATGCTCGCCGCCTGGACGCTCGCGGTTGCGCTCCTGTCGGGCTCGCTTCCGGAGGCGATGGTGGGGCGCACCGTCGGCGTACTGGGCCTCGTCGCGGCGGGCTTTCATTCCTTCATCCTGTTCACCTCGAACCCGTTCGATCGGCTCCTGCCCGCGGCGGCGGATGGGCGCGACCTCAATCCGCTGCTGCAGGATCCTGGCCTCATCTTTCACCCGCCGATGCTCTACATGGGCTACGTCGGCTTTTCGGTCGCGTTTGCGCTTTCCATCGCGGCGCTCGTCTCGGGCCGGCTCGATGCCGCGTGGGCCCGCTGGTCGCGGCCGTGGACCACGGCGGCGTGGGTGTTCCTCACGCTCGGAATCGCGCTGGGCAGCGTGTGGGCCTATTACGAGCTCGGCTGGGGCGGCTGGTGGTTCTGGGACCCGGTGGAGAACGCTTCCTTCATGCCCTGGCTCGTCGGCACGGCGCTCATCCACTCGCTCGCGGTGACCGAGAAACGCGGCGCGCTCAAGAGCTGGACGCTGCTCCTCGCCATCACCGCGTTCTCGCTTTCGCTGCTCGGAACGTTCCTGGTGCGCTCCGGCGTGCTCACTTCGGTGCACGCGTTCGCCACCGACCCGCGCCGCGGCGTGTTCATCCTGGTGCTGCTCGTGCTCGTGATCGGCGCCTCGCTCATCCTTTTTGCCGCGCGCGCGCCGCGGGTTGCGGGGGGAGGCGAATTCGATCTCGTGTCGCGCGAGTCGCTGCTGCTGTCGAACAATGTGCTGCTCACGGTTGCCTGCGGCACGGTGCTTCTCGGCACGCTCTATCCCCTGGCGATCGATGCGCTCGGGATGGGCAAGATCTCCGTCGGGCCGCCCTACTTCGATTCGGTGTTCGTGCCGCTGATGGTGCCGCTGCTGTTCCTCGTCGCGCTCGGCCCGCACGCCTCCTGGCGCTCGGCGAGCCTCGCCGAGCTGACCAGGCAGATGCGCTACGCGTTTCTGTTTGCGGTCGCGGCCGGGCTGCTGGTGCCCTTTGCCATGGGGAGCTTCCGCTCGCTCGTAGCGCTGTCGATGTTCCTCGTTTTCTGGATCGTGGCCTCGACCGTGCTGCAGGTACGCTCGCGGGTCGGCGACGCCGGTGCGGGCATGAGCGGCAAGGGCGCCGCGCTGCTGCGACAGCCGCGCCGCTACTGGGGAATGCATCTCGCGCACCTCGGGCTTGCCGTATTCGTCGTGGGCGTCGCGCTTTCCAAGGGCTACGAGACCGACAAGGAAGTGCGCATGGCGCCCGGCGAAGTGCTGACGCTGGGCGACTACAGCCTGCGCATGGTCCGGTTCGGGCAGGCGCCCGGCCCCAACTACAGCGCCACGGTGGCCGAAATCGAGCTGCTGCGCGACGGCAAGGTGGTGAAGATCCTGCGGCCCGAGAAGCGCAAGTATTTTTCCTCGGAGATGCCGATGACCGAGGCGGCGATCGACCCGGGCCTCGTGCGCGACGTGTACGTGTCGATCGGCGAGCCCGTCGGCGGCAGCGCCTGGAGCGTGCGCGCGCACGTGAAGCCGTTCGTCGACTGGATCTGGGTCGGCTGCCTGCTGATGGCGCTCGGCGGCATCCTCGCGCTTTCGGACCGGCGCTACCGCATGAAAGCGCGCGCCTTCGCGCGCGAGGGCGCGCTCGCCGCGGAACGGGCCTGACGCCGTGCGGATCGGGCTGATCGTCGCTTTTCTCGCGCTCGTGGTGCTCCTTGCGGCGGGCCTCACGCGCAACCCGCGCGAAGTCCCTTCACCCCTCGTCGGCAAACCGGCGCCCGCCTTCGAGTTGCCGCGGCTCGGCGGCGAAGAGCGCTTTTCCCCTGCCCAGATGCGCGGCAAGACCTGGCTGCTGAACGTATGGGCGTCGTGGTGCGCCTCGTGCCGCGACGAGCATCCGGTGCTGGTCGACTTCGCGAAGACGAGGCGCGCGCCGCTGGTAGGTCTCAACTACAAGGATGCGCGCGAGGACGCCCTGCGTTGGCTCGCGCGCTACGGCGACCCGTACGACCTCTCGGTGGTGGATGGCGACGGGCGCATCGGCATCGACTACGGCGTATACGGCGTTCCCGAAACGTACGTGATCGACCGCGCGGGCGTCATCCGCTACAAGCAGATCGGCCCGGTGACGCCGGACGTGATGCGCGAGAAGATCCTGCCGCTGATCGCGAAGCTCGAACAGTGAGACGCGCCCTGCTCGTCGTTGCGGCGGTTCTCTTTTGCGGGCTGGCGCTTGCGCGCGAGGCGCAGCCGCTCGCGGCCGATGAGCGGGTCGAAGCGCGCCTGATGGCGCTCGCCGAGGAGCTGCGCTGCCTGGTGTGCCAGAACGAGTCGCTCGCCGCCTCGCGCGCCGACCTGGCGATGGACCTCAAGCGCGAAATCCGCGAGATGATCCGGGCGGGCAAGTCGGACGTCGAGATCCGCGATTTCCTCGTCAAGCGCTACGGCGATTTCGTGCTCTACCGCCCGCCGTTCAAGGAATCGACGCTGCTGCTGTGGGCCGGACCGTTCATGCTGCTCGTCGGCGGGTTCGCGCTGATCGCGATCTTCATCCGCCGCCGGCGCGCGGCCCAGGCAGCATCGCTCTCGGCCGAAGAGGAGGCACGCGCCGACACGCTGCTCGGCGAGCGCACCGAGCGCTGAGCGCGCTCGCTCGGCGGCGGCGCCACCATCAGAATCCGTCGCCGCGCAGGCGAGCGAGATCGAGGACCCGGACCGTGCGTCCGTCGACCTCGATCAGGTTTTGCGCCGCGAGATCGTGCAGGATCCGCGAAAAGTGCTCCGGCGTCATGTTCAGGCGCGAGGCGATCACGCTCTTGCCGGGAGATAGCGTGACCTCGACCGGGGCAACGCCCGCGCCGGCATCGTCCGGGACGTCGCGCAGCAGGTAGCCGATCACGCGTTCGGATCCCGAGCGCAGCGTGTAGGCCTCGACGTCGCGCACCAGCCCGTGCAGGCGCCGCGACAGGCCCGAGAGCATGCGCCGCGCGAACCCCGCGTCGCGGTCCAGCTCCTCGAACACGGCGTGCTTCAGGACGTGCAGCAGCATCGTATCGGCGAGCGCCTGCGCGAACACGATATAGGGCTTTTCGAGAAACATGAGCGCCTCGCCGAAGCTCTGGCCGGGGCGGATGATCTCGACCACCTTCTCGATTCCCTGCGGCGAGGTGAAGCCGAGCTTGACCTGGCCGTAGACCACCACGTGAAAACCGCTGCAGGGATCGCCCCGGCGGACGATGGTTTCGCCCTTCTCGGCGTACACCGGCAGCGTCGCCGCCGCGATGCGGTCCAGTTCCTCGCCCTCCATGTCGCCGAACATCGGGATGTTGGCGAGAAACGCCTGCACGCGGATCTGCGGGTGCCTCGGCTTGTTCAACATCACCTCATGCTAGGTCAGGGGCCGGCTGCACCATTGACTTTGGTCAAAGGCGCCGCCCGCCCGTCGAACGCCGTTTAAAATCATGTCATTAAACCATGACGCGAGCCGCCGACCGTACCTACTTTGCAGCGTTCCTGAACCTGAGCGGAAAGCAGGGGATCGTGGTGGGCGGCGGCGCCGTGGCCGCGAACAAGACCGAGACGCTGCTGCGCTCGGGCGTGCGCGTGACGGTGGTCGCGCCCGAACTGTGCCCGCGGCTTGCCGAGCTCACGCTGCTCGGCGCCATCCGGCATGAGGCGAAGCGTTTCCAGCCCGGCGATCTCGCGGCTGCGGAGGTCGTGATCGCGGCGACCGACGATGCGAGCGTGAACGAAGCGGTGTCGGGTGCCGCGCGAGCGCTGCGCATTCCGGTGAATGTCGCCGACAACGCCGCGCTTTCCAGTTTCATCATGCCCGCGCTCGTCGACCGCGCGCCGGTGCAGATCGCGATT
The DNA here is from genome assembly GCA_964638135.1 of uncultured Enterobacteriaceae bacterium. Taxonomy (GTDB): domain Bacteria; phylum Pseudomonadota; class Gammaproteobacteria; order Burkholderiales; family SG8-39; genus 2-02-FULL-66-14. The sequence goes on along the minus strand of CAZXAR010000091.1, from coordinate 4,538 downwards.
TCGACCGGCGGCGCATCGCCGGTGCTGGCGCGAAAGCTGCGCGCCATGATCGAGACGGCGGTGCCGCACGCCTTCGGGCGGCTTGCCGCGCTCGTTGCGGATTTCCGCAAGGCCTCCAAGCGCCGCTATCCGGACCCCGCGGCGCGCCGCCGGTTCTGGGAGCGCGTCGTGGACGGACCGGTCGCCGAGATGGTGCTCGCGGGGCGCGAGCGGCCTGCGCTCGAAGCGCTCGAGCGTGAACTGAAGGAAGAGCCGGAGAGGGAAACGCCGGCGGGGATGGTGTACCTGGTCGGCGCCGGTCCCGGCAACCCGGACCTGCTCACGCTGCGCGCGCTGCGCGTGCTGCAGCTCGCCGACGTCGTGCTCTATGACGACCGGGTGTCCCCGGCAATCGTGGAACTTGCGCGGCGCGAAGCCGAGCGGCTCCGTGTCGGCAAGGGCTCGGGCCTCCATTCGCTCAAAGAGGACCAGATCATCGAGCGGCTGGTCAAGCTTGCGCGCGAGGGCAAGCGCGTAGTGCATCTCGGCGAAGGCGACGCGTCCCGCCCCGGCCGCGGCAGCGAGGAAATCGAGGCGCTCGCGAGGCACGGCATCGCGTTCGAAGTGGTGCCGGGCGTCGCCGCACATTCGCCGCCGGGCGCCTGACCACAGGCCCGGTGGCGCCGCTCAGCGCTCGAAACCGAAGAACGCGGCCGGGTTATCGACGAGGATCTTCTTCCGCGTGGCGGCGTCGGGCGCAAAGCGGTAGAGCAGTTCGAGCAGGTCGGCTTCGTTGGGCGGCTGCCGGGTCGACACCGGGTGCGGCCAGTCGCTTCCCCAGATCACGCGATCCGGCGCCGTCTCGACGCAGGCGCGCGCGATCGGCACCACGTCGTCCCACGGATAGTCCTGCTTCGAGATCTTCTCCCCGAGCGAGAGCATCACCCAGAAATTGCCGCGCCCGAGTAGTTCCAGCAGTTTGGCAAGCCCCGGGTCCTTCGTTCCGGCCGCCGGGTCGGGCCGCCCCATGTGGTCGATCAGGACCGGGATCTCGAGCGCCTCGAACGTTGCAGATTGCGTCGCGATCCCGTCCGGTTCCGGCTGGAACTTGGCGTACCAGCCGAGTTCCTTCACGCGCGCGATCGCTCGCTCGTAGGCTTGCGGCGAGAAAGCGATGCCAAGCCCCTGCCGTGTGAAGCGCGCGCCGCGAACGCCCGCTTCGTGCAGCCGGGCGATGTAGGCATCGTCGCGCTCGGAAAGCACGACTGCATTGGCGCAACCCTTGTAGTCGGGGCCGAGCGCAGCGAGTCCATCGAGCGTGCACTGGTGGTCGGCCCCGTAGGTGGTCGGCTGCACGATGACGCCGCGCTCGATCCCGAGCGCCTTGTGCATCTTCGCCGCCGCCTCCCAGGTCGCCGACGGCATCTCGTAGGCTGCGCCCGGACGCACCGGATATTTCTCGGCCGGGCCGAAGACGTGAAACTGGCTGTCGCAGCTCTCGGGCGGGGGCGGCGTGTGGGGGCGGCGGGGGTTCGGATCGAACGCGAAATACGCGGGCATCAGTCGAGCACCGCGACGAAATCGCACTCGATGAGCTTTTCCCCGTCCAGCGCCGACTGCATGGTGTGGCGCGCGGGGCGCGAGGACGCATCCGGAAACATCTTCAGCCACTCCGCGTTGAGCGCCTGGCGCTGCGTGCGGTCGCGCATCCAGACGGTCATCTTGACGACATCCTCGGGTCGCCCGCCCGTCGCCTCCACGACGCGGCGAACGTGCGCGAACATGAGCGCGCACTGCTCCTCGAGTGTCGCGCCGTACTTGCCGGTCGCCGGATCGGTTCCCTGGATGCTGCCCGAAAACAGGAGGTTCCCGATCCGGCAGGCGGCCGGAATCGGGTTCTTGTGGCTGAAACCCGCGACGTGGATGCTCTTTCGTCCCGCCACGGTCAGTTCGCCCGGATGTTTCCCTTCTGGATGACCGGGGTCCATTTGTCGAATTCCCGCTTCAGGTAGGCGTGGAACTGGTCCGGGGCCATCGGCCGCGCTTCGGCGCCGATGCCCTCGAACCGCTCGGCAACCGTTTTGGTGGCAAGCACCTGCGCCAGCGCGCCCTGCAGGCGCGTAACGATCTCCTTCGGCGTGCCGGCCGGGGCGACGATGCCGGTGAAGGTGCCCGCTTCCATTCCCTTGACGCCCGCTTCCTCGAAGGTGGGAACGTCGGGGAGCGACGACACGCGCTTTTCGGTCGTCACCGCGAGCGGACGAAGCCGCCCCTGCTTGATGTAGACGAGCGCCACCGACACCTGGTCGAAGTTGAGCTGCACCTGTCCCGCGAGCAGATCGGTCGTGGCCGGCGCGTTGCCCTTGTAGTGCACCGTGAGCCACTTGGCGCCGGTGATCGACTGCAGAAGTTCCGAAAGCAGATGGTTCGTGGTTCCCGCGCTCGGCGTCGCCATGGCGAGCTTTCCGGGCTCGCGCTTCGCCAGATCGAGCAGTTCCTTCAAGCTCTTCGCGGGCACCGACGGGTGCACCTGCAGCACGATCGGGGTGTACGAGATCATGCTCACCGCGACGAAATCCTTTTCCCAGTGGTACGCGGGGCGGTTGTAGATGATCGGCGCGTGGAGCAGCGGCGAATTGGCGGTGAAGAAAAGCGTGTAGCCGTCGGGCGCGCTCTTGGCGACGAATTCGCCCGCGATCAGGCCGCCGGCGCCGGCCCGGTTCTCGACGATGAACGGCTGGCCGAAGGCTTCCTGCAGGCCCGGCGCGACGATGCGCGCCGCGGTGTCCACGTTGCCGCCCGGCGGGTACGGCACCACCAGCTTGACCGGCTTGTCGGGCCATTTCTGCGCATAGGCGGGCGCGCCGAGCGCGAGCGCCAGCGAGGCAAGGATTGCGGATGCAAGTCTCATGGGCGGCTCCTCTCCATCGGATCGGTCCACTGTAGTTGCAGCGGTCGGCGTCCCGCAACCCGGGTCCGGCGCTTTATTCCACAATGTGGACGTCCACGTTCAGGACACCGCCCGGACCGCGGCCGCCATGAAACAATCGCGCAACCAGGAGGGTTCATGGAACTTGTTGCCGACGCCTTGAGTCCCGAGGCGACTTACAAGCTATTGACCGGGATCGTGGTGCCGCGCCCGATCGCCTGGGTGACGACGCTCGCGCCCGACGGACACGTGAACCTCGCGCCCTTCAGCGCCTTCACGTTCGTTTCCAGCAAGCCGCCGATGGTCGGCATCAATGTCGGCCGCAAGGCGGGCGTGATGAAGGACACCGGCCGGCACATCCACGCCATGCGCGAGTTCGTGGTCAACATCGCCGACGAAACGATGGTCGAGCCGCTGCACCTTTCGGCGATCGAATACGCGCCCGAGGTGAGCGAGGTCGAGGAGCTGGGGCTCGAGACGGTCGCGAGCCGCGCGATCCGCACCCCGCGCCTCGCGATCGCCCCGATCAGCATGGAGTGCCGCCTGCACCGCACGATCGCTTTCGGCGACACGGGGTCCGAGTTCATGGTGGGCGAAGTGCTGCGCTTTCATTTTCGCGAAGGCCTGTACGAGGCGGGCAAGATCGACACGGCGAAACTGCGCCCCCTGTGCCGCATCGGCGGGCCGAACTACGCCCGGCTCGGCGAGATCCTGCGCATGCAGCCGCTCGCGCAGACCGCGAAGAGCGTGCTCGACCCCGGCGAGCGATGAAGGCGCGCGGGAAAGTCGCCGGCGCGCAGAGCATCCGGCGCGCGGTCAAGGTGCTGCGCATCCTTGCCGCGAGTCAGGAACAGGGCGCGCGGCTCACCGACATCGTGGCCGAGTCCGGCCTCAACCGTCCGACCGTGCACCGGATCCTGCGCGTGCTCGCCGAAGAGGGCGCGGTCGAGCAGGACCCGGAGACGCGGCGCTATCTCATCGGACAGGAAGTTTCGCTGCTCGGGCTGGCGCGCAGCCGCCGCTTCCCGATCCGCGCAATCGCCGATCCGTACCTGCGCTACCTTGCCGAACAGGTCGGCGACACGGTTTTCCTCACCATCCGCAGCGGCTTCGACTCGATCTGCGTCGATCGCCGGACCGGCAGTTACCCCGTCAAGGTGCTCGCGCTCGATGTCGGCGCGCGCCGGCCGCTCGGGGTGGGCGTCGCGGGCGCGATGCTGCTCGCGTGCCTTGACGAGGAGGATGCCGCGGCCCTCGTCAAGGCGAACGAGCAGCGCCTGGCGCACTTCCAGCTCACGCCGGCGCGGCTCCTGGAGCGCGTGCGAACCGCGCGCGCACGGGGCTACGCGTACACCGACACGGGGTTGGTGAAGGGCACGCGGGCGCTCGCCGTGCCGGTGCTTGGTCCGGGGCGCGAGCCGCTCGCCGCGATCAGCGTTGCGGCGATCGCGGACCGGATGGCGAACGCGCGGCTCGCGAGCCTCGTGGCGCTGATGAAGGAGCAGGCCGGGCTGATTTCGCGCCGCGTCGCCCAGATCGAGCGCGCGCGCCGGCGCTGAGCGAAACGGCTTCCTCTATTTCGCTTCGGCGAGCTGCTTCAGCGTGAAGGTGTAACTCACCTTGTCGAGCG
>CAZXAR010000090.1:0-12564 GCA_964638135.1 uncultured Enterobacteriaceae bacterium | reverse complement strand
CCGGTGGTTGAGGTCGACGAGTTCCGCTTCGGTGAGCCTGTCGATATCGATCGCCCTCATTACCCCCGACCCGGACGCAAACTAGCACTGAGCCGCACGACGCGGCCGCAGAAAGCATATACCGCTGGACGCAAGCATCCAAATGCAGATGCCGCCCTATGCGCGCAGATCTCCAGGCGAAGACGCGACGCCGCTAAAGCCCGCGCGCATCGAGCCACCCGAGAATTTCCTGCGCGGCGAGCTGCCAGCCGGTGTCGAGCATGGCGGCGTGTCCGAGGCCTTCGAGCAGGCGGTACTCGGCGCCAAGCATCGCCGCGGCGGACTGCGCCATCAGGGGAGAGAGGAGGGCGTCGCGCGAGGCGCCGAGGACGAGGGTGTCGGGGCGGTGCGCGCGCCAGAGCTGCGGCAGGCCCCAGAAAGACATGTCGTAAAGGGCGCGGCGCGATTCGGCCTGCATGCGGCCGTAGTAGCGCTCGATGCGCTCGCCGTTCACCGGTCCGGCGAAGAGGGCTTCGGCGAGCGCGCCGCGCGAGGCCCTGCGTCCAGAGGCGAGCGCGTTGACCTCGGCGAAAAGCGCGGGCCGGCCGAAGGCAAGCGAAAAGGTCGACGGCAGCAGGCCGAAGGGCGGCACCGGGCAGAGGTGCACCGCCGCCGGCGCCGGCGCGGTTTCGAGGTACTTCTGCACGACCAGTGCGCCCATGGAGTGGCCGACGAGGACCGGGGGGCGGTCGAGGAGCTTCACGGCGCGCGCGAGGTCCTCGGCGTAGTCGGCGAGGCCGAAGCCGTGCAGCCGGTCGCGCCCGCTGCTCGCGCCGTGGCCGCGGAGCGACACCGCATGCGCCGGGAAGCCGCGCTCGGCGAACCAGGGCAGGAAATGCTCGTCCCAGCACCAGGCGCCGACGTAGGCGCCGTGCACGAAGAGAAGCGGCACGCGCGCGGCGGCACCGCGCGGTTCGCGGCTCAGGACTTCGAGCCGGATCAAGCCGGCACCGCCATGCCGCGCGCCACCGCGGGCCGCGCCGAGATGGTGTCGAACCAGCGCTTCACGTGCGGGAAATCCTCGAGCGGAACCCGGTGCCACTCGTGGCGCGCGACCCAGGGGTAGGTCGCGATATCGGCAATCGAATACTCGCGCGCGAGGAACGCCGCGTGCGCGAGGCGCCGGTTGAGCACTGCGTACAGGCGCCGCGTCTCGCCGCTGTAGCGCTCGATCGCGTAGGGCACCGGTTCCTTCGCCGCGCGCACGAAATGATGCACCTGGCCGAACATCGGCCCCACGCCGCCCATCTGGAACATGAGCCACTGCAGGGCGTCGTACTTGCCGCGCACCTGCAGCGGGAGGAATTGCCCCGTCTTTGCCGCAAGATAGACCAGGATCGCCCCCGACTCGAACAGCTTCATCGCGCGGCCCTCCGGCCCGTCGTAGTCCACGATCGCCGGGATCTTGCTGTTCGGATTGATGGCGACGAATTCCTCGCGGAACTGCTCGCCCTTGCCGATATCGACCTTGTGCGCCCGGTAGGCAAGCCCGCACTCCTCGAGCATGATGGACACCTTGCGGCCGTTCGGCGTGCCCCAGGTGTAAAGATCGATCACATCGACCTCGACTCGGTTTGCGACGCGCGCCATTCTAGAGCAGGAGGCCCTTCGTCCCGGGATCCGGGCTATTCGCTGCGCAGCGCCTCGAGCGGATCGAGACGCGCGGCGCGGTGCGCCGGCAGAACCCCGGCGGCGAGGCCGACGCCGACCGCCATCAGCTCGGCGAGCACGGCATACGGCCACGGGGTATGCACCGGAAGCGCCGCAAACACGAGCTTCAGCAGGCCGGCGCTGCCCCAGCCGAGCGCGAGCCCAGCGGCGCCGCCGAGCGCGGCGAGGAGCGCCGCCTCGCCCAGGAACAGCAGCAGGATGGCGCGCTGCGTGGCGCCCACCGCGCGCAGCAGGCCGATCTCGGCGGTGCGCTCGGCGACCGCGATGGTGAGGATGGTGAGGATGCCGACCGCGCCCACCACCAGCGAGATGGCGCCGATCGCCGCGACCGCGAAGGTGATCGCGTTCAGCACCGTGCCGAACACTTCGAGCATTTCCTGCTGCGGCGTGACGGTGAAGTCCTCGGCGCCGTGGCGCGCGATGAGAATCCGCCTGAGCCCCGCCTCCACCTCGGCGAGCGGCGCGGTCGGCTCGTAGATGACGTGGATCTCCATCAGGCTCTCGCGGTTGAACATGTCGAGCGCGCGCGCGACCGGGATGTACACCGTGTCGTCGAGATCGAAGCCGAGCACCTGCCCCTTGGACTCCATCACGCCGACGACGCGGTAGCGCTCGCCGCCGATCCGGATGCGGCCGCCGAGCGCGTTCTCGGCGCCGAACAGCTCGCGCGCCACTTTCGAGCCGAGCACCGCGAAGGCGCGCGCCGCGTGCGGTTCGTCGGGCGGCAGGAATTCGCCGGTTGCCACCCGCATGCTGAGCGCGCGCGAAAAATCCGGCCCGGTGCCGTAGAGCGTCACGCGACGGCTCCTGCCGGCGTGCTCGACCTCGGCATTGCCCTGCACCAGCGGATCGGTCACCTGCACGTGCGGTGCGCGCCGCAGCGCGACGGCGTCCTCGATCGACAGCGGGCGCACCGTGTTCACCGCCCCGAGCGACGCCCCGTGCGTCTGGATCCGCCCGGGCGTAACCGTGATCAGGTTGGTGCCGAACTGGGTGAACTCGGCGATGACGAAGCGATGCAGCCCCTCGCCGATCGCGGTCAGCAGCATGACCGAGGCGATCCCGACCGCGATGCCGAGCGCGGTGAGCGCGGTGCGCAGCCGGTGGGCGGCAAGCGAGCCCAGGGTGAAGCGGATGAAATCGGCGGCGCGCACGCGCAACTCGTCGCGGGTTTCGCTAGCGCTTGGAGAGCGCCTGCACCGGATCCAGGCGCGCGGCGCGGCGCGCCGGCGCCACGGCAAAAACCACCGAGGTGACGATTGCGGTGAGCGGCGCCGCGGCGAGCGCCCACCACGGCGGGGTGAACGGGATGTTCGGATAGATCTGCGCGATCACGAGCTGCCCCGCCTTGCCGGCGGCGAGGCCGAGCGCCGCCCCGCCCAGCGCGAGCAACACCGCCTCGGTGAAGAACGCGAGCCGGATCTGCCGGCCGGTGGCACCGAGCGCCTTGAGCAGCCCGATCTCGCGCCGCCGCTGCGTCACCGCGATCAGCATCACGTTCATGATGAGGATGCCCGCCACCGCGAGGCTGACCGCCGCGAGGGCGCCGACGGCGAGCGTGAGCGCGCGCAGGATGCGGTCGAAGGTCGCGAGCACCGCATCCTGCGTGATCACCGTGACGTCGCGCTTGCCGTCGTGGCGCTCGAGCAGGATCTCCTGGATGTCGCTCTTGGCGTGCGCGATGGCCTCGCGGTTTTTCGCCTCGACCAGGATGCGGAACAGCGCCTCGGTGTTGAACAGCGCCTGCGCCGCCGCGATCGGCACGATCACGATTTCGTCGGTATTGAAGCCGAGCGACTCGCCCTGCGAGGCGAGCACGCCGACGACGCGGAAGCGCCGGTCGCCGATCCGCAGCCATTCGCCGAGCGCGCCGCGCGCACCGAAGAGCTCCGAGGCGACCTTGGCGCCGATCACGCACACCGGCGCCGCGTGGCGGGGGTCGCCCGCGGGCAGGAACCGCCCCTGCGCCATGGTCATGCGGCGGATGTCGAGCAGCTCCGCGGTGGTGCCGAGAACCGGGGTCTCGCGGGTGCGCGCGCCGCGGCGCACGTCGCCGGCGCCGATGATGAGCGGGGCGAGCCGGCGGATCGCGAAGCTGCGCCGCAGCGCGAGCGCGTCGTCGATGGTGAGGTCGCGCGGCGTCTTGCCGACCAGCACTCCCGGCATCGCGCCGGCGGTCTCGCTGCGGCCCGGCAGCACGATGACGAGGTGGGTGCCGAGCGAGCCGAACTGGTTGACCACGTACAGGCGCGCGCCTTCGCCGAGCGAGCTCACCGCGACGACCGCGGCGACCCCAATCCCCATGGCGAGCAGGATCAACAGCGTGCGCGAGCGGTAGCCGCGCACCACGGTCCAGGCGAACCCGAGCAGATCGGAGGCGCGCATGTCCTAGCCCCGCTCGTCGCTCACGATGGCGCCGTCGACCATGCGCAGGCGGCGCTGCGCGCGCGCGCCGATCTCGGGATCGTGCGTGACGAGCGCGACCGTGCCGCCCTCCTCGTGCAAGCGTTCGAGCACCGCCATCACCTCCTGCCCGGTGTGCCGATCGAGATTTCCGGTCGGTTCGTCGGCGAGGATCACGGCGGGTCGCATCGCCATCGCGCGCGCGATCGCCACGCGCTGGCACTGGCCGCCCGAAAGCTGGTCGGGACGGTGATGCGCCCGGTCTTCCAGCGCGTACTGCGCGAGCAGCCGCTCGAGCCGGCGCCTGCGCTCGGCCGGCTCGATCCCGGCGAGCATCATCGGCAGCTCGATGTTCTGCTCGGCGGTCAGGCGCGGCACCAGGTGGAAGAACTGGAACACGAAGCCCATTGTCTCGCGGCGCACGCGCGCCTGCTCGTCGTCGTTGAGCGCCGTGACGTCGCGCCCGCTCAGTTCGTAGCGTCCGGCATTCGGGCGATCGAGCAGACCGATGATGTTGAGCAGCGACGACTTGCCCGAGCCCGACGGCCCCATGATCGAGAGGTACTCGCCGCGCGCGATCGCGAGATCGACGCCGCGAAGCGCGTGCACTTCCTCCCCCCCGACGCGAAAGATGCGTTCGATAGCCGCGAGGCGGATCATTTGCCGGCGGCGGCCGCAGTTCCTGCCTCGGCTGCCGCCCGCACCCCGGCCTTCACGCCCGAGCGCTCGAGCGAAGTGACGACCCGATCGCCGCGCGCGAGGCCCGAGCGGATTTCGCTGTATTCCCAGTTGGCCAGTCCGGTCTCGACCCTGCGCTCGGCGAGCGCGCCGTCGGCACCGAGCAGCAGCACCCGGCTGCCGGGCAGCAGCGCGGCCGTGGGAATGCGCAGCACGTTGTCGCGACGCGCGAGGATGATTTCGACGTCGGCGCTGTAGCCGACCAGCAGGTGACGCGCGCCGCCCGGGTCGTCGAACGCGACCTCCACTTCCACGGTGCGCGCCTGTTTCTCGATCGCGAGCACATAGGGGGCGACGCGCCGCAGCTTGCCGGGAAAATGCCTGCCGCGGTAGGCGTCGAGCGTGATCCTGCCCGCCATCCCGATCTCGAGGCGCGCCGCGTCCACTTCGTCGATCGGCGCCGAGACATACAGGCAGGAATCGTCGATGAGATCGACCGCGGGCAAGGTGGGGATCCCGGGGGGCGACGGGGTCAGGAATTCGCCGACCTCGCCATTGACTTCGGCGACGATGCCGTCGAACGGCGCGCGCACCACGGTGCGCGCCGTGTCGGCGCGCGAGGCGCCGATGCGGGCCTCGGCTTCGCGCACCTGGGCGCGGGCCGAGTCGCAACCCGCCTGCCTCGCCTTGGCGTCGCTTTCGGCGCGCTCGACGCGCTCCTCCGAGACGTAGCCCTTGTCGCGCAACTGCCGCGCCCGCGCGGCCTCGCGCGTCGCCGTTTCCGCGACCAGGCAGGCTTCGCGCTCGTGCGCGCGCGCCGTCTGCAGCTGCTCGCGCGAGACGCGCTCGCGCGCCACCAGATCGTCGTTCCACAGCTCGAGCAGCAGCTGGCCGCGCTTCACGCGGTCGCCTTCGCGCACCGCGAGCTTCTCGATGCGTCCGCCGAGCGGCGGCGCGAGCTTGGCGCGCCGGCAGGCCGATACCGATCCGGCGCGCGTGTTGGCAACCGTGGTCTCGACCCGGCCGGGCTCGGCGACGGCGACCACCACCGCCACCGGGTTGCTGCGCGTGGCAAACCAGAGCCCGGCGGCAATTGCCGCAATCACGAGTACGGAAAGGGCGGTGCGCAGCGCGCGGGACATGGTCGTGGGGAGCCCTGGCCGGCGATTGTGCCGTGTCGCCGGATCAGGCGCTTGACCCTGCGCAAGCCGAGGCGATCGCGGCCTCGCGCGCGGCGTCCAGGCGCGCCGCGATCGCGGCCGGATCGGGCGAGCCGCGCGCGAGCGCGCCGGCATCGACCGCGGCCGCGGCGGCACGCGCCGCTTCGCCGCGTTCGGTGTCGATGTCCGGCGCGGCAAGCCGCGCCGCGAAAAGAAGCTCCGAGAAGCGCTCCGGCCGCCGCAGCGCGTCGGCGCACTTGAGAAGCTCGAGCAGCGCAGCCGGGGCAGCGGTACGCGCCGCGGCAATCAGGTCCCTGCAGCGGCAAAGGGCGAGCGCGAGTTCGCGCACCTCGTTCGGCACCCGCAGGCGCTCGCCCAGGGCGCGCACCGCAGGCTCGGCGAGCGGCCATGCCAGCACGGCAAAACGCACCGCGAGCGGCGCGCCGGCGCGCGCGGCTCGCGCGAGCGCCGCTTCGTCGATTTCCAGTTCCGGCAGCAGTTTCCCGAGCGCACCGCAGTCGGCGAGCACCGCGAAGAGCCGCGCCGGGTGAGCCTCGGCAAGCCCGCGCGCAAACTCCTGCCATACGCGCTCGGCGACCAGATGTTCGACCTCGCCCGCTTGCACCATGCGGCGCATGAGCGCGCGGGTTTCGTCCGCGACGCGGTACGCATAGCGCGCCGCAAAGCGCGCTACGCGCAGGATCCGCACCGGGTCCTCGGCGAAGGCCTCGCTCACGTGGCGCAGCACGCCTTCGCGCAGATCGCGCGCGCCGCCGAACGGATCGATGAGCGCGCCCGCCTCGTCGCGCGCCATGGCGTTGATCGTGAGATCGCGGCGCGCCAGATCCTGCTCGAGCGTCACATCGGGTGCCGCGTGCACCGTGAATCCCTTGTAGCCGCGACCGCTCTTGCGCTCGGTGCGGGCAAGCGCGTATTCCTCGTTGGTCCGCGGATGGAGGAACACGGGAAAGTCCTTGCCGACCGGCCGGAAGCCGGCGCGGACCATCTCCTCGGGTGTCGCGCCGACGACGACCCAGTCGCGGTCGGCGACGGCGATGCCGAGCAGCTCATCGCGCACCGCGCCGCCGACGACATAGGCCTTCACGCGGCGCCGCTCGCGCGGTCAGCGCCGCGCCCGCCAGCGCAGCAGCGGATAGCGCTCCTTCGCTCCGGAGTGCGCGAGCCAGCCGGGCGCCGCGACCTCGAGCGCAACCGGCTGGAGGCCGAACGGCAGCGGACCGCCCTCGCACGGAGCGCACACGCTCGGCACCCGCATCGAGCGCAGGTTGTCGCGGGTCAAGAGCGGAACGGGGGCGAATTCCATCAGCCAGGCCTGCAGGCGCGACAGGCGCTCGGGCAGCCCCACGACGAGGCGCCGCCTGCCGGTTACGCGGCAGACGTACTGCATCAGCTCCAGGAGCGTGTAGACGCGCGGGCCGCACAGCTCGTAGCGCCTGCCCGCGGTTTCGGGGCGCTCGAGCGCGGCGAGAAACGAGCGCACCACGTCGCCCACGTATACCGGCTGAAAGCGCGCCTGCGGACAGGCAACCGCGAGCAGCGGAAGATACGCCGCGAGACGGGCAAACAGGTTCAGAAAGCGATCGTCAGGCCCGAAGATCACCGAGGGGCGGAACACCGTCACCGCGAGGTCGTCCGCGGCGAGCACGACTTCCTCGCCGATCCCCTTGGAGCGCAGGTATTCCGATGGCGCATCGCGCGCCGCGCCCAGCGCGCTCATGTGAAGCAGCCGGCGCACGCCCGCCGCGCGGCAGGCGGCTACCGCCGCGTGCGGCAACTCGACATGCGCGCGCGCGAAATCCGGCCCGTAGTCGTAGGGGCCGCGTTCGCTGCGCAGGCCGCGGCGGCTGTGCAGCACTCCGACCAGATTGATCAGCGCGTCGTGCCCCGCGGCGAGCCGCGCCAGCGCCTTCGAATCGCCGATGTCGGCCTCCACCGCTTCGACCGTCGGCAGCAGGATCAGGTGCTTGGCGCGTTCGCGGCGGCGCGTCGGCACCGTCACTTCGGCGCCGGCCGCAGCGAGTGCGGCGACGAGGTGCCGGCCGACAAAGCCGCTGCCGCCGACGACCAGAACCCGCGCGCTGCGCATCGGCTAGGGAAGCTTTCCGTTGAAGCGCTCGTCGCTCGATTTCGCGGCCACCGTTCCGAGCCGCTCCTTGAGCGACGGCGTCGCGCCGCCCAGCAGCGCCGCGTAGTACACCGTGTTGGCCATGACCTTCTTCACGTAGTCGCGCGTCTCGTTGAACGGGATCGTTTCGGCGTAGATCGCCCCTTCGAGCGGCTTCACGTCGCGCCAGCGCCGCGCGCGCCCCGGACCCGCGTTGTAGGCCGCGGAGGCGAGCACCGGGTGCCCGAGATCCTCGAGCACGTACTTCAGGTAGCGCGTGCCGAGCGTGACGTTGGTTTCGACTTCCAGCACCCGCTGTGGCGAATAGCTGATGCCGGTCTGGCGGGCCACCCAGCGCGCGGTGGCCGGCATGAGCTGCATCAGGCCGCGCGCGCCGGCGGAGGATTGGGCGTCGACGATGAAGCGGCTCTCCTGGCGCACGATGCCGAGCACCCACGCTTCCTCGAGCTCGAACGCGCGCGCCTGGTCGCGGAACACCTCGCGGAACGGCGCGAGGAAACGCACCCGGTAGTTGTGGAAATGCGAGGTCCGGTCGGCCGTATTGATCGCGCGGTCGAACACCTCGGCGCGGCGCGCGACTTCGGCCGCCGCGAGCAGCTGCCGGTCCTCCAGGTTGCGCACCGCGAAGAGCCACTCGCGCGTCGCCTCGGTGCGAAGGCCGAGCCGGTACAGCGCCAGCGCGCGCGCGAGGCCCGGCGCGCGCCCGGCGTGCGCGACTTCCTCTTCCGTGGCGACGTGGAACGGCTCCGGCACCGTGACGCCCTCGCCCAGCTCTTCGGAGGCGAGCACCCCGTAGAAGTTCGGCTGGCCCGAGATGCGCAGGAAGTAGGCGCGCGCACCGGCCGCATCGTCCTGGGCGCGGAGCGCGCGCCCATACCAGTAGGTCCAGGCAGGATCGCGGCGCATCGCAACCGACATCGGGTCGATCGCATCGCGCACCAGCGGCCAGTCGCCCTCGCGCAACGCGGCGCGCGCCTTCCACGCGAGCGGCTCGTCACCGAGTTCGGCATCGCCGGCGAGCCGAAACCATTGCACCGCTTCGGGCAGATGGCGGCGCGCCGCCTCGTAGCCGATGCGTCCCCAGACCGATTTGCGCTCCTCTTCCGGCAGGCGCGCGCCCAGCGATCCGCCGAGGAACTCGGCAGCGGCGCGAGGATCGCTGCGCGCAAGCCGCACCAATGCAAAGCGAACCATCTCGAGGACCGGACGATGCTCGAGCGTGCGCGGCGCGCGGGCAAGGAATCGTTCCGGAGCGCCGGCGGCCTGCGCCAGCATCCGCTCGTCGGGCGCCTCCTCGCGCGGAAGGTAGCCGAGTGCGCGCTTCGCCGCGGCGAGCTGGCCGTGCTCGAGCAGCACGCGGGCGCGCTGCCAGAGCTCGGCTACGGTGAGACGGCCGGCCGCCAGCATTCTCTCGGCAAGCGCCGTGCAACCCTCGGGCAGTTCCCTTGGCTCGAGCCAGATCGCCTGCGCTTCCTCGTAGGCGCTCTCGTCGCGGCGCTGTAGGCGCGACAGCCACGCGTAGCAACGGATTTCCAGATCGTCCTGGACGAGCGGCGCGAGCTCGAGATCGAACGTGTGCCATTCGCCGCGCTTACCCAGTTCCTTGAGCCAATCGGCGCGCAGCCGTTCGGCGAGATAGCTGCCGGCGTGCCGCTGCAGGTACGCGCGCGCATCCTGCGCGGCGACTTCGTCCAGGCGCAGCACAAGCTGCCAGTACTCGACATAGGGCTCGAGCACATGTCCCTCGAGCGCTGCCGCGTGCCTCGCGAGCCGGATCGGATCGCCGGCGCGAAACGCGTCATAGGCCTTGAGCAGCGCCTCGTCGCCCGAGGGCGGTTTCGGTGCCGCCGCGGCAGCGACCCCCCAGAGGACCAGTGCTATAGTCAGGAAACGCTGCAAAATCATGTACTAAGCATAACATGCAGGGCGACGAGCTGATGCGCTGGCGAAACGACGAGCGAAATCGCCTCGTCCTCGTGCGCCTGGCGCTCGCGCGCGACACCCTCGAAGCATACCGCCTCCGCATCGACCGCAGTCTGCAGCGCGAATTCCCCTCGCTGGCGCGCGGCGTGGTCGCCTTCTGCTGGCCGATCCGCAACGAATACGACCCGCGCCATCTCGCCCGCACGCTGCGCGAACGCGGCGCGACGACGGCGCTGCCGGTGGTGGTGGCGCCGCGTACGCCGCTCATTTTCCGCGAATGGCATCCGGGCGTGCGCCTCGCCCGCGGCGCGCTCGGTATTGCCTACCCGCTCGACTCGCGCGAGGTGCAGCCCGACCACGTGCTGCTGCCGATGATCGGCTGGGACGAGCAGGGATTCCGGCTCGGCTACGGCGGCGGATTTTTCGACCGCACCCTCGCGGCGCGCGCCGACCGGCCGAATGCGATCGGCGTTGCCTACGAATGCGCCCGCCTCGCGAGCATTCATCCGCAACCCTGGGACGTGCCGCTCGACTGGGTGGTGACCGAGCGCGGCGTATACCGGCGCGAAGCCGGGCGGCTGGTGCTCCTCGGCGGGGACGAGGCTCAACCGAGGAACAACCGGTAGGCCGGGTTGCGGGTCTCCTCGGCGCAGGGGTAGCCGAGCCGCTTCAGGAAGCGCCGGAAATCGCCCATCTCGTGCGGCGGCACCTGGATACCGACCAGGACTTCGCCGTAGTCGGCGCCGTGGTTGCGGTAGTGGAACAGGCTGATGTTCCAGTCCGAGCGCATGTTGTCCAGAAAACGCATCAGCGCGCCGGGCCGCTCCGGGAATTCGAACCGGTACAGCAGCTCGTTCGCCCGGCGCGTCGCGCCCCGATCGCCCGACCACGGCGCGCGCCCGCCGACCATGTGGCGCAGGTGCGCCTTGGCCATCTCGTTGTTGCTCAGATCGAGCGTGCGCAGCCCGTTGCGCTCCAGGTTGCGCACGATCCGCGCCACCTCGTTCCGGTCCTGCGTCTCGATGCCGACGAAGATGTGCGCATCGCGCGATTCGGCGATGCGGTAGTTGAACTCGGTGATGTTGCGCGCGCCCAGCCGGGCGCAGAACTTCTTGAAGCTGCCCGGCCGCTCGGGAATCGTCACCGCGAGGATCGCCTCGCGATGCTCGCCCATCTCGGCCTGCTCGGCGACGAAGCGCAGGCGGTCGAAGTTGGTGTTGGCGCCCGAGGCGATCGCCACCAGCGTGCGGCCGCGTGCCCCGCGCTTCTCCACCCAGGCCTTGGCACCGGCGACCGCGAGCGCGCCCGCGGGCTCGAGCACCACGCGCGTGTCCTCGAACACGTCCTTGATCGCGGCGCACATCTCGTCGGTGTCGACGCACACCACTTCGTCGACGAACTGCCTCGCGAGGCGGAAGGTTTCCTCGCCCACCTGCTTCACCGCGACGCCGTCGGCGAACAACCCGACGTGCTCGAGCACGACGCGGCGCCCGGCGCGCAGCGAGCGCGCCATCGCGTCGGCGTCGGCGGGCTCGACTCCGATCATGCGCACCGCAGGGCGCAGCCGCTTCACGTAGGCGGCGATTCCGCCGATCAGTCCGCCGCCGCCCACAGGGACGAAGATGGCGTGGATCGGGCGCGTCCACTGGCGCAGGATCTCCATGCCGATCGTTCCCTGCCCGGCGATCACCTCCGGATCGTCGTAGGGATGCACGAACGCGAGGCCGTGGCGCCGCTGCAGCCGGCGCGCGTGCGACTGCGCCTCCGAATAGGAATCGCCGTGCAGCACGACCTGCGCGCCGCGCGCCCTGACCGCATCCACCTTGATGCGCGGCGTAGTCACGGGCATCACGATCACCGCCCGGCACGCCAGGCGCTGCGCGGCGAGCGCGACGCCCTGCGCGTGGTTGCCCGCGCTCGCCGCGATGACGCCCTTTTCCAGCCGGGCGGGGGCGAGGCCCGCCATCTTGTTGTAGGCGCCGCGCAGCTTGAACGAAAACACCGGCTGCAGGTCCTCGCGCTTGAGCAGCAGCCGGTTGCCGAGGCGCCGCGACAGCCCGGTCGCGAGCTCGAGGGGAGACTCGATCGCGACGTCGTAGACGCGCGCCTTCAGGATGCGCTCGAGATAGTCCGCGCGCTTCATCGTGTGTCCCCTTCTCCGGCAACAACCGCTACGCGACCTGCAGCTTCGCCACGGCGACCGCGAGCCACTTCAGGCCCTGCCTGCCGAAGTTCACCTGCACGCGCGCATCCTCGCCCTGGCCTTCGGCATCGACCACCACGCCGGGGCCGAATTTCGGGTGCGTCACGTTCTGGCCGATGCGAAACCCGGGCCCGTTGCGCGCCGCGCCGAACGGCCGCTCGCTCCTGGCGGGCGCGCCCCACGCTGCGACCGAACCGAGCGCCGCGGCCCGCTCGGCAGCGAAGCGCGGCGTCAGCCATTTCTTCAGCCCCTGCGGGATTTCGTCCAGAAAGCGCGAGGGCAGGCCGTAGCGCGTCTGGCCGTGCAGCATGCGCGTTTGCGCGAAGGTGAGATACAAGCGC
>CAZXAR010000089.1:0-12592 GCA_964638135.1 uncultured Enterobacteriaceae bacterium | reverse complement strand
GCTTGAGCTTGGTGATGCGCTGTCCCATCGTCTTCACGATCCGCCAGCCGCCGAAGAGCGTGCCAAGCGCGATCGTCACGTAGCACGCGATCACCACCCAGTACGGAATCGGCTCTTTGGCGCCGAGGTAGCCTGCCGCGATCAGCAGCATCCAGATGATGCCGGCGGTCTTCTGCGCGTCGTTCCCGCCATGGCCGAGCGAGTAGAGCGAAGCCGAGACGAGCTGCATGCGACGGAACCAGCGGTCGACGCGGCTCGGGGTGGAGCGCACGAAAAGCCACGCGACGGCGAGCATGAGCAGCGCCCCGAAGACCAATCCGACCAACGGCGAGACGAAGATGAAGGCGACCGTTTTCAGGATGCCTTCCGGCACCAGCGCCCAGGTGCCCGCCTTGGCCACGGCCGCGCCCACCAGTCCGCCGATCAGCGCGTGCGAGGAGGACGACGGCAGGCCGTACCACCACGTGATGACGTTCCAGGCGATGGCGCCCATGAGCGCGCCGAAAACGACGTAGTGATCCACGATCCCCGCATCGACGATTCCTTTTCCGACCGTGGTGGCGACCTTGAACTGGAACACGAACAGCGCCACGAAGTTGAACGTCGCCGCGAGCGCGACCGCCTGATAGGGCGTGAGAACGCGGGTCGAAACCACCGTCGCGATCGAGTTGGCGGCGTCGTGAAAGCCGTTCATGAAATCGAAGGCGAGCGCCACCAGCACCAGCGTCACCACGATCCACAGCGCGAGCAGTCCTGCCTCGTTCGCCAATCAGGAATTCTCCAGCACGATGCCTTCGATGATGTTGGCGACGTCCTCGCAGCGGTCGGTGATCAGCTCGAGCAGCTCGTAGATCGAGCGCAGCTTGATCAGCTGCTTGACGTCGGGCTCGTCGCGGAAGAGCTTCGACATCGCAGAGCGCATCACCCGGTCGGCATCGGATTCGAGCCGGTCGATCTCCTGGCAGGTCTTGAGGATCGCGTCCGTCTGCTTGATGTTGGTGAGCAGGGAGACCGCGATCTTGACGCGCTCGCAGCACATCTGGCAGATCTCCGCGAGCTGCCTCGCCTCGGGCGTGATGCGCTGCAGGTCGTAGAGCACGATGGACTCGGCGACGTCCTGCATCAGGTCGAGGATGTCGTCCATCCGCGTGATCAGGCCGTGGATCTGCTCGCGGTCGAAGGGGGTGATGAAGGTCCGGTGCAGCAGCGTGATCGTCTCGTGCGTCACCTTGTCGGCGGCGCGCTCGGCACCGTCGATCCGCTGCGCGTGCGCCTCGAGCGCGCTGAAGTCGGTGAGCATCGCGGCGAGCTCGCCGGCACCTTCGACGATGCGATCGGCGTGGGCGTTGAACAGTTCGAAGAAATGCCCCTCGCGGGGCATCAACCCGCCGAACATCAGAACCTCCCCTGGCGCCGCACGCCGCGGCCGGCCGATTCTAGCAGGCCGTCAGGCACGCACGCCGAGCCCGAGCGCGCTGAGGTCGCGAATTTCGGCGGCGGAGAATCCCCAATCCGCGAGCGCTTCGCCGCCGCGCTCGCCGCGCTCGGGCGGCGCGTGGCGCACGCCGCCGGGCGTTCGCGAGTAGCGCGGCGCGGGAGCGGGCTGCTCCACTGCGGCGACCGACACGAAGCTCTTGCGCGCGGCGTTGTGCGGGTGGCGCCGCGCCTCGGAAAAGGTGAGCACCGGCGCGACGCAGGCGTCCGAACCCGCGAACACCTGCGACCACTCGTCGCGCGTCTTCGTGCGGAAAATCGCGGCGAAGCGCTCGCGCAGCTCGGGCCAGCGCGCGGCGTCGTACTGGTCCGGCAGGGCCTCGCCCGCGAGCCCCAGCCGGTCGAGCAGTTCCTGGTAGAACTTCTTCTCGATCGCGCCGACCGCGACGTGCCTCGCGTCGCGGGTCTCGTAGACGTCGTACCAGGGGGCGCCCGTGTCGAGAAAATTCGCGCCGCGTTCCTCGCGCCACCGCTTGGCGGCGATCATTCCGGAGAACATCGTCGCGAGCAGCGACGCGCCTTCGACCATCGCCGCGTCGACGACCTGGCCGCGGCCCGAGCGCTGCGACTCGACGAGCGCGCAGGCGATGCCGAATCCGAGCAGCATGCCGCCGCCGCCGAAATCGCCGACGAGGTTCAAGGGGGGCACCGGCGCTTCGCCGCGCCGGCCGAACGCGGCGAGCACGCCGGCGAGCGCGATGTAGTTGATGTCGTGCCCGGCGCGCTCGGCGAGCGGCCCGTCCTGGCCCCAGCCGGTCATCCTGCCGTAGACGATTTTCGGATTGCGCGCGAGCGCCGCCTCGGGTCCGAGCCCGAGCCGCTCCATCACGCCGGGGCGGAACCCCTCGATCAGCGCGTCCGCGCGGCCGATCAGCGCGAGCGCCGCGCGCGCTCCGTCCGCCGACTTGAGATCGAGCGTCACCGAGCGCTTGCCGCGCATCATGACGTCGTTCCAGCGCTCGCGCTTAAGGCCCAGGTCGCTCGCCGCGGGACGATCCACGAGCAGCACGTCGGCCCCCATATCGGCGAGCAGCATGCCGGCGAACGGACCGGGCCCGATCGCCTCGAATTCCAGCACCCGGACGCCGGAAAGCGGCCCCATCTACTTGCGGAACGCGGGCTTGCGCTTCTCGAGGAAGGCGGCGATTCCCTCGCCGCCCTCCGGGCCGTGCAGCAGCTCGGCGAACGACTCGCGCTCGCGCTCGAGGTGCGCGCCGAGATCGCGGCGCGCCGCCTCGTCGAGCAGGCGCTTGGTGCGCCCGATGGCCCGCGTCGCGCCCTCGGCGATCTCCGCCGCCCAGGCGAGCGCCGCCTCGCGCGCGCTGCCCGGCGGCACGACCCGGTTGACAACGCCGTACGCCGCCAGCCGCGCCGCCGGGACCGGGCACGCGGTGAGCGCGAGTTCGGAGGCGAGCTGCGGCGGGAGCGCCCGGGCGAGGAACCACGAGCCGCCGCCGTCCGGATTGACGCCGATCTTCACGTAGGCCATGGTGAAGGTCGCATTTTCCGCGGCGACCACCAGATCGCAGCCGAGCGCAATCGAAAAGCCGGCGCCCGCCGCGTGCCCTTCCACCGCCGCGATGACCGGTTTCGCAATGCCGCGCAGCGCGCGCGTCAGTTCGTTCACTGCATTGATCCGTTCCACGATCGCCTGCGGCGGTTGCGCGGCGCGGATTTCGGCGAGCGCCTGCAGGTTGCCGCCGGCGCAGAAATGCTCGCCCGCGCCGCGCAGCACGATCGCGCCGATGCCGTCCTGCTCGTCGGCAAGACGCAGCGCGCGCGTGAGGCCGTTCGAGATTTCCGGCGTCAGCGCGTTGCGCCTTGCCGGATTGCTCATCACCAGTTCGAGCACCCGCCCGTGCCGTGCCTCCTCGACGCGCGGCTCGGCCATCTCAATGCATTCCGAGAGCGGCCTCGATGTTGCGCACCATCGCCACTAGGCGGGGCCCGATGTCCTCCTCGAGTTGCCCCTTTTTCAGCATGAACGCCGGCACGCCGCAGTTGAAGGAGACGATTTCGCCGTCGACGCTACGCCGCATCGGCACGCCGACCGCGTGCACCTCGCGGCGCAGCTCGCCGATCGAAACGCAAAAGCCGCGCGTGCGGATATCCTCCAGCGACTTGTCGATCTGCGCCTTGTACTTGCGCAGCAGCTCCGGTTCCTTGACCTTCATCTGGTTGAGCAGCGCCTCACGCTCGGGCGGGGTGCAGGCCGCGAGATAGGCGCGGCCGATGGCCGCTTGCGCGATCGGCACCGACGTGCCGATATCGGGGAGCGTGGCAAGGCCATTGCCGCTGCGGCACGATTCGACGTAGACCATGTTGAGCCGGTCGCGCACGCCCATCGAGACCGAACCGGCGCAGTAGTCGGCCAGTTCCTTGATGTGAGGCCGCGCCACCTGCCGCACGCTCATCGAAGCAAGCAGCGGATAGCCGATCGAGAGCACTGCCGAACCAAGCTGGTACTTGCCCAGGCGCATGTTGTGGCGCAGGTAGCCGAGCTTGGTGAGCGTATAGGTGAGCCGCGACACGGTCGGCTTGGGCAGCCCGGTGCGCACCGAGATGTCCTTGTTGCCCAGCATCGGCTCGAGCGGAGTGAAGCAGCGCAGCACTTCGAGCCCCCGCGCGAGGGTGGTCGCGAACTGGCGATCGCCCTCGTGCTCGTAGCTGTAGACGGGTTCGGGCTGGGTCAGGGAAGCAGTGGGCTCGGACGCACCCATCGAAGATCTCCTCGGTAGTCGGAACGGCGGTCGGGGCAGGGATGTTTCGCATTTCGATATTCCAACCGCCCTGCAGCCGTTGTCAATTTATCCAACCTGAATTTTACATAGCGAAACAGACGATGTCTTCCAGGGAAAGCGGCATCGACTTGCGCTCTAGCGAATCAGGTCGGCCGCTCTTTCCCCGATCATGATCGCCGGCGCGTTGGTGTTGCCGCCGATGAGCGTAGGCATGATCGAGGCGTCGGCCACGCGCAACCGCTCGATGCCCCGCACCCGCAGTTCCGGATCGACCACCGCCATTTCATCGGTCCCCATCCGGCAGGTGCCGGCCGGGTGATATACGGTGTCGGCGCGCTCGCGCACCAGCGCTGCGAGCGCGTCGTCCGAAGCGCCTGCCTCGCCAAACACGTTCCTGCCGCGAAAGCGCTCGAGCGCGCGCTGCTCGAGGACGTCGAGCGTCATCCTGACTCCGCGCTGGAGCGCTCGCAGGTCCTCCTCGTGCGTGAGGAACGCCGGATCGATGCGCGGCGGCGCGAGCGGGTCGGCGGACGCGAGACCCACGCTGCCGCGGCTTTTCGGACGCAGCACGCAGACGTGGCAGCTGAAGCCGTAGCGCGGCGTGCGGTCGCGCCCGTGATCGGCCACGAGGCCGATCGTGAAGTGGAGCTGCAGGTCGGGGCGCGCGAGCTGCGCCCCGGACTTGAGAAACCCGCCCGATTCGGCGACGTTCGAGGCGAGGATGCCGCCGCCCTCCTTGCGATAGCGCAGATAACCGAGGGCGAGATTGGCGAGCCCGCGCGGCGTCAGGCCGATGAGTCCCGGCGCCGCCGACAGGTAGCCGATGACGTAATCGACGTGGTCCTGGAGGTGCTTTCCCACTCCGGGCAGCTCGTGGCGGAGCGCGATTTCGTGCGCCGCGAGTTCGTCTGCCGGGCCGATGCCCGAGAGCAGCAGCAGATGCGGCGAACCGAAAGCGCCCGCGCAAAGAATCGTTTCGCGGCGCGCCTGAAGCGTTCGGCGGGTGCGGCCCTGGATGATTTCGACGCCGGTACAGGTGCGGCCCTCCAGGCAAAGGCACAGCGCACGCGCTTCGGTGAGTACCGTGAGATTTCCGCGCTCCGCGGCCGGGTCGAGATAGGCGCGCGCCGCGCTCCAACGCCGGCCGCCTTTCTGCGTCACCTGGTACAGGCCGACCCCTTCCTGCCGCGGGCCGTTGAAATCGTCATTGCGTGAATGACCTGCCTGCACGCCCGCCTCGACGAAGGCAAGCGATGCAGGATTCGGGGAACGCTGGTCGGCGACATTGAGCGGACCCCCGGTGCCATGGAACGCGTCCGCGCCGCGCTCGTTATGCTCGCTGCGGCGGAATACGGGTAGCACGTCGTTCCAGCCCCAGCCGAAATTGCCCGCCGCCGCCCAGTCGTCGTAGTCCGCGGGGTGGCCGCGCATGTAGATCATGGCGTTGATCGCGCTCGAGCCGCCGAGACCCATCCCGCGCGGCTGATAGCCCTTGCGCCCGTTGAGGCCCGTTTGCGGAACGGTCTCGAACGCCCAGTTGTGCAGTGTCCTGGGCACGGTGACGGCGAGCATCACCGGGACATCGATCAGAAAGGAGCGGCCGCGGCCGCCCGCTTCGAGCAGGCACACGCTGCGCGCGGAGTCTTCCGACAGGCGCGCCGCGAGCGCGCAGCCGGCAGAGCCCGCGCCGACGACCACGTAGTCGAACTGCATCCGCGAATCATGGCAGAACCGGCAGTAAAATGTGACGCTACCGGAGGCATCCCATGGATCTCAACTATTCGCGCGAGGAGCTTGCGTTTCGCGACGAGGTGCGCGGCTGGCTCGCCGCCAACCTGCCGCAGGACCTGCGCGACAAGGTCGCCACCTACGCCGAACTCAGCCGTGAAGACCTGCTGCGCTGGCACCGCATCCTCGCCAGGCAGGGCTGGGTCGCGCCGGCCTGGCCCAAGGAATGGGGCGGCACCGGCTGGAACGTGGTGCAGCGCTACATCTTCGAAGAGGAGTGCGGCTACGCGGGTACGCCACCGCTCATTCCGTTCGGTCTCGCGATGTGCGGCCCGGTGCTGCTGCGCTTCGGCAGCGAAGCGCAGAAGAAGCGTTTTCTGCCGCGCATCTACAACGGTGAGGACTTCTGGTGCCAGGGCTATTCCGAGCCGGGTTCGGGCTCGGACCTCGCCTCGCTCAAGACCAGGGCGGTGCGCGGTGGCGGGCATTATCTGGTCAACGGCCAGAAGACCTGGACCACGCTCGGGCATTACGCCGACTGGATTTTCTGCCTGGTGCGAACCGACCCGACGATGGAGAAGAAGCAGGAAGGCATCAGCTTCCTGCTGATCGACATGAAGTCGCCCGGGATCACGGTGCGGCCGCTCATCCTCATGGACGGCGGGCACGAGGTGAACGAGGTGTTCTTCGACGACGTCAAGGTGCCGGTCGAAAATCTCGTGCACGAGGAAGGCAAGGGCTGGACGGTGGCGAAGTACCTGCTCGGCCACGAGCGGATGAACACCGGGCGCATCGGCGCTTCCAAGCGCGAACTGGCGAAGCTCAAGGAGTTCGCCGCCCGGCAGCCCGGCGACGACGGCCGGCCGCTTGTGGAGGACACGCGCTTCCGCGACCGGCTGTCGCGGCTCGAGGTCGAGCTGATCGCGCTCGAGATCACCAACTTGCGCTTTCTCGACCAGATGCGGCGCACCGGGCAGCCGCCGGGGGCGGACGTCTCGATGCTCAAGATCCGCGGCACCGAGATCCAGCAGTCGCTCACCGAGCTGATGATGCAGGCGATCGGTCCGCACGCGCAGCCGTTCCGCCCGATCGGGAGCGACGCGGAGTTCGATACGTTTGCGGCGGGAGTGGCGCCGCGCTACTGCAATTTCCGCAAAACCACCATCTACGCCGGCTCGAACGAGATCCAGCGCAACATTATTTCGAAGATGACCCTTGGATTGTGAGAACCACAATGCCAACTTTCGGAAAAGGCAGGGTCGAATGAATTTTGACTACAACGAAGAGCAGCAGCTGCTGGCCGAATCGGTGCGGCGCTTTCTCGCCAAGGAGTACGACTTCGAAAAGCGCAGAAAAGTGGTCGCCTCGGCCGAGGGCTGGAGCGCCGAGGTCTGGGCCCAGCTCGCCGAGATGGGCGTGACCGGGATCCCGTTCTCGACCGAGTACGGCGGCTTCGGCGGCAGCGCGGTGGACCTGATGGGCGTGATGGAGGCGTTTGGCGATGCGCTTCTCGTTGAGCCCTACCTCCCGACGGTGGGCCTCGCGGGGCAGCTGGTCGCCCGCGGCGGCACCGAAGCGCAGAAAAAGGCGGTTCTCCCGCGCCTGGTCGAAGGCAAGCTCAGGCTTGCTTTTGCGCACAGCGAAAAAGGGGCGCGCTACAACCCCGCGCATGTGCAGACGAAGGCGATCCGTACCGGCTCCGGCTGGCAGCTCAGCGGCGAAAAATGCGTCGTTCTCGGCGCGCCGATCGCCGATTCGCTCGTCGTTTCGGCGCGGACCGAGCGTGGCGTCAGCCTTTTTCTTCTCGATCGAAGCGCGCCGGGCGTCGCGGTGAGTCCCTTCCTCACGCTGGACGAGATGCGCGCGGGGGAGGTGCGGCTCGCCGCGGCGAAGGCGGGTCCCGAGGCGCTTCTCGGAGCCGAGGGCGAAGCGCTCGCGTTGATCGAAGAGGCGACCGACTTCGCGACCGCGCTCGTCTGTTCGGAGGCGGTCGGCGCGATGAAGTTCGCCTGCGACACCACGCTCGAGTACCTCAAGACGCGCAAGCAGTTCGGCGTCCCGATCGGCACTTTCCAGGCGCTGCAGCATCGCATGGTGGACATGGTGATCAGCTACGAGCAGGCGAAATCAATGGCATGCCTCGCAGGCTCGAAAGCGGACAGCGCAGCCGACGCGCGCGACCGCGCGCGCTCGATCTCGGCGGCCAAGATCAAGATCGCCGACGCCTGCCGCCACATCAGCCAGGAAGCGATCCAGCTGCATGGCGGCATGGGCATGAGCGAGGAACTGAAGGTCTCCCACACGTTTCGCCGGCTCACCATGATCGCGCAGCAGTTCGGCGACGCCGACCACCACCTGGCGCGCTTCGCGAGGCTCGACTGAGATGCCGCTCAACAAGGCATGGACGCTTGCGAGCTATCCCGAGGGGTGGGTGGCGGAGGCGAATTTCAAGCTGGTCGAGGCGCCCGCCGCGGCGCCCAAGGACGGCGAAGTGCTGGTCAGGAACCTGTGGCTTTCGCTCGATCCGTACATGCGCGGCCGCATGAGCCAGCAAAAGAGCTACGTGAAAGGCGTAGAGATCGGCCAGGTGATGGAAGGCCAGACCGTGGGCGAGGTGCTCGAATCCAGGCACACGGGATTCAAGCCCGGCGACAAGGTGCTGGCGCGGCTCGGCTGGCAGCTCTACGGCTGCATCCGGGGCGACGGCGAAATCAGCAAGGTCGACGCGAACCGCGCGCCGCTTTCCTATTACCTCGGCATCCTGGGGATGCCGGGTATGACCGCATACTTCGGGCTGAACGAGATCGGGAAGCCGAAAAAGGGTGAAACTGTCGTGGTTTCGGCCGCCTCGGGCGCGGTCGGCAGCGTGGTCGGCCAGCTTGCCAGGATCGCCGGCTGCCGCGCCGTCGGCATCGCCGGCGGCAAACCCAAGTGCGACTACGTGCTCCAGGAGCTGGGGTTCGACGCCTGCGTCGACTACAAGGCCGGAAACCTGTATCGCGACCTGAAGGAGGTCTGTCCCAACGGCGCCGACGTGTATTTCGACAATGTCGGCGGCGTCACGCTCGACACGATGCTGCGGCTGATGAACCCGTTCTCGCGGATCATCGTGTGCGGGCTGATCTCGGACTACAACGCGATCGAGCCTTACGGCGTGAAGATGTTCCGCTCGATCCTGGTCAATCGCATCAAGGTGCAGGGCATGATCGTGTTCGACTGGCGCGAGCGCTACGGCGAGGCGCTCATGGCGCTCGCCGGCCATCTCGCGGGCGGAAGGCTCAAGTACCGCGAATCGGTGCTCGAGGGAATCGAGAATGCGCCCAAGGGCCTCATCGGCCTGCTGAAAGGCGAGAATTTTGGCAAACAGCTCGTCAAGCTCGCCTGAATCCGAGCCCCGGCGGCCCGAGTACGTCGGGTTCTGGAAGCGCGTCGTCGCCGCGGCGATCGACACCCTGATCCTGCTCGTCGTCATCGTTCCGCTCATCCTTGCGGTGTACGGCCGCGAATACTTCGCGCGCTCGCAGGACACCGGCTTTGTCGGGGTCTGGGACTTCGTGATCCAGGTCGTGTTGCCTGCGATCGCGGTGATCCTGTTCTGGAAGTACCGCGGCGCGACTCCGGGCAAGATGGCGATCTCGGCCCGGATCGTCGATGCCGCAACCGGCGGGCCGCCCACCACCGGCAGGCTGGTGCTGCGCTACATCGGTTACATCGCCTCGATGCTGCCGCTGTTCATCGGCTTCATCTGGATCGGGATCGACCGCCGCAAGCAGGGCTTTCACGACAAGATCGCGGGGACCGTGGTGATCTACGACGATGATTGATCTCTACACCTGGCCGACGCCGAACGGCCACAAGATCCACATCATGCTGGAGGAGACCGGCACGCCCTACCGCGTGTACCCGATCGACATCGGCGCCGGCGACCAGTTCAAGCCCGAGTTCCTCGCGATCTCGCCCAACAACAAGATGCCGGCCATGGTCGATCCGGACGGGCCGGGAGGAAAACCGTTCGCGCTCGCCGAATCCGGCGCGATGCTGTTCTACCTCGCGTCGAAAACCGGCCGCTTCCTTCCCGCCGACCTCGCCGAACGCTGGCAGGTGATGCAGTGGGTGATGTTCCAGATGGGCCACATCGGGCCGATGCTCGGACAGGCGCACCACTTTCTCGGCTATGCGCCGGAAAAGATTCCCTACGCCGTGAATCGCTACAGGAACGAAGCGAACCGGCTCTACGGCGTGGTCGAGCGCCAGTTGAAGGACTCGGCGTTCCTCGCCTGCGGCGAATACACGATCGCCGACATGGCGGTGATGCCCTGGCTGCGCTTTCCCGAGCGGCAGGGCGTGGAGATCGACGCGTACCCGCACGTCAAGCGCTGGCGCGACGGCATCGCGGCGCGTCCCGCGGTGCAGCGCGCGCTGCAGGTGCTCGCCGACCGCAGGCGCCCGGGCGGATTCACCAAGGAGCAGGCCGAGAACCTCTTTGGCGCGACGCAATATGCCAGGCGCTGACCTGAAGGGAAAGGTCGCCTGGATCACCGGGGGAGGAAGCGGCATCGGCCTTGCGGGCGCGCAGGAACTCGCGCGCGCGGGCGCGCACGTGGTCGTCTCCGGGCGGAACGAGAAAACCCTGCGCGAAGCGGAAGCCGAGCTCAAGCGCGCCGGCGCCGTGGACGCGGTGCTGCTCGACGTCGCGCACAAGGAGGCGGTCGCCGCCGCGGCGGCCGGGATCGAACGGCGCCACGGCCGCATCGACATCCTCGTGAACAGCGCCGGCACCAACATCGGCGGCGGCAAACGCAACCTGCGAACGATGTCGCTCGAAGGCTGGGACGAGGTCGTGGCGATCAACCTCTCGGGGCTTTTCTACTGCTGCTACGCGGTGCTTGCCGGGATGCGCGCGCGCAAGGACGGCCTCATCATCAACATTTCCTCCTGGGCAGGGCGCTACGCGAGCGTTCTCACCGGCCCGGCCTACAACGCCACCAAGCGGGCCGTGATCGCGCTCACCGAGTCGATCAACATGGAGGAGTGCGCGAACGGCATCCGCGCCACCTCGATCCTGCCCGGGGAGGTGGCGACGCCGATCCTCGAGAAGCGCCCGGTGCCGCCGGCGCCCGAGGAGCGCGCGCGCATGGCGCAGCCCGAGGACCTCGGTGCGGCGATCCTGTTCGTCGCCGCGATGCCCGCGCGCACCTGCGTGAACGAGCTCGTCATCAGCCCGACCTGGAACCGCTTTTACGTTGGCGGCCTGGAATAAACGCGGTCAGAGCAACTTTTCGGGAGAAAAGTCACTCTGACCGCAGTCATCTTCGCCCGTGTCACGCTGCCGTTTCTCGCGGGCTATTTCGTTTCCTACGTCTACCGCTCGGTCAACGCGATCATCGGGCCCGAGATCGCGCGCGAGCTCGGGCTCTCGGCCGGCGGACTCGGACTCCTCACCGGGATCTATTTCTTTGCCTTCGCCGTCTTTCAGTTGCCGCTCGGGCTGCTGCTCGACCGCTACGGGCCGCGGCGCGTCAACGCGACGCTGCTACTCGTCGCGGCCGCCGGCGGCCTGTGGTTCGCCCTGGCCCGGTCGGCAGCGGAGCTGACGCTCGCTCGCGCGCTGATCGGTCTGGGCGTCTCCGGCTGCCTGATGGCGTCGTTCTCGGCGTTCGTGCTCTGGTATCCGCCCGAGCGCATCGCGACCATGAACGGCGTCGCGTTCGCCTCCGGGATGCTCGGCGCCGTCACGGCCACCGTGCCGCTCGAGATGCTGCTGCGCTGGTTGCACTGGCGCGAGGTGTTCTACGGCATCGTGGCGCTGACCGTGACCGTGAGCCTGGTGCTGTTCTTCGTCGTCCCGGAAAAAACCGGGCTTCGAAAACCCGATTCCTTTCAGGATCAGGTTCGCGGGCTCGTCGCGATCGCGCGCGACCCGGCATTCTGGCGTGTGGCGCTCGCGCTCTGCGGCAGCCAGGCGGCGGCCGTGTCCCTCGGCACGCTCTGGGTCGCGACCTGGCTGCGCGACACAATCGGCTTTTCGCAGGCGGAAGTGGCCCGCTCCCTGCTCGCGTTCAGCGTGGCAATGATTATTGGATACGTCGGTTTTGGCCGGGCGGCCGATACGTTCACCCGCCGCGGGCGCGGCACCTTGCCGCTACTTGCGGGTGGTGCTGCGTTGGCCTCACTGTGCCTTGCATTGCTGGCAGTTGGCGTGCGCAGCGGCGCGCTCGTTCTGTGGAGCGTGTTTTTCGGCTGTGCAACTGCGGTCGTGCTGGGCTACCCGCTTCTTTCGCGGCGCTACCCGAAGGAAATGGCCGGGCGCGTGAATACGGCGCTCAACGTGTTTGTGTTCGTGGGGATGTTCAGCGGGCAGTGGGCGGTGGGGCTGATCCTCAACCTCTGGCCGCAGACCGTGACCGGCTACGCGCCCGCAGCGTACGCGTGGGCGCTGGGAATGCTCTGGCTGGTGCAGTCTGCCGGGTTGACGTGGCTGTGGAGCGGCCGGCGGCTGTTCGAGCGCTGACGAGGTGTCGGTTCGCCGTTCCCGCGCAGCCGGGTACCCGCGTTCTCGGGGTTTCCCGCAGGCACCTCCCGTTCCCGCCTTCACTGGGCTACGATTCGGCGCAGAGCGCGCGAGCCGA
>CAZXAR010000088.1:0-12686 GCA_964638135.1 uncultured Enterobacteriaceae bacterium | reverse complement strand
CCCGCCGCGCAATGCCTCGAGCAGCGGCCCGAACCAGTGCGCTTCCAGCGCGGCGAGCCGGCTTGCGTGCGATTCGGCGCCCCCCAGCGCAAGCGCGCCGCGCAGGCCGTCCAGGACAAGAAGGTGTCTACCTTCCTCCGGAGAACGCTCGAGCCAGCTGCTCGCCTCCGCAGGCAGCGCGCGCTGCCGCATTGCGGCGAGGCGGCCAAGCCCCGCGGCAACTGGCTCGTTCGCGCTCACCGATTGCCACGGTCCGCGCGCGGCGGGCGGAAGCCGCCCGGCGCCCCAGAACCAGACGCTGTTCACGGGCGGCGCTCCCTGCCTTTCGCGTTCGCGGTTGACTTGATGATCGTGAAACGCCATCTGCACTTCGTTCATGCGCGCGCGCCAGCGCGCCGCATCGGGCCCGCGCGGGAGATTGGCGTCCACTTCGCCTCCGGCGACTTCGAGCGGGGAGGGAACCTCGAGTGCGGCGTCGCCCGCCGCGCGCACGCACCAGCAATCGGGCGCTACCACGACGAATTCGAGTTCGCCGCCAAAGTGCTGATTGAGGGAATGCGTGAGCGCGTCGGCCTCCTCGCGCGAGACGCTGAAGCCTGCGCCGGGGATGAGCGTCAGCCGATCGTGCTCGACGCGCAGGTGCACCGGATCGGCGCGCAGCCAGCACGAATCGCCCGCCACGCGTTCGGGAATGCCTCCCGTGGCAAGCAGGCTGATCGCGCCCGCCGGGACCGGATGCTCCTCGAGCCCGAAGGCGCGCGCAAGCCAACGTTCGAGCGACACCGGTTCCCCGCGCCGGGTGCGGCCGCGGGCGAGCAGCAGTTCGAGCGCCGGGAGGCGCGGCACCTCGTGCCCGGCGAACAGTGCCGGCACCACGAGCTCGCAATGCATCTCAGTGCGACTCGACGACGTGCGCACCCGGAATCGAATCGACGAGCGCCGGATCGATGTGCACGGGAAGCGCAGGCGTGCGCACGATCTGCCGGGCGGCACAGCAAACCGCGTCCATCCCGTGCTCTTGCGCCGCAGTGCGCACGAACTGCCACACCACCTGCGCGTCACCGAGCGCGCGATGGCGCATGGCGCAGGCAAGACCGTGCCGCGCCATCACGCTGTCGAGGTTGTGCTGTGCATGCTCCGGATACAGACGCCGCGACAGTTTCACGGTGCACAGCGTGCGCGCGGCGAATTGCACCCCGGCGCGGCCGAATTCATGGCGCAGGAACCCGTAATCGAAGCGCGCGTTATGCGCCACCAGGATGCGGTTCGCGAGCCGCTCGTGCAGCGCCTCGGCAATCCGGGAAAACGTCGGCGCGTTTGCGACCATGTCCTGCGTGATCCCGGTGAGCGCCTGGATTGCCGGCGGGATCGTCGTTTGCGGATTGACGAGGGTCGACCATTCGCCCGCGACCTCGCCGCCTTCGACCTCGACCACCGCAATCTCGGTGATCCGGTCGTGCGCCGGATGCATGCCCGTGGTCTCGAGGTCGACGATGGCGAGCGGGGCGTCGAGGAGCGCGTTCACTGGATAAACGTTCAGTACCGGAATCTACCGCAAAAGGGTCGCCAGCTGCCAGCCGGCAAAGCCCAGAATCGCGAGGCCGGACACGATGTTGACGGCGCGCACGAGCCGCGGACCGATGCGGCCGCGCAGCGCCGCGGCGCCGGCGACGAGGAACAGCCACCAGGCCGCCGAGCCGAGGAATACCCCGGCGACGACATGCGCAGCGAGCGTGAAGTCCGCCTTCGCCGCGAGTCCCAATCCGGCAAACACCGCGGTGAACGCGAGGATGGTCGGCGGATTGGCGAGCGTGAGCCCGAGCGTCGAGAGGAACGCCGCGCCGAGCGAGCGTACCGGCGCCCCGTTCGGTGCGGCCTGCAGGCCGGTGGGCCGTGCGAGGAGCGCCCGCACGCCGAGCCAGAGCAGGAACCCGACACCGGCAACGCCGATCCAGAATGCATACGCGAGAAGAAAGCCTGAAATGGCCGTGAGGCCGAACGCGGCGACCGCGCCGTACACGCCGTCTGCGGCCGCGATTCCCATGCCGGAAGCGAGACCCGCAAGCGCGCCGTGCGCGATGGTGCGGCGAAAGCACAGCACCCACATCGGTCCGACGATCGCCGCGAGCGCAAAGCCGAACGCGAGCCCCTTCAGGAACATGCGGTCGCGGGCGGCGCCTACGCAATGCGGATCGGCAGTTCGCGCACCCGCTGTCCGGTGGCGTGAAACACCGCATTCGCCACGGCCGGCGCAATCGGCGGCGTGCCGGTTTCACCCACGCCGCCGAGATGTTCCCAGCCGCTTTCCACCAGATGAACCTCGATCGCCGGACAGTCGGCCATCTGCACCACCGGGTAATCCGGGAAGTTCCCCTGCTCGACCCGACCCGCCTTGATGGTAATTGCGCCATGGAGCGCGGCCGACAGGCCGAACACGATGCCGCTTTCCATCTGCGCCACGACCGTGTCCGGGTTGAGGGCGCGCCCGCAATCGATCGCGCATACCACGCGCCGTACGCGCAGCGCCCGCTCCGGCCCGATTTCGACCTCGGCCACCTGGGCCACGATCGAGCGGAACGATTCCGCGAGCGCGATGCCGCGGCCGGCGCGGATTCCCGGACCGGAAGCAAGCGGCATCTTCCAGCCGGCCTTCTGCGCCGCGGTTTCGAGCACGCGCCGCTGACGCGGCGCACTGGCGAGCATTGCGCGCCTGAAATCGAGCGGGTCGCGCCCCGCGGCGTGCGCCACCTCGTCGAGGAAGCACTCCACGAAAAACGCGTTGTAGCTGTGGCCGACGCTCCTCCAGAAGCCCACCGGCACGGGCTGATGGGAAAGGAGGTGCTCGACCCGCCGGTTCGGCATCGCGTAGGGAAGGTCGAACGCGCCTTCCACCGTGGTCTTGTCCTTCATCAGGTCGGAGGCCGCGAGCGGGAGCAGGCGCGCGGTCAGGCCCTGGGTGCATGACTGCCCGACGATGCGGTGGTGCCACGCCGCGACGGCGCCGTTGCCATCCAGCGCGCAGCGCAATTTCGCCAGCGCCAGCGGACGGTACACGTCGTGCCGGATGTCTTCCTCGCGCGACCAGATGAGCTGCACCGGAACGCCGGGCAGGCGCGCAGCGATCGCGGCGGCCTCGACGACCACGTCCATCTCCGCGCGCCGGCCGAAGCCGCCACCGAGAAACGGCGTGTGTACCGTGACCGCCTCGCGCGCGACGCCGGCAGCCCCGGCCGCATACCACTTGACGAGCGTAGGCGCCTGGCTGCCGATCCAGACTTCGCAGCGGCCGTCCGTCACCAGTGCGGTGCAGTTCATCGGCTCCATGGTCGCGTGCGCGAGATAGGGCACGCTGTAGGTTGCCTCGAGCACCTTTGTTACCCTGCCGAGTACGGCGGGCGCGTCGCCGACATCTTCGTACGTGCGCGCCCTGCCGCCCGCAAGAAGCGCGCTGTAGGTCGCGTGCTGGCGCGCCGAATCGAGTGCGGCATGCTCGCCCTCGTCCCAGCGGATCGCGAGCGCGCCGAGCGCATTTTGCGCACGCCACCATGTGTCCGCCACGACCGCGACCGCGGCGGCCGAAGTCGGAGTCCGCGCAAGCTCGACCACCGCTCTCACCCCCGGCATCTGCTTCGCCTTGCCGGCGTCGACGCGCTGCAGCGCCCCGCCAAACACCGGGCAGTGCGCAATCGCGGCGTAGTGCATTCCGGGAAGGCGCGTGTCGATCCCGAATTTCGCACTGCCGTCGGTCTTCTGCGCGATGTCGAGCCGCGCCTGCGGCTTGCCGAGTAAGCGATAGTCGCGCGGTTCCTTGAGCGTCACCTCGCCGGGCGGGTCAAGCGCAGCCGCATCCGCGGCAAGCGCTCCGTAGGCGAGCGTGCGGCCGCTCGATGCGTGCGCCACCGCGCCGCGCTCGGTGCGGCATTCGCCTGCGGCGACGTTCCAGCGCTTCGCCGCGGCAGCGATGAGCTGCGCCCGCGCCGCCGCCCCCGCGTGGCGCATCACGATCCATGCGTCGCGCACGCTGGTGGAACCACCGGTTGCCTGTACCCCCAGCAACTCCGCGACGCGGAACCGCGTCGCGCGCATCACCTGCGCGAGCCAGCCCTCATCGTCGGGACGGAACGGCACGCCGTCGGCGAGCAGGGTCGCGTTGGCGTACACCGAATCGATCGGCGCCTGCTCGTAGCGCAACTGAGAGACCTCGCAATCGAGTTCCTCCGCGACGAGGAGCGGCAGCGCCGTGGTGATTCCCTGTCCCATTTCCTGGCGTGGCACGAGCACCGTGACGGTGCCGTCGGCCGCGATCTTCACCCAGCCGCTGAAGGCCGCCTCGCCCGGGCCGGTCGGCAGATTCCCGGGCCGCACCAGGCGATCGCGGGGACGGTAGAAAAGTACGGCACCGACGACGAGCGCTCCGCCCGCCAGACCTGCCCCGATCAGCAGCCGCCGGCGAGGATTGCTGGGCGCGCTCTTCTGCGTCATTTGCCGGGAGCAGCGAGCGAGGCCGAAGCGCGGTGGATCGCCCGGCGCACGCGGGGATAGGTCCCGCAGCGGCAGATGTTCGTGATCGCCGCATCGATCTCGCCGTCCGAGGGGCGCGGGTTTGCTTCCAGCAGCGCAAGGCTCGCGATCAGCATCCCGGACTGGCAGTAGCCGCACTGCGGCACCTGTTCCGCGATCCACGCTGCGCGCAGCGCCGGCCAGGGCGCGCGGCTGGCTGCGCCTTCGATCGTCGTGATCGCCTTGCCGAGGACCGCCGCGAGCGGCGTTACGCAGGTGCGCGTCGGCGCGCCGTCCACCAGCACGCTGCAGGCGCCGCACGCCGCGACGCCGCAGCCGAACTTGGATCCGGTGAGGCCGAGCGTGTCGCGCAGCACCCAGAGAAGCGGCGTCGCTTCATCGACGTCCGCATCGTGCGCTTTTCCGTTGACGAGGAGTTTGGGCATGCGGTTGCACCGCGCCGCGCGCTCTGCGCCCATCCGGCGCGTGCGCGTTGTGGCTCGATGCGCCTGATTATAGGTGCAGACCGGTCCGGTTCCGCTCGTAGCTCAGCGACTCGAACCGGATGCCGCGCCGCTTCGCGTGGCGGAACGCGGCAAGGATTTCCTCGCGCCGGGGGCGGCGCGCAAGCGGTTCGTAGCGCGCCATGAACTTCGGGTTGCCGGGATCGCAGTAGTTGTCCGGGTGGTACTGGTCCATGAGGTTCACCGGCGCATCGGGCATGCATTCGGCGATCCAGTCGAGCACCGGCACCGTGCAGCATTCGACATGGCCGGGCATGACGAGGTGGCGGATGGTGAAGTCCTCGCCCCATTCCTCCAGCCGGCGCAGGTTCGCCGTCACCGTGTCCCAGTACCAGCCGGTACGCGCGAGTTCGATCGCGCAGCGGCCGGGACCGAACTTGAAGTCGGGCAGCCACACGTCCATGGTCAGCCGCAGCAGCTTCATCGCTTCGTCGGACATGAAGAAATTCGAGTTCCAGAGCATCGGCGCGTTGAAAGCGCCTGCGTGCTCGGCAGCGGAACGTTCCGCCGCAAAGGCGCTGCGCCAGTCGGCCTTGGCCGGGAGCGCCGCCGCGAGGTCCCGCTCGGTGGGCACGAATCGGGGCAGGAGCGCGATCGACTCCAGGATCGTGTGCAGGTGGATCGTCGGGTCGCCCCCGACCCAGTTGATGTTGTGGCAGCCTTCGACGCGCAGGATCCAGGCCATCGCCGCGAGCGCGCGCGCCGAAACCGCCTCCCCGTTCAGCCGGTCGGTCGAGATATCGCCGTTCTGGCAGAACGCGCAGCGCATGTTGCACGAGGTGAAGAAGATCGTCCCCGAGCCGTGGGTGCCGCGGTACACGAGTTCTTCGCCGCCGTGGTGGAAGTAGGACGAGACGCGCGTCTCGGCGCCGAGCTTGCAGGCGCCGAGCTTGGTGCCGCGCGAGCGGTCCACGCGGCAGTCCCAGCGGCAGAAATTGCAGTGCGCGAGCATCCTGCGCCCGAGCTCCGCGCAAAGGTCGAGCAGGCTGGGTGCAGCGAAATGCGCGGGAAGCCGGACCGCGCCAGCGCGGATCTGCGACTGCAGCGCGAGAAATGCGACTGTTCCGGCGTCGAGCGCGCGCCAGAGTTCTTCTTCGGGGGCCTCGAGCCCGATTCCCGCCGGAAGCGACGCGCACAGGCGAAACTTCGCCGCAAGCCGGTTTTCGGCCACCGCGCGATACCAATCCATGCGGCCGCGCAGATCGGCGTCGCGCCAGAAGTCGAGGTTGTCGAAACCGCCCACTGCGAAAAGTATAGACCCGCACTCAGGCGGTGACGATCCGGCCGTTCAACGCGGCCCCATTTCGACTTCGACCGCGGCGCGCGTAAGGTCGGATGCGGATAGATTGAAGGTGCGCCCGAGTCCGGCGACAAAGCGCGCGTCGCGCAGGGTGATGCGCCAGAAGGAAAAATCCGCCAGCTCGAACGTCACCGCGGAATCGGGGAAGCGTTCGAGCCAGGCGCGCTTCAGGCGCTCGGCCTCGCGCTCCCCGGCCGCAACCGGCGCCGCTTCGCCGCGCAGCGTCACGCGCGCAAGCGTCTGCGGATCGGCGCGGCCATCGTCCGGCTCCGCGATGGCGAGCGAGACGCGCGCGTCGCGGCTCAGGTCCTGCGTGTGCCAGGCGAGCCGGCTCAGGCGCAGCCAGAGCGACGAAAAATCGGCCGCGTGCAGATAGCTGACCAGCGACACGTTCGGCGCGCCGCCCCGCAGCGTGGCGAGCGCGGCAACGCGCTGACCGCGGATCAGGCGGGCGAGCCCCTGCACCGAATCGTCATCCATGCACGGCATTTTAGTATCGAGTATCCTCTGTTGAACGTGCGCTACGAACTCCTCGTCGGCCTGCGCTACACGCGCGCCAAGCGCCGCAATCATTTCATCAGCTTCATCTCGCTCACCTCGATGGCGGGCATCGCCCTCGGGGTGGCGGCGTTGATCGTGGTGCTCTCGGTGATGAACGGATTCCAGACCGAGCTGCGGACGCGCATTCTCGGCGTGGTCTCGCACGTGCAGCTGAGCACGGTCGAAAACCGCCTTCCAGACTGGAAAGCAGTCCTTTCGGCGGCGACGCAGCACCCGCGCGTGAAGGCGGCGGCGCCCTTCGTCAACGCGCAAGCGATGCTTGCCGCCGGGCAGGCGGTGCGCGGAGCGGTCGTGCGCGGCGTGCTCCCCGCCGACGAGAATCGCGTCGCCGAGATCGGGCGCCACATGCGCGCCGGGCGGCTCGAGGCGCTCAAGGGCGGCGAATTCGGCATCGTTCTGGGCTCTGACCTCGCGCGCGCGCTCGGGGTCTTGCCGGGCGACCGGGTGGCGCTGATCGCGCCGCAGGGGCAGGTGACGCCGGCGGGCGTGATCCCGCGCCTCAAGCAGTTCACCGTGGTGGGGATGTTCGAAGTCGGCATGTTCGAGTACGACTCGGGCCTCGCGCTGATCCACCTGGAGGACGCGCAGCGCCTGTACCAGATGGGCGACGCGGTGTCGGGCGTGCGCCTCAAGCTCGACGACCTGTTCGCCGCGCGCGCCGTGGCGCGCGAGCTGGTCGCAAAGCTCGGCGCCGGGGTGTTCGCCTCGGACTGGACGCGCAGCCACGCCAATTTCTTCCGCGCCGTGGAGATCGAGAAGCGCGTCATGTTCCTCATCCTCACGCTGATCGTCGCGGTCGCGGCGTTCAACATCGTGTCCACGCTGGTGATGCTGGTCACCGACAAGCAGGCCGACATCGCGATCCTGCGCACCCTGGGCGCCTCGCCCGCCTCGGTGATGCAGATCTTCGTGGTGCAGGGCGCGCTGATCGGCGTGATCGGAACGCTCATCGGCGTGGTGGGCGGCGTGCTGCTTGCCTTCAACGTGGACGTGGTGGTGCCGGCGATCGAGAACGCGCTCGGCTTCAAGTTCCTGTCGAAGGACGTGTATTACATCTCCGACCTGCCCTCGGAAGTGCAGGCGCGCGACGTGGCGACAATCGGACTGCTGTCGCTTGCGCTCTCGTTTCTTGCCACGCTCTACCCGAGCTGGCGCGCTGCGCGCGTCAATCCGGCCGAGGCGCTGCGCTATGAGTGAGGCGGTGCTTGCCTGCGCGGGGCTGAAGAAGACGTTCATCGGCCCCGCCCCGGTCGAAGTCCTGCTCGGCGTCGATCTCGAAGTGCGCGCGGCCGAGCGCATTGCGATCGTCGGCAAGTCGGGCTCGGGAAAATCGACCCTGCTGCATCTGCTCGGGGGGCTCGATGCGCCGAGCGCGGGGCGGGTGTTCGTGCAGGGGCGCGAGTTCAGCGCCATGGGAGAAGCCGCGCGCGGCCAGGTGCGCAACGCGACGCTCGGCTTCGTGTACCAGTTCCACCACCTGCTGCCGGAATTCACCGCCGCCGAGAACGTCGCGATGCCGCTTCTCATCCGGCGCATGGAGCGGGCGGCGGCGCTCGCGAAGGCGCGCGCCGCGCTCGAAGAAGTGGGGCTGGGACACCGGCTCGAGCACCAGCCGGGCGAACTCTCGGGCGGCGAGCGCCAGCGCTGCGCGTTTGCGCGCGCCCTCGTAACCGAGCCGGCCTGCGTGCTCGCGGACGAGCCGACCGGGAACCTCGACACGCACACCGCGGACGAGGTGTTCGACGCGATGGTGCGCCTGTCCGGCTCGCACGGCACCGCGTTCGTCATCGTGACGCACGACGCCGCGCTCGCCGATCGCGCCGAGAGGGTGCTGGAGCTGAGAGACGGCGTGCTGCGCCGGATCTGAGCGTGCCGGAGCCCCTCCCGCTCAGCCCGGTTTCCTGCCGCGCCGGCTGGCGCGCGCGCGCCACGCGAGCACGACGTAGGTGCGCCAGCCCACCTGTACCGCTGCGTAGCCGAGCGCGGCGAGGGTGACGGCAAGCGCGACCAGCCCCACGGCAAGCGGCTTTCCGAGCGCGAGCGACCAGTCGAGCAGCGCGCGCATCGAGTCGATCCAGTTGCTCCAGTCCATCTCGAACGGCTTCGCTTTCATCTCGCCGTGGTTGCCGCCCAGCAGCAGGGTTCCGTAGCCGTAGGCGAGCACGTACAGAGGCACGATGGTGAAGGGGTTGGTGTAGAAGGTCGTGAGTAGCGCCACAGGCAGGTTCCGCTTCAGCAGGATCGCGAGCAGCGCCGCAGTGAGCATCTGAAGCGGCCCCGGGACGAGGCCCGCGAACAACCCGATCGCCACGGCCCCGGCCACCGAGTCGCGGTTCAGGTGCCAGAGGTTCGGGTGGTGCAGCAGCGTCCCGAACCGCGCGAAGTGCCGGTTCGCGCGGATTTCGGCGGCGTCGGGAAGATATTTGCGGAAGTATTTTCTCGGCATGGTCGGCGCGCGCGCCACCCCAAGCGTTGCATTCTAGATGACACGGGTGATCCTGGCGTTCGCCGCGGGCGTTCTGCTGCTGCAGGTGCAGCCCGAACTGCCGTCCACCCTCTGGCTGTGGCTGTTGCCGGCGAGTCTTGCGCTTGGTGCGTGGCAGCGCAGGCTCGCATTGCCCGTCGCGCTGCTCGCCGGCTTCCTGTGGGCGGCGGGATTCGCCCATGTGCGCCTCGGCGAGCGGCTCGATCCGGCGCTCGAGGGGCGTGATCTGGATGTCGTAGGTGTGGTAGCGGGCCTGCCGGCGGTCGGCGAGCGCGGCGTGCGCTTCGAGTTCGACGTGGAGCATGCGGACGAAGCGCTCCCCCGGCGCGTGCTGCTTTCGTGGTACCGGAGCGACGTTGCGCCGGGAACCGATGCATCGGCCGCGCCGCTCGAAGAAACGCTTCACCCGGGCGAGCGCTGGCGCTTCACGGTGCGGCTGCGCCGGCCGCGCGGGCATCTGAACCCGCACGGATTCGATTACGAGGCGTGGCTGATGGAGCGCGCCATCGGCGCGACCGGCTACGTGCGGTCGCGCGCGACCCCGATGCGGCTCGGCACGCGCAATTCGTTCCCGGATCGCGTCGAGCAGGCGCGCGAGCAGGTGCGCGACCGGTTCCGGCGCGTGCTCGGCGAGACGCCCGCCGCGGGGATACTCGGCGCGCTCGCCGTGGGCGACCAGCGCTCCATATCGGCCGAGGAGTGGCGGCTCTTCAATCGCACCGGCGTCACGCACCTGATGAGCATCTCCGGACTTCACGTCACGCTGGTGTCCGGACTGTTCGCGTTCCTGGCTGCCTTCGGATGGCGCCGGATACCCATGCTTGCGCTCGCGCTCCCGGCGCGCAAGGCGGCGGCGCTCACCGCCATCGCGGCAGCGCTCGGCTACACCATGATCGCCGGCTTTGCGGTGCCTGCCCAGCGTACGTTCTGGATGGTCACCGTGGTCGCGCTTGCGCTCTGGGCGGGGCGGATTTCCGCGCCCGCACGGACGCTTGCGCTCGCGCTTGGCGTGGTGCTGGCGTTCGATCCGTGGGCGGTGCTCGGGGCCGGTACGTGGCTGTCGTTTGGCGCGGTGGCGCTCATCTTCTATGTCGCCGCCCCGCCCCGGCAGGCCGGTGAAAGGTGGCGTTGGCTGAAACAAGCGCTCAGAACCCAGTGGGCGATCACCGTGGGCCTCGCGCCGGCGGCGCTGTTCCTGTTCGCGCAGATCTCGGTGATCGGCCCGCTCGCGAACGCGGTATCGATTCCGCTGGTGTCGCTCGCGATTACGCCGCTCGCGCTGGCGGCGGCCGTGCTCCCGTTCGATGTGCTTGCGGAGGGGGCGGCGCGGCTGGTCGAGCTGCTCCTGCAGTACCTCGAGTGGTGCGCGGCGCTGCCGGGGGCGCTCTGGCAACAGCACGCGCCGCCGCTGTGGAGCGTGGTGCTTGCGCTGGCAGGGGTACTCTGGATGCTCGCGCCGCGCGGGGTGCCCTGGCGCGCGGCCGGGCTCGCGCTCGCGCTTCCGGCGTTTGCGCTTCCCGCGCCCAACCCGGCGCCCGGAGAGGCGTGGATCGCGACGCTCGACGTCGGGCAGGGGCTTGCGGTGGTCGTGCGCACCGCGACCCGGACGCTGCTCTACGACTCCGGACCCCAGCTCGGCGCGCAGGCCGACAGCGGCGAGCGGATCGTCGCGCCCTACCTGCGGGCAACCGGAGTGGCGCGGATCGACCGCATGATCGTGAGCCACAACGATGTCGATCACGCCGGCGGTGCGGTTTCGGTGATCGAGAATTTCGAGGTGGATGAGCTCCTTGCTTCCCTGCCGGCCGCGCATCCGCTGCGCGCGATGGTGCCGGCATCGCGCGCATGCCGCAGCGGGACCGAATGGGAATGGGACGGCGTGCGCTTCGCGCTGCTGCATCCGGCCGAAACGGATGCGCCGGCGCGCAAGGCGAACGATCTGAGCTGCGTGCTGCGCGTCTCGACGGGAAGCCACGCCATGCTCCTCACGGCCGACATCGAGCGCGCGTCCGAGGCGCTGCTCGTCCAGCGCAGCGCTCAGGCGCTCCCGGCCGACGTGCTGCTGGTGCCGCACCACGGCAGCCGGACCTCGTCGAGCGCCGAGTTCCTCGCGGCGGTGCGGCCTTCGCTTGCCGTCATTCCGGCCGGCTACCGCAATCGTTTCGGCCACCCCAGCCCCGAAGTGCTCGCGCGCTACGCGGCGCTCGAGGCGCGGGTCCTGCGCACCGACCGGGAAGGCGCCGTCAGCGTGCGCCTGACCCCCGCGGGCGTGCGCGCCGAAGCCGAACGCGAGCGCCGCAGGCGCTACTGGCACGCGGGCATATAATGAAATTGCGGGGTCCCCCGCATGCACGCTCAAGGAGGAAGACCATGGCAACGAAAGGCAGTGGCGTTTACCGGGTTACCGACGTCATCGGCACGAGCAGCACCTCTTGGGAGGACGCAGCCCGCAACGCGGTCAAGACCGCCGCCAAGTCGCTGCGCGACCTGCGCATTGCCGAGGTGACCAAGCTCGACGTCAAGGTCGAGGGCGGCAAGATCACGCAGTTCAGGACCCGGCTGTCTCTCTCGTTCAAGTACGGCTCCTGAGGCGTGCCGCAATGCCGGCAGCGGACGGTGCGATGCGCCTCGCCTGCGGGGCTGCATCGCATCGCCTACCTGGAGTGGGGCGATCCCGGTAATCCGCTGGCGCTGATCTGCGTGCATGCGCTTACGCGCTGCGCGCGCGATTTCGAGCCCCTCGCGCTGGCGCTGTGCGACCGCTACCGGGTCGTGTGCCCTGATGTGGCTGGACGTGGCGATTCGGAATGGCTTGCCGACCCGGCTCACTATGCCATTCCGCAGTACGTCGCGGACATGGTGACCCTGATCGCACGGCTCGACGTCGAGCGCGTGCACTGGGTCGGGACTTCGATGGGCGCGCTCATCGGGATGGTGCTCGCGGCCCACAAGGACACTCCGGTCGAGCGCCTGGTCATGAACGACGCCGGGCCGGTGGTGAGCAGGGCCGCGCTCGAGCGCATCGCCGCCTATCTGGGGACGGCGCCCACGTTTCCCACCTTCGAAGCCGCCGAGCAGTTCGTGCGCGCGGTGAGCGCACCGTTCGGGGCGCACACCGATGCCGAGTGGCGGTTCCTCACCGCGAACGTGCTGCGGCAAAACGGCGACCGCGGCTATCGCCTGCACTACGACCCGCGCATTGCCGAGCCTTATCGCAACACGATTCCCGAACGCGACCTCGAGCTGTGGCCGTTCTACGATGCGGTCGCCTGCCCCACGCTCGTGCTGCGCGGCGAGCATTCGGACCTGCTGTTAG
>CAZXAR010000087.1:0-12728 GCA_964638135.1 uncultured Enterobacteriaceae bacterium | reverse complement strand
AGTTCGCGCTGTACTACATCGGCGGCATCATCAAGCACGCCAAGGCGCTCAACGCGATCACCAATCCGGGCACCAATTCCTACAAGCGCCTGGTGCCCGGATTCGAAGCGCCGATCAACCTGGCGTACTCGGCCCGCAATCGCTCGGCGGCGTGCCGCATCCCCTACGTCTCGAATCCGAAGTCGCGCCGGGTCGAAGTGCGCTTTCCGGA
Source organism: uncultured Enterobacteriaceae bacterium (assembly GCA_964638135.1). GTDB lineage: Bacteria > Pseudomonadota > Gammaproteobacteria > Burkholderiales > SG8-39 > 2-02-FULL-66-14. Next base: position 12,517 of record CAZXAR010000087.1, on the reverse strand, counting down.
CCCGACGACCAATCCCTATCTGGCGTTTGCCGCGATGCTGATGGCGGGGCTGGACGGCGTGCAGAACAAGATCCATCCGGGCGATCCGATCGACAAGAACATGTACGACCTGCCTGCCGAGGAGGCCGCAAAGGTGCCGCACGTCTGCGCCTCGCTCGAGGAGGCGATCGAATGGCTGCGCAAGGACCGTGCGTTTCTCACCAAGGGCGGCGTGTTCGACGACGATCTCCTCGAGGCGTACATTGCGCTCAAGGAGGAAGAGCTCACGCGCTTCCGCATGACGACGCACCCGGTTGAATTCGACATGTACTACAGCCTGTAGGGCGGCGGCACGTACCTGCGCGGGAGAGAACGGGCGGTACGCCCGTCCTCTTTTCTTCTCGGCGCGGTTTGCAGGATCGGCGAGGCGTGGCATAGACTTGGCGCGGATGCCTCAAGCGGCGCTTCGCGTGACACGCTGGATGGCCGGACCCGGGCTGGTGGCGCTCGCCATGGCAGGGGCGGCGTTCGCCCAACAGCAGGGCGACGTGGTGACGATCTGGAGCTGCAAGGACAAGGACGGCCGCACGCACGTCACCAATCTGAAGGAAGACACGGTCGGCAAGGAGTGCCGGATCGTTCAGCAGCAACGCGTCAACGTGGTGCCGTCGCAGAAGCCGGCGGCCAAGGCGCCTTCCCCGCCGGGCTTTCCGAAGGAAACCGTCTCGGATCGCCTCGCGGCGAGGGAAAAGCAGCGCCAGACGCTGGAGCGCGAACTGGCGCAGGAGCAGGAAATGCTTGCCGAAGCGCAGCGCCGACTTGCCGAGCAGGAATCGATCCGCAGCGGCGACGAGCGCAATTACGCCAAGGTGCTGGAGCGGCTGCAGCCTTACCGCGACACGGTGGACGTGCACAAGAAGAACGTCGAAGCATTGAAGCGCGAGCTTGCCAACCTCTATCGTTGAGGGGTTGGATTGCCATGGCCCGCCCATACGCCGGGCTCGAGCTACTCGCCACCGCCGTTGTACTGCTCGATGAGCGCCTCGCCGTACGCTACGCGAATCCGGCGGCCGAGAACCTGCTCGAAATCAGCGCCCGCGGCCTGCGGGAACAGCACTTTCCGGACCTCTTTACCGAGCGCAGCGAGCTGCAGAGGGCGTTTTCGGAAGCGCTGACCGTGCACTGGGACTACGCGGCGCAGGAAGTGACCTACGTGCGCCCGGGGCGCGAACCGCTTCCGTTGCTGTGCGTGCTCACGCGCGTCGAGGCACCGGACGCGGCGCTGCTTGCCGAGCTGAGGCCGATCGCCCAGCAGCTGCGCATGGAGCGCGAGGAGCGCCTCATGGACCAGCATGCCGCGAGCCGCGAGCTGATCCGCAACCTCGCGCACGAGATCAAGAATCCTCTGGGCGGCCTGCGGGGCTCGGCGCAGCTGCTGGAACGGGAACTGGAGCGCACCGAACTCCGGGAGTACACCCAGGTCATCATCCAGGAGGCCGACCGGCTGCAGGCGCTGATGGACCGGCTCCTCACGCCACACCGCCCGCCGCAGCCGGTGCGGCTCAACATTCACGAAGTGCTGGAGCGGGTGCGCAATCTGGTGCTCGCCGAATTCGGGCAGGGCGTTTCGATCCTCTGCAATTACGATCCGAGCGTGCCCGATCTGGTGGGCGACCGGGAGCAGCTCATCCAGGCGGTCCTCAACATCGCCCGCAATGCCGGACAGGCGCTGACATCGGAAGCCAATCGGCCATGGCGCCGCGGCACGATCATCTTTCGCACCCGCGTGGCACGCCAGGTGACCATCCTCCGGCAGCGGCACAAGCTGGCACTAGAATTGCAAGTGACGGACGACGGGCCCGGCGTCCCGGTGGAAATCCGGGACAGGATCTTCAGCCCTCTGGTGTCGGGGCGGGACGGCGGCACGGGCTTGGGACTGTCGCTCGCGCAGGCGTACATCGGCCATCACGGTGGTGTCGTGGAGTGCTCGAGCAGCCCCGGGCGCACGGTCTTTACGATTCTGGTGCCGCTCGGTTGAAAGCGGAAAACGAGATGAATCCGGTTTGGATCGTTGACGACGACCGTTCCATCCGCTGGGTGTTCGAGAAGGCACTCAGCCGGGAGGGCATCGCCTACAGTTCCTTCGCCTCGGCGCAGGAGGCGCTCGATGCGCTCGGCGACGGTGCGCCGAAAGTGCTGGTGTCCGACATCCGAATGCCGGGACCGTCCGGCATCGAGCTGCTGCAAAGGGTCAAGGAGCGGCACCCGGCGGTCCCGGTGATTGTGATGACCGCCTACTCGGACCTGGACTCCGCGGTGGCCGCATTTCAGGGCGGCGCCTACGAATACCTGCCCAAGCCGTTCGACGTCGATCAGGCGGTCGGGCTGATCCGGCGCGCCCTGGAAGAAAGCCAGCGCGAGCAGGGGGCGGGCGAATCGACGATAGAGTTGCCCGAGATCCTCGGGCAGGCGCCCGCGATGCAGGAGGTGTTTCGGGCGATCGGCAAGCTCTCCCAATCCAATGCCACGGTGCTGATTACGGGCGAGTCCGGGACCGGAAAGGAACTCATTGCGCGTGCGCTGCACCGCCATAGCGCGCGCGCCTCACGGCCGTTCGTCGCCATCAATACCGCGGCGATGCCGAAGGACCTGCTCGAATCGGAGCTGTTCGGCCACGAGCGCGGAGCGTTCACCGGCGCCCAGCAGCTGCGGCGCGGACGCTTCGAGCAGGCCGAGGGCGGGACGCTGTTTCTCGACGAAATCGGCGACATGCCCGCCGAGCTGCAGACGCGGCTGCTGCGCGTGCTCTCGGACGGAACGTTCTACCGCGTGGGCGGCCACCAGCAATTGCGCGCCAATGTGCGGGTCATCGCCGCCACGCATCAGGACCTCGAGCAGCGGGTACGCGAAGGCGCGTTCCGCGAAGACCTGTACCACCGCCTGAACGTGATCCGGATGCGCGTCCCGGCGTTGCGCGAACGGCGCGAGGATATTCCGATCCTGGCGCGCAATTTTCTCGCGCGCAGCGCACGCGAGCTCGGTATCGAGCCCAAGCGCCTGTCCGACGAGGTGCACGCGCATCTGGCTCGCTTCGACTTTCCCGGCAACGTCCGCCAGCTCGAAAACCTGTGCCACTGGCTCACGGTGATGGCCCCGGGACAGGTCATCGGCCTGGCGGACCTGCCGGCTGAGCTGCGCGGCGCCGCGACCCTGCCGGTCGCAACGAACTGGGTCGTTGCGCTCGAGCGCGAGGTCGAGCGCCGGTTCGAAAGCGGGCAGAGCGGGATCCTGGACCAGCTCGGACGGCAATTCGAGCGGACGCTCATTTCGAAGGCGCTCGCGCGAACCGGCGGGCGACGCATCGAGGCGGCGAATCTTCTCGGCATGGGCCGCAACACGATCACCCGGAAAATCCACGAGCTCGGGATCGACGAGGAAACCAGGCCCGGGTAACGCGGCTACGCCGTACCCGACGGGATCAGGCGGACCGCGGCGCGCTCATCGGCCGCCGTCTTTGCAAGCAGACTGAGCAGCGCGTACACCGCTCCGCATGCCGGTGCGGGCGTTTGGGTGAGCTGTGCGAGCTCGAGCACTGCGCCGAGCAGCGCCTCGGTCTCGATTTCCCGCCCGGCCTCGACGTCCTGCAGCGTCGAGGTCTTGTGCTTGCCGACCTTCTCGGCGCCGGCGATGCGCTTTTCCAGCGGCACGCGAAACTCGATCCCGAGTTTGCCGGCGATCGCCTGCGCTTCGCGCATCATCGCGGCGGCCAGTTCGCGGGTCGGCGCGAACTGGCACAGATCGACCAGCGTCGCGTGCGTGAGCGCGCTGATCGGATTGAAACTCATGTTTCCCCACAGCTTGAGCCAGATCTCGGCGCGGATGTTGTCGAGCACGAACGCCTTGAATCCCGCGCGCGTGAGGGCGCCGGCGACCCGCTGCACGCGCTCGGTCTGAGCGCCGTCCAGTTCGCCGAGCGCGAAACGGTCGCCTTCGACGTGCCGGATCACTCCGGGCGCCTGGATTTCACCGGCCGGGTAGACCACGCAGCCGATGATGCGCTGCGGCTCGATGTGCCGCGCGATGACGCCGTTCGGATCGAGGCAGCGGATCGGCCGGCCGTCGTAGGCGCCGCCGTGGCGCTGGAAATACCACCACGACAGACCGTTCTGCGCCGTCATCAGCATGGTGTCCGGATTGAATAGCGCCGGCAGCTTCGGCGCCACCGCTTCGATGATGTGCGCCTTCACCGAAAGAATCACGAGGTCCTGGGTTCCGGCAGCGGCGAAATCGTCCGTCGCCGCGGCGGTCCGCGCCATCTGCTCGCTGCCGTCGGCAAGCACCAGCTTCAGTCCGCTGCGTCGGATCGCCTCGAGATGGGCGCCGCGATCGAGCAGCGTGACCGACTCGCCCGCGAGCGCGAGCTTCGCGCCCAGCAGCCCGCCGATGGCGCCGGCGCCGACTACGCAGATTCGCATGGGCCTCTCCTATTCGTAGCGGTTGCGAAGCGCGCCGATCCCCTGGATCGTGACTTCGACCACGCTGCCGGGCTTCATCGATCCGACGCCGAGCGAGGTTCCGCAGCAGATCACGTCGCCCGGCTCCAGCGTCATGTCCTGGGAAAGCCGGCTGACGATTGCCGGCGGCGGAAAGATCATGTCCGAAACCGGATAGTTCTGGCGCTCCTCGCCGTCGAGTGTCAGCTTCACCGTCAGCGCGGCGGGATCGAGATCGGTCGCCACCACCGGCCCGAACACGCCGAACGTGTCGAAGCTCTTGGCGCGCGCCCACTGCGCAAACGCGGCGTCGCGCTGGATGATCTCGGCGGCCGTGACGTCGTTGATGCAGGTGTAGCCGAAGATGTGTCGCGCGGCAGCGGCCTCGCCGACCGCCCGGCAGCGCCGGCCGATGACGATCCCCAGTTCGCCTTCGTACACGACCTTGCCGTCGTAGGACGGCGGCTTGCGAATCGTCTCGCCATCGGCGAGAAACGAGTTGGGCGACTTGAACAGGTACAGCGGCTCGAGTGGAATCGCCTGCTTGAGCTTTGCGGCGAGAGCGTGGAAGTTGTTCCACAGCGCGACCATTTTCGTCGGCAGCGTCGGGGTGAGCACTTTCACCGCGCCGAGGGCGAGCGACTGCCCGGTCGCTGCGGGAGCCGCATACAGGTCGCCGGCGTAAACGGCGATCGTGTCGCCCTCCAGACGGCCGAAACCGGTGCGGCCGCCGTGCTCGAACCGAATCCAGCGCGCCATGGTTCCTCCTCGTCGTTGCTAATGGAAGTATAGACGATATTTTTGATGACGAAATATCATTTCACGATATAAAATGACCACCGTTGCAGCCTGCGGAAATCACGGATATTTTTCTTCTTTTGCAATGCAATAAGGGAATTGTCATGTCGTCCCCTCTCCGCGCAGCGCAGCTCCCGGCGGGCATGCAGATCAGCGGCACCGTCACCGAGGCGTTCGCCGAAATCCTGACGCCCGAGGCGCTCGCCTTTGTCGCCCGGCTGCAGCGCTCGTTCGAGGCTCGCCGCCAGGAACTGCTCGCTCGCCGCACCGCCCGCCAGCAGCTGTTCGATGCCGGCGCGCTTCCCGATTTTCTCTCCGAAACCCAGGCGATCCGCGACGCCGAATGGGCGGTCGCGCCGCAGCCGCGCGATCTGCTCGACCGGCGCGTCGAGATCACCGGCCCGACCGACCGCAAGATGGTGATCAATGCGCTCAACTGCGGCGCCTCCACGTTCATGGCGGACTTCGAGGACGCCAACTGCCCCACCTGGTTCAACATGATCGACGGGCAGGTCAACCTGCGCGACGCGGTGCGCCGGACCATCTCTTTCCGGCAGGCGGATAAAACGTACACGCTGAACGACCGGACCGCGGTGCTGCTGGTGCGGCCGCGCGGCTGGCACCTGAACGAGAAACACGTTCTCGTCGACGGTCGGCCGGTAGCGGGCGCCATCTTCGATTTCGCGCTGTACTTTTTCCACAACGCCAAGGAACTGCTCGCGCGCGGCAGCGGCCCGTATTTCTATCTGCCGAAGCTCGAGTCGCATCTCGAAGCGCGCCTGTGGAACGAGATCTTCAGGATGGCGCAGCGCGAACTCGGGGTGCCGCAGGGCTCGATCAAGGCGACCGTGCTGATCGAGACGGTGGTGGCCGCGTTCGAAATGGACGAAATCCTCCACGAGCTGCGCGAGCACTCGGCAGGGCTCAACATCGGGCGCTGGGATTACATCTTCTCGTGCATCAAGAAATTCCGCTCCAACAAGGATTTCTGCCTGGCGGACCGCGCGCAGGTGACGATGACCGCGCCCTTCATGCGCGCCTACGCGCTCACACTGGTCAAGACCTGCCACCGGCGCGGCGCGCCGGCGATGGGTGGAATGGCGGCGCAGATTCCGATCAAGAACGATCCGCGGGCCAACGAAGAGGCGCTGGAGAAGGTGCACCAGGACAAGCTGCGCGAGGTGACCGACGGCTGCGATGGAACCTGGGTCGCGCATCCCGGGCTGGTGCCGATCGCCAAGGAAGTGTTCGACCGCCACATGCCGCAGCCCAACCAGTACGGCCGGCAGCGGCCGGACGTGCACTACGGCGCGGCCGACCTGCTCGATTTCCGGCCGGAGGCGCCGATCACCGAGGCGGGGCTGCGCAACAACATCAGCGTCGGCATCCAGTACCTCGGCGCCTGGCTCGCCGGCAACGGCTGCGTTCCCGTGTTCAACCTCATGGAGGATGCGGCCACCGCGGAAATCTCGCGTTCGCAGATCTGGCAGTGGATTCGCAGCGAAAAAGGCAGGCTCGACGACGGCCGGAAAGTGACGGTCGAGCTGTTTCGCACGCTGCTCGCCGAGGAACTGCCCAAGGTGAAGGGCTACCTGGGCGAGGAAAGCTGGAGCGCGGGCAAGTACGAGGAAGCGGCCCGGCTCTTCGACCGGATCACCTCGGGCGAGTACGTCGAGTTCCTGACACTTCCGGCCTACGAGCGGATCGACTGATTCGGGACAACAGGGAGCGTCGATGATCGACCTTTACATGTGGGGCACCGCGAACGGCCTGCGCGCGGCGGTGGCGCTGGCCGAATGCGGGCTCGAGCACCGGATCCGCAAAGTGGACCTGACCAAGGGAGAGCAGAGAAAGCCCGAATACCTGAAGCTCAACCCGGCGGGCACCATCCCCGTGATCGTCGATCACGAGGGACCCGGCGGCAAGGCGCTCACGCTCGCGCAGTCGGGTGCGATCGTCGTCTACGCCTGCGAAAAGTCCGGTCGGTTCATTCCCACCGAGCGCGTCCGGCGCGCGATGGCGGCGCAATGGTTCCTCTGCGCGGCGAGCGACATCGCGGGAACGAGCGCGACCGTGTTCCTTTCCGAAATCGTGGCGCCGGAAAAGGTGGCCGCGAACATCGAATTCTTCAAGAACCGGCTGGTCACGTATTTTCGCAACGTCGATCGGCACCTCGCGGGACGCGAGTATCTCGCCGACGAATTCTCCTTTGCGGACCTGATGCTGTATCCGAATTACGCGCTCCGAAAGCCGCTCCTCGAGGCGGCAGGCGGGATGCCGAACCTGCGACGCTGGGGCGATGCGCTGGCGGCACGTCCCGGGGTACGGAAGGGAATGAGCGCCTGACGCGCATGCGCAGCTCCTGCCGCGTGCGGTCTAGCCAAACTCGGCGATGACCGGGGCGTGGTCCGAGGGGCGCTCGAGCTTGCGCGGTGCCTTGTCGATGGTGCAGGCCGTGCAGCGCTTCGCTAGCGCTGCCGAGAGCAGGATCTGATCGATCCGCAGGCCGGCGTTGCGCCGGAATGCCATCATCCGGTAGTCCCACCACGAAAAGGTCTTTTCCGGCTGCGCGAAGAGCCGGAACGCATCCGAGAGCCCCAGCGCAAGAAGTGCACGGAACGCGGCTCGCTCGGGCTCGGAGACGTGCACCTCGCCTTCCCAGGCTTTCGGATCGTGCACGTCGCGGTCCTCGGGCGCCACGTTGAAGTCGCCGAGCACCGCCAGGCGCGGGTGGCGCGCGAGTTCGGATTGCAGCCAGTCGCGCAATGCGGCAAACCAGCGCAGCTTGTATTCGTATTTCTCCGAACCGACCGCCTGGCCGTTCGGCGCGTACACGCAGACGATGCGCTGCTCGTTCCAGGTGCCGCAGAGCACGCGCCGCTGCGGATCCGGAAATCCGGGCATCGCCGCCGATACCTCGGCGAGCGGCGTGCGCGCGGCGATCGCCACGCCGTTATAGGTCTTCTGACCCGAGTACGCGGCCGTGTAACCCGCTGCCGCGAGTTCGGCAAGCGGAAAGCGGTGGTCTTCGAGCTTCGTTTCCTGCAGGCAGACGAGGTCGGGTCGCTCGCGCGCGAGCCAGTCGAGGAGCTGGGGCAGCCGAACCCTGAGGGAGTTGACGTTCCAGGACGCGAGTTTCATCTCGCGCCCGAACGATCACTTCTTCTCCGCGCTCTGCGTGGACGCGCCCGGAGCGTAAGGTCCGGTCGGGCGCTCGGCCTGCGGCGCCGGCTTGACGTCCGGAAGCGCGGGCGGCTTGGGCGCCGGCTCGGCCTGGCTGCGCGCCGGCAGAAATCCGGTCTTCGGATAGCCCGCCGCATCGAGGAGCCGCTGGTAGGCGCTTTCCTCGAAGCCCTTCTGCACCGTGCTGCCCACGATCATCGCCGGAACCGTGTTGCCGCCGACCGCCTTTTGCAGCTCTTCGATCTGCGAGGCGTCGACGATGCTCACTTCCTTGAACGGCACGCCGCGCGCGTTGAGCAGTTTGCGGGCTGCGTCGCAGCCCTCGCAGTTCGGCGTCGTGTACAGCGTGACCGGAAAATTGGCGCGCGCCTGCTGCAGGGCGAACGGCTCGGCAGTCGCGGTGGGCGCCGCACCCGGCTCGGCCGGCGCGGCTCCGCTTTTCCTCACGTCCTTCGCAGCCTTCGGCGGCGGAGTGTCGGTGACGTGGACACGGCCCTTCTCGTCGGTCCAGCGGTAGATCTGGGCGCTCGCGCCGACGGCGACAGCGCAAAGCGTGGCGGCAAGCACGATTCGCATCGCATCGCTCCTCACGCAGGTGACGGCACCATCATACCATTGTGCCGCAACAGCGCGTCCATGCTCGGTTCGCGCCCGCGAAAGGCGCGGAACGAGTCGGCCGCGGGCCGGCTTCCGCCGACCGCGAGGATCTCGTCGCGGAAACGCGCGCCGGTCCGCGCGTCGAGCGCGCCGTTCTCCTCGAACAGTTCATAGGCGTCCGCGGAAAGCACCTCGGCCCACTTGTAGCTGTAGTAGCCCGCGGCATAGCCGCCGGCAAAAATGTGCGAAAACGCGTTGGGGAAGCGGTTGTAGGGCGGCGGCAGCAGCACCGCAACCTCGCGCCTCACTTCGTCGAGCAGTTCGAGAGCACCCGGCACCGCGTCCGGACCGGGTTCGCAATGCAGGCGCATGTCGAAAATCGCGAATTCGAGCTGCCGCAGCATCGCGAGGCCGCTCTGGAAATTCTTCGCCGCGAGCATGCGGTCGAACAGCGCGCGCGGCAGCCGCTCGCCGGTGTCGACGTGCCCGCTCATTGCGGCGAGCACCTCCCACTCCCAGCAGAAGTTCTCCATGAACTGGCTCGGCAGTTCGACCGCGTCCCACTCCACGCCGGAGAGCCCCGATACGCCCAGGTCGTCGATGCGCGTGAGCAGCAGATGCAGGCCGTGGCCGAATTCGTGGAACAGCGTCATCACGTCGTCATGCGAAAGCAGCGCCGGCCTGCCGCCGACCGGACGCGAGAAATTGCAGACCAGGTAGGCAGCCGGGCGCTGGAGGACCGAGGCTTTCCTTCTGCGCGGCACGGCCTCATCCATCCACGCGCCGCCGCGCTTCGTTTCGCGCGCGTACAGATCGACATAGAACTGACCGATCCGGCTGCGCTCGTCCGGGCGCGCCGCGCCATCGGCCGCCCCCGGCTCGTGGATTTCGAAAAAGCGCACATCCGGGTGCCAGGCCTGGGCGGCGCGCTCCACGATGCGGACGCCGAACAGTTTCTCGACCAGCCCGAACAGTCCCGGAACGACCCGGGTCTCGGGAAAATATTGCCTGACCTGGTGGTCCGAGAAATCGAACCGCTGCTTGCGCAGCCTCTCGGACGCGAAAGCCACGTCCCACGCCTGCAACTCGGCGATTTCGAGCGTCCCGGCTGCGAACCGGCGCAGTTCGGCGGCATCGCGCTCGGCGAAGGGACGCGCGCGGCGCGCGAGCTCGCGAAGGAAGGCGAGCACTTCGTCCGCCGAGCGCGCCATCTTCGGAACGAGGGATACTTCCGCGTGGTTGCCGTACCCGAGCAGGTGCGCGGCTTCCTGGCGCAGCCGCAGGATCTGCGCGATGAGCGGCGTGTTGTCGCGCTCCGGGTTGCCGAATTCGGACGCCCGCGTGACGCTCTCGCGGTACATCGTTTCGCGCAGCTCGCGGTCCTCGGCGTACTGCATCACCGGCAGCCAGGAGGGCATGTGGAGCGTAAATTTCCATCCCCGCTTGCCCTCGCGCCCGGCGGCTTCGCGCGCCGCGGCGAGCGCGTCCTCGGGGATTCCGGCCACCCGCCGCGGATCCTCCAGCACGATGGAGAACGCGTTCGTTGCGTCGAGCACGTTCTCCGAGAATCGGGCGGCGAGCGCCGCCAGCTCCTGCTGGATCGCGGCAAAGCGCGCCTTGCATGCGGGCGCGAGCTCGGCGCCGCCGAGCCGGAAATCGCGCAGCGCGTTTTCCACGATCCTGCGACGTGCGGGGCCGAGGGTTGCGAATTCGGGCGAGCCCTGCAAGGCACGGTACTGGCCGAACAGCGCGAGGTTCTGGCCAAGCTCGGTCCAGTATTGCGTGACGCGGGGCAGATTTTCGTTGTAGACGGTGCGCAGCTCCGGACTGTCCATGACCGCGTGCAGGTGCGCGACCTGATTCCAGGCGCGCGCCAGCCGCTCGTTCGCGTCGTCGAGCGGCACGACGAACGTGTCCCACTTCGGGGGTGCGCTCTGGGCGCGTTCGACCGCGGCGCGCGCCTCGGCGAGCAGCTGATCGAGCGCCGGCGCCACCGCGTCGGGGCGGATTTCGGCAAAGCGCGGCAGCCCCGAAAAATCGAGCAGCGGGTTCATCCTGCGCTCAAGCCGAGCCGGAACGCGTCGCCGCGAGCACGGTATTGGAGATCAGCATCGCCACCGTCATCGGTCCGACGCCGCCCGGCACCGGGGTAAGCAGGCCGGCAACCTCCCGGACCGCGGCGGATGCGACGTCGCCCGTCAGCGTGCCGTCGGCATTGCGGTTGATGCCGACGTCGATGACGCAGGCGCCCGGCTTGACCATCTCGGCCGTGACAAGGCCTGCGCGCCCGACCGCGGCAACGAGCACGTCCGCGCGCCGCGTCAGTTCGGCGAGCCGCCCGGTTTTCGAATGGCAGATGGTCACCGTGGCGTCCTTTTGCAGCAGCAGCAGCGCCATCGGCTTGCCGACGATGGTCGAGCGGCCCAGCACCACCGCGTGCCGGCCCGCAAGCGGCACCGCTTCGCGCTCCAGCATTCGCATCACGCCGGCAGGGGTGCACGGCACGAAAACGGGCCGACCGGCGACCAGGGCGCCCAGATTGGCGGGATGGAACCCGTCGACGTCCTTTGCGGGCGACACCGACTCCAGTACCGCGGCGGTATTCACCTGCCGGGGCAACGGCAACTGTACCAGCACGCCGTGAATCCGCGGGTCGCGGTTCAATGCCGCGATCCGCTCGAGCAGCTCGCGTTCCGAGACCGTCTGGGAATACTCGTGCAACTCCGAGCGCAATCCGATTTCGGCGCACGCCTTCACCTTGTTGCCGACGTAGGCGCGCGAGGCGGAGTTGTCGCCGGCGAGAACCACTGCGAGTCCCGGCCGCACGCCGCGCGCGAGCAGTCCCTGCACGCTCTGCCGCAGCGCGAGGCGCACTTCCGCGGCCAACGCTTTGCCGTCGATGATTCGCGCAGGCATGGACAGAGGGAAAGCCGAAGGGGCGGCAGTCTACCATCGGCCCACTTTGCGCAATGTGCGAGCACATTTTAGAATGTGAAACACACGGTTTGTCGGCTCCCGGGCGGCGTATTAAGCTTTCAGCGCAACCCGATTCGGTTACCCGTTCCACCGATTTCCTCGCCGCGCGGCGACGCGCGATGCGGGGGTGCGCAATTCCTGAGGCTGGAGACCGCCATGTCTGCCGTTCCGCAGCAGCCCGCCGCCAACGACTCCGACGCACTGGAAACGCGGGAATGGCTCGATGCGCTGGAAGCGGTGCTCGAGCGCGAAGGTCCCGAGCGCGCGCACTTCCTGCTCGAAAAGCTGGTCGAGAAAGCGCGCCTGTCGGGCGCATACATCCCGTTCTCCGCGAACACGGCCTACGTCAACACGATTCCGACGCAGCTGGAGGATCGCTCGCCGGGCGATTTTGCGCTGGAAGAACGGATCCGCTCCTATTGCCGCTGGAACGCGATGGTGATGGTGGCGCGCGCCAACCGCAACGACGACGAGCTGGGCGGGCACATCGC
>CAZXAR010000086.1:5130-12732 GCA_964638135.1 uncultured Enterobacteriaceae bacterium | reverse complement strand
ATTTGCGGAACGAGAAAATTTCTTATAAGATTCGCGAACATAGCTTGCAGAAACTGCCCTACCAGGCAATCGTAGGGGGCAAGGAAATGCAGGCTCGAACGGTGGCCGTGCGTACGCGCGGCGGTGAAGATCTCGGCGCCATGGCGCTCGATGCCTTCATCGCACGCCTCCGCAGCGAGGCGAACGCGTAGCAGCACGGCCGGTTTTTTTGACGAGCAGAGGAGAACGCACTCATCGCACTCGAGAGATCGCAACGCATCAACGGGGAGATCACCGCACCGGAAGTGCGGCTCGTATCGGACAGCGGAGAGCAGCTGGGCATCGTGCCTGTTGCGCAGGCGCTGCGCCTGGCGGAAGAGCAGAGCGTGGATCTGGTGGAAATCGCGCCACTGGCCACGCCCCCGGTCTGCAAGCTGATGGATTACGGCAAGTTCCGCTACCGCGAGCAGAAGAAGGCGCACGAAGCCAAGCTCAAGCAGAAGCAGATCCAGGTCAAGGAAATCAAGTTTCGTCCGGGGACCGACGAGGGCGACTACCAGGTGAAGCTGGGAAAGCTGATCGGATTCCTCGAGCAGGGCGACAAGACGAAGGTGACGTTGCGATTCCGGGGGCGTGAAATGGCGCACCAGGAGTTCGGCCTGCGGATCCTGGAGCGCGTGAAGTCGGATCTCGAAGCCTATGGAACGGTGGAACAGTTTCCGAAGCTGGAGGGCCGGCAGATGGTCATGGTGCTTGCGCCGAAGAAGAAGGCCGTTGCGCCCAAGCCCAGGAAGCAGGCGGCAAAGCCCGCCGCGAAGCCCGCCGTGGCCTAGCCGCGGCGAGTCGGCGCCCGCCCGCTTCGCGCGGTGCCGCATTCGAAACGACAAGTGAGGTCCGGGTACCGGAAGCGCCCGCGCGGCGGGCCACCCGGCTTCATGCTCAAACAGAAGGAGCCGTACACATGCCCAAGATGAAGACCAAGAAATCGGCCGCGAAGCGGTTCAAGATCCGCTCCGGCGGTTCGATCAAGCGTTCGCGCGCCTACATGCGCCACATTCTCACGAAAAAGACCACCAAGAGGAAACGTCATTTGCGCGGCACCACCGCCGTTCACGACAGCAACAAGCGGCAGGTCCGCGCGATGCTGCCGTATTCGTCCTGAGGGGGGCAGCCATGCCACGCGTCAAACGCGGCGTCACGGCGCGCGCGCGCCACAAGAAGGTCCTGTCCAAGGCGAAGGGTTTCCGGGGCCGCCGCAAGAACGTGTTTCGCGTCGCCAAGCAGGCCGTGATGAAGGCCGGGCAGTACGCGTACCGCGACCGCCGCCAGCGCAAGCGCGAATTCCGCGGGCTGTGGATCGCGCGCATCAACGCCGCAGTGCGCGAGCTCGGGCTTACCTACAGCGCCTTCATGGCGGGGTTGAAGCGCGCGAGGATCGAGATCGACCGCAAGGTGCTGGCCGATCTTGCCGTGCGGGACAAACCCGCATTCGCCCAGATCGCGGGCAAGGCGAAGGCAGCGCTCGCGCATTGATGGGTGCCATTCCCGCCCCGGGCGGCGCGGGGTGCGGGGCGGGTGGGGGACATCGATGCGTCATCGTGGAGTTCGGGAAGGAGTGAGGCCCCGGCATGCGAAACCTGAACGCCATCGTTGATCGCGCGCTCGCGGACTTCGCTGCGGCGGGGGACGGCGCTTCCCTCGAAAACGCGAAGGCGCGCTATCTGGGCAAGAGCGGCGAACTGACGACGCTGCTCAAGTCGCTCGGGTCCCTGTCCGCGGCGGAGCGGCGCAGCGCCGGCCAGGCGATCAACGCGGCGAAGCAGCGCCTCGAAGGCGCCCTCGAGCGGCGCCGCAGTGAACTTGCGCAGGCGCGCCTGGAAGCGAAGCTTGCCGCGGAGGCGCTCGACGTTACGCTGCCCGGCCGGGGCCGCGGCCGCGGCGGGATTCACCCGATCACGCGGACCTGGCGGCGGGTCGAGCAGATCTTCCGCTCGGTCGGTTTCGATGTCGCGGACGGGCCGGAAATCGAAACCGACTGGTACAACTTCACCGCGCTCAACAATCCGGAAAACCACCCGGCCCGCTCGATGCAGGACACGTTCTACGTGGATCTCGCGGACGCGGACGGGCTGCAGCTGCTGTTGCGCACGCACACCAGTCCGATGCAGGTGCGCTACGCGAGGATGCATCGCCCGCCGATCAAGGTGATCGCCCCGGGCCGCACCTACCGCGTCGACTCCGATGCCACGCATTCGCCGATGTTCCACCAGGTCGAGGGCCTGTGGATCGACGAGGACGTCAGCTTTGCGGACCTGAAGGGCGTGTACACGGATTTCGTGCGGCGCTTCTTCGAGAGCGAGGAGCTCGAGGTGCGCTTTCGGCCGTCCTACTTTCCGTTTACCGAGCCGTCGGCGGAAATCGACATGCAGTTCGGCTCCGGGCCACTGAAAGGCCGCTGGCTCGAGATCTCGGGCGCCGGCCAGGTGCACCCGCGCGTGGTGCGCAACTTCGGTCTCGATCCGGAGCGCTACATGGGCTTCGCCTTCGGCAGCGGACTGGAGCGCCTGGCGATGCTGCGCTACGGCATCGAGGACCTGCGCCTGTTCTTCGACGGCGATCTGCGTTTCCTGAAGCAGTTCGCCTGACGTGCGAACGCGATGAACGTTCCCGAGAACTGGCTGCGGAGCTTCTGCGATCCGCCGCTGGCGGCCGAACAAATCGCGCACCTGCTCACCATGGCGGGGCTCGAAGTCGAGTCCTGCGATCGCGTGGCGGGGGATTTTTCCGATGTCGTGGTAGCGCAGGTGCTCTCGGTCGCTCGGCACCCCGGCGCGGACAAACTTACCGTATGCGAGGTGGACGCGGGAAGCGGCGCGCTGCAGGTTGTCTGCGGGGCGCCGAACGTGCGCGCGGGCATGAAGGTGCCGCTGGCGCTGCCCGGTGCCCGGCTGCCCGGCGGCCTCGAGATCCGGGAGGCGAAGGTGCGGGGGGTGGAAAGCCGCGGAATGCTGTGCTCGGCCCGTGAACTCGGACTCTCGGATGATCACTCGGGCCTGCTCGAATGCCCCGCCGAGACGAAAATCGGCGACGACGTACGGCGCGCGCTCGATCTGGAGGAGCGTGTCCTCGCGGTGTCGCTGACCCCGAATCGAGGCGACTGCCTCTCGGTGCTGGGCGTGGCGCGCGAAGTTGCGGCTTTGACGCGCGCGCCGCTGAAAATGCCCGCGTTCACGCCGGTGGCGCCGCGCATCGGCGATACGCTTCCGGTGCGGATCGAAGCGAGCGATCTGTGCGGACGCTTTTCCGGGCGCGTCGTGCGCGGGGTCAACGCGCGTGCCCGGACCCCGGACTGGATGAAGAGGCGGCTCGAGCGGGCCGGCCAGCGGCCCATTTCGGCGCTGGTGGACATTTCGAACTACGTGATGCTCGAACTCGGTCGTCCGTCCCACATCTTCGATCTCGACAAAGTGCAGGGCGGCCTCGTGGTGCGGTGGGGCGGCGCCGGGGAATCGGTCGAGCTGTTGAACGGCCAGATCGTGGCCGTGGACGCCACGGTGGGTGTGATCGCGGCTGCGCGCGGCGTCGAAGCGCTCGCCGGCGTAATGGGCGGCGAGCACACCGCCGTGTCGGCGGACACTCGCGCCATTTACATCGAGGCAGCATTCTGGTGGCCGCAGGCGATCGCGGGCCGCGCGCGCCGCTTCGGCTTTGCCACCGACGCCGGTCACCGCTTCGAACGCGGCGTCGATTTCGCGACGACCGTCGCGCACATCGAATACCTCACGCGGCTCGTGCTCGACGTCTGTGGGGGGGAGCCGGGTCCGATCGACGACAGCGTCGCCGCACTTCCGCAGCGAGCGCCGGTGCGGATGCGCCTTTCACGCGCGCAAAGGGTGATCGGCATGCCGGTCGCCGCCGAGGAAGTCGCAGACGTTTTCGCGCGCCTCGCGCTTGCTGCTCGCCGCGAGGCGCAGGGGCCGGATTCCGTGTTCGTGGTCGAACCGCCGCCGCACCGCTTCGACCTCGAGGCCGAAGAGGACCTGATCGAAGAGGTGGCGCGCATCCACGGTTTCGAAAACATCCCCGCGCATCCGCCGACGTCGCTCGCCCGCATGAGCGCGCCTTCGGAGGCAAGCCGCTCGCTGCACGCAGTGCGCGAGCGGCTCGCGGCGTGCGACTACCACGAGACGATCAATTTCTCCTTCGTCGAGCCGGACTGGGAAGCGGATTTCGCCGGCAGGCCCGATCCCATCCGGCTGCTCAATCCGATCGCGAGCCCGCTCTCGGTAATGCGCTCGACGCTCATCGGGTCGCTCGTTGCCAACGTGCGCTATAACCACGCCAGGAAACTGCCGCGCATCCGCGTATTCGAGATCGGCCGTGTGTTCCGCCGCGACCCTCAGGTACGGGACGGACCTCTCACCGTGGCAGGCATCGCGCAGCCGTTGCGCGCAGGCGCGGCCGCCTTCGGACCGGCACTGGAAGAGCAGTGGGGAACCGGTACCCGCGGCGTGGATTTCTACGATGTCAAGGCGGATCTCGAAGCGCTCTACCATCCTGCGGTGCTGAAATTCGAAGCCGGCACCCATCCAGCGCTCCATCCGGGCAAATCGGCGCGCGTTCTGCTGGAGGGAATCGAGGTGGGCTGGCTGGGGGAGTTGCATCCGCGCTGGCAGCACAAGTACGAACTGCCGCAGCCGGTCACGCTCTTCGAGGTCGATGCCGCGAGCCTTGAGCGCGCTCCCCTGCCGCGTCCGGAGGCGCCATCAAGGTTTCCGGTCGTGGTTCGGGACATTGCCCTCCTGGTGGATTCGCGCCTCGCGGTCCGGGAGGTTCTGGAGGTGATCCTCGCCGAAAAGCCGGAAATCGTTCGCGAAGTGGCGCTATTCGATCTTTACCAGGGTCCTACCCTCCCCGCTGGGAAAAAAAGCATTGCATTTCGGGTAGTTATGCAACATACTGAACGAACCCTTACGGATTCGGAGGCAGATGGGGCGCGCGACGCTCTGGTCGGCCTGCTGGGCCGGCATTTCGCGGCAAGCCTCCGATAGAGAAAAACAACAGAGGGGTGCGGATCTCGAATAAATACAAGGAGTATCAGGGGGTTGGGATGACTTTGACCAAGGCCGAACTGGCGGATCTCCTGTTCGAGAAGGTCGGGCTGAACAAGCGTGAGGCCAAGGACATGGTCGAGGCCTTCTTCGAGGAGATCCGCGGCGCGCTCGAGCGCGGGGAGGCGGTCAAGCTCTCGGGATTCGGCAATTTCCAACTGCGCAACAAGCCGCAGCGTCCCGGGCGAAATCCAAAGACGGGGGAGGAAATCCCGATCAGTGCCCGGCGCGTGGTCACCTTCCACGCCAGTCAGAAGCTGAAGGCCATGGTGGAGAAGGCTCGCCATGGAGCCGAACCGCAAGAAGGCTGAGCTTCCGCCGATTCCCGCCAAGCGCTACTTCACGATCGGTGAAGTAAGCGAGCTGTGCGGGGTCAAGCCGCATGTGCTGCGCTATTGGGAGCAGGAGTTCACGCAGCTCAAGCCGGTGAAGCGCCGGGGCAACCGCCGCTATTACCAGCACCACGAGGTGCTCCTCATCCGCAGGATCCGCGGCCTTCTGTACGAGGAAGGGTTCACCATCAGCGGGGCGCGCAATCGCCTCGATCACGCATTCTCCGGGGAAGACAGGCCCGAGGCGCCGGCGCGCGCGCGCTCCGGCGCGAGCGGCGTGGACCTCGCCACGGTCAAGCGCGCGCTGCGCGAAGTGCTGGATTCGCTGCAGAGCGCGTAGCGCTCGCACGGGGATCTGCGGGCGGGATGCGGAAACCCGTCCTGTTAGAATTTGACCGTTCGGGGCGTAGCGCAGCCTGGTAGCGTACCTGCATGGGGTGCAGGTGGTCGCGAGTTCGAATCTCGCCGCCCCGACCAATCCCTCGCTTTCAATCCTCGCCGCTCCATCTTAGCCGGTAGAGCCGCGCTTCGCCGAACTGCTTGGCGAGGGGCATGGCGCCGATATAGTCGCAGGTGAAGCGCCCCTCGTTCTCGGCGACGAGCGAGGCTGCGAACGCCTCGGTGACGAAGATATGTCCGGGCTGCACGATCGGCTCGAGGCGCGCCGCCCGGTTCACATGGGTTCCATAGAAGGTGGTCTTCGACATGACGGGATCGTAGATGTCGAACACCGGGCCAGTGTGCAACCCGATCCGCACGCCGGTTCCCGAAATCCCGAACGCTGGCCAGTCGACCGTGCTCATCGCTTGCTGCAGGCGGATGGCAAATTCCGCAGCGTGGCTCGGCAGATCGAAGACGATGAACAGGGCGTCTCCGCGCGTATTGGCGTCGACCGCCTGGTGCTCGAGCGATTCGAGCGTTTTCTGGCAGGTCTCCAGGAACATTTCCACGAACGGCGGGGTGTACTCTTCCGGCATCCCGGAAAAGCCGCTGATGTCGGCGAAGAAAAGGCTCTTCAGGCTTCGCGGCCGGCCCGATTGTCCCGCCCGCTCCGGTAGCGCTTCCTCGTCGATCTTTGCCTGATCGGCCGGCGCGCCGCCGCGCAGCACCGCCAGATCGATGTTCTCGGTCTGGCCGCCATTGCGCGCCCAGATCCGGGCACTTGCCGCGGTCCCGCCGGCGAGCTCCCGAGATCCAGGTTCGTGCACCGTCAGCGCCAGCGGCTGGGTCAAGAGTTCCCTTGCACGCAGGATTGCCATTCCCTGGATGAGATGCGCGGCATGTTCGAACAGCACCTGGTCTCCGAGAAAAGCCTCTTCGGTGGCGAGGATGACGCGCGTTGCGCGCGCAAGAACGCGTTCGAAGCGCTCGCACCACGCTTCCCCGGCAAAGCGCACGCTGGTCTCGATGAAGTCCGGCTTTGCGAAGGGCAGCACGATCTGGGTCTGCATGCCGGCGTCCTGCATCGCCTCCAGAAACAGGATGTCGGCGCCGCACGCCGGCTGCGCATAGCCGATCGACGGACCCAGGTGCGCGAGCCTTTCACGCAGAGCCGAGGCAACCGCGGGCTCGAGTGCGGGCGGGAACCGCGGTGTGGTACGCGCCGGGTGATCGATCATGTGGCCGGAAAACGCGATGATGTGCGGTGCAGGGATCGCGTCGAGCAGTTCAAGCGCTGCACTCGACCCGATGAGGCGAAGCTGCCGCCGCATCGACGCGATGTCGCCGAACCGGTTTCCGGCCAGCCTATAGGCCTCTTCATAGTGCTGGCGCGCTTCCGGCAGTCGACCGAGGGCGAGCAAGGCCTCGCCCGAGGTCGCGTGATGCCAATGGTCGCCGCTCGCCGCGAGCTTGTGCAATGCGTCGCGGGCGAGCGTCTTCGAAAGTGCCGCGTCGCCCGAGAGCATCGCCAGGGTGGCGGCATTTGCCGCCGGATAGGCGGATCCGCTGATCTCATACGCGCGCCGGTAGCAATCGATCGCAGCGCGCGCGCTGGCGCTTGCCGCGGGGTGCGTTCGGTCCTTTGCGGCGGAGAAGCGCTCCTTCGCGATTCGACCGGCCAGGCTCCAGACCTCCGCGGCGAGGGCGTCGTTCTCGAGCCGGGTCCGGTCGATCTCGCCGAGCCAGCGTTCCGCCTCGCCAGTGGCGCCCATTCGCGCGCAGGCGAGGGCGCCCAGGTA
>CAZXAR010000086.1:0-5030 GCA_964638135.1 uncultured Enterobacteriaceae bacterium | reverse complement strand
CAGTTCGTTGACAAGATCGGCATACGCGGGGTGCCGATACTTCGAAGCCTGGACGCGGGAAGCGAGCGCGCGTCCTTCCTCTGATTTTCCAAGGCGCCGTTGCAGACCCGCCACCAGAGTCAGGACGGGATAGTTGTCTTGCTTTTCAAAGGCGCGCAGACGTTCGAGCGCCGCACGCCAAGGTTCGGTCGCCGCCCTCGCGCCCTCTTCGCGCCGGAGCAGGTCGCCGAGCAGCAGGCCGGCCGCCGCAGCGACGGTTGCCTGTTCGGCGTTCAATTGCTTGCCCGACTTTTCGAACTGACCGACAGCCGCGAGGTAACTCGCGAGCTCGGCGGTGGGAAATGCGATTCCGTCGCGAAGGGCGAGCCGCGCCTTCAGCGCCAAGGCCCGGCCCTTCAGTTTGACTTGCAGATTCATTGCCGACTCGTCGCTCGCGATGAGCCGCGGGATTTCCACCATTGCTCGCTCGATATTGGTCCGGACGGCGTCGCGTCTGCTGAGCGCCAGCTCGATTTCGGCGAGTTCCAGGCGGTGAAAGACCGACTGCGAAAGCCGGAACATGTTGGCAGGGTCCGCGAGGGCAAGGACGTCGGCCTGCTGTACGGCCGCGCGCGCATACGGTTCCGCGGACGCTGCGTCGCCTAGATTGAGGTGCTGGCGCGCCAGTTCATAGGTCGCGTTCGCGACCTGCTGTTGAATGCGCCGATCCCTGGCGGCATCGCCGGCAGCGCGCAGAACTTCCAATCGGTCCTGCTGTGCGCCGATTGCCCCTGCGTAGTCGCCGGAAGCCTCATGGGACTTGGCGATCCAGCCGTGCACGTCGGCAAGTTCGAATCGCAGTGCGGGTCTGGCGCCGACCAGGCGAACCCGCACGTTCTTTGCTTCTGTGAAGGATTGAAGGGCCTCAGCCGGACGCAGCCGTTCCAGCTGCACCACTCCAAGGTTCTGGTTCGCGTAGGCGACCTCGATCTGCCAGTCGGCGTTGCTGGGATCGATCTGCACGAGCTGCTGCGTAAGCTCGCGGTACTTGAGGAACGCGTCTTCCGCCGCCTGCGCCTCGCCGCGCCGCCAGGCGATGTAGCCGACCCAGTAGACGCTCTGCGCATGATCGAAGATGCGCTTGCCGTCGCCGGGTGTTCGCGCGAGCAGGTGCGCGGTGGTATCGGCCGCGCTGCGGAAGGCGGCGAGCGCCTCTTCGAGCTTGCCGCGCTGCTCGCGCATCTCGCCGATCAGGTGCATGGCGCGCGAGCGGCGGCCGAGCGCGTCGGCATCCAGCCGGTCGGCCTCCTGGCGCGCGTAGTAGCCCAGCGCCTTCTCGCCCACCGAGTCGAGCACATCGAGCCGCCCCACGGCGTCGAGCCGCTTGCGCAGGTCCCCGAGCATGAACTCGATCAGGTCCTCGGCCTGCACGCGCTGGCTCTGCGCCTCGATGCGCGCCTGCACCGCCATGACGGTGAGAACGGCCATCACCGCCATGCCTGCGAGCGAGGCAGCGGTCACGATCGCCATGCGGCGCGCGCGGCGCTGGGCGTCGCGACGGATCAGTCCATCGACCCCCAGACCCGCCATCCCCGCGACGAGCTTGAGCATCGCGCGGCGCCTGCCGTCGCCCTGCGGGCGCATATCAGCGGCGATCGGCTCCAGCGGCTCGCCCTGCGGCAGGCTCGCCGGCGTGAGCGCAAATCTGAGCGCCTCGGGAAAGCATTCCTCGCCTTCGCGCCCGGGGATGCGGCTGGCGAAGGGCTCTCCTGCGGCGATATAGGCGAGCACGCGCCCCTCGCCGTAGAGCTTCTTGAACTCGATGATCTCCCGGTTCACCCAGGGCGAGCGCGCCGCCTCGGGTGAGCAGACGACGATGAGGTAGCGGCTTTGCGCGAGCGCCTCGCGCACCGTCGCCTTGAGATCGGCGCCCGCTTCCATCTCGTCGCGGTCGCGAAACACCGGCTTGAGATACGCAGGCAACTCACCCAGCGCGGTCGCCGTGCCCACCAGCCGCCGCGGCAGGCGGTACGTCTCCAGTGCGCGCTGCAGCGCCGCGGCCACCTTCGCGTCGTGGTGGCTGTAGCTGATGAAGGCCCAATACTTCGCCGTGTTCCCTCTCACGCCGGCCTCCTCCCCTCCTGCCCTGACCATATCATCATTCCGCTGCCGGGGTGCTAGGCGACCACCCGAAGCGCTCCCGGCCGCACCTCGACTTCAAGCCGCGTCGCCGCGCGCTCGATGATTTCGCCGTCCGCGTGTACGACCAGCGGCGCGTCGGTCTCGACCACCACGCGCGTCGTGCGAAACACCGTGACGCCCGGCCGGCCGACGTGCGTTCCGCGCATCACGTGCGGGACCAGGCGCAGGATTCCGGCCCGGGAGAGCGCATCCGCAACGACCAGCTCGAGCAGCCCGTCGCTCACGCTCGCATCCGGCGCCATGCGGAATGCCCCGCCGTAGCTCGCCCCGTTGGCTGCGGCGAGCATCGTGATGCGGCATTCCAGGGCGCCGTGATCGTGCGCGATGCGCGCATACGGTGTGGAATAGCGCAGGAGCAGCGTCCGGGCAAGCGCGACGCCGTACACCGCATTGCCACGCAACCAGCGAAGCGCGTTGGCTTCGAGCGCCACCTGGGCGTCGAATCCGGCCCCGATGCCGTTTGCGAAATGGCGTCCGTTGCACGTGCCGCTGTCCACGCGTTCGGACCGTCCCTGGGCGATCCGGTCGCAGGCGAGCTGCCAGTCGTTTCCCATACCGAGCATCTTTGCAAAATCGTTTCCGGTGCCGACCGGAATCACGGCGAGCGCCTGGTTCTCGCGCGCTACTCCGACGTAGCCGTTCACGGCTTCGTTCACCGTGCCGTCGCCGCCGGCGACGGCGACACATTCGGCACCCGCGCGCAGCGCTTCCGCGACCAGCGTGCGGGCCTCACCGGGCCCGCGCGTAAAGCGCGGTTCGCAACCGATGCCGCATGCGCGCAACCGTGCCGCAATGGCCGGGGCCAGTCGCGCGCCCGCCCCGCGCCCCGCGCAGGGGTTCGCAATCAGGATCAGTTGAACCACCGATATCCCAGAAAGGAGGTCAGGTATTGCGTGCAAGCGGCCGCAGGAACAGGGCCGCCCAATCGCCTCTTGCGGATGGGCACGGTGCGCCTATACTTTGAATTCCGCACACGCATCGCACCGGAGGTTGCCATGGCGATCGCGATCACGCTACAGAATTTCCTCGCTTCACGAGGAGCAGACTACGACGTCGTGTTTCACTCGCCCACAGCGACCAGCCGCCAGACGGCGCGCGCCGCGCACATACCTGCCGGCTGCCTGGTGAAATCGGTGGTTCTGCAGGATGAGCACGGATATCTGATGGCCGTGGTGCCTGCCGACAGCAAGGTCCGGGTCGCCGACCTGGAGCGCCAACTGCACCGGCGTCTGCGCCTTGCGACCGAGGACGAAATTGCGTCCTTGTTCGCGGACTGCGAGCGCGGCGCGGTACCTGCGCTCGGCGTGGCCTACGGATTGGAGACGGTGGTCGATTACAGCGTGGAGTCGGCTCCGGAAGTGTACTTCGAGGGCGGCGACCATCAGGCGCTGGTCCATATGCGCGGCGAGCAGTTCAGCAACCTGATGCGGGACGCCGGGCACAGCCGCTTTGCCGAGCGCGCCTAGCGCGGGGGCGCGAGAAAAAGCGCGAGCGACACCAGTAATCCGTTCACACAGGCGGCCGCAATCGTCATCTTGATGGCGGGGGCAAGCTCCCGCGGCCGTCGTGCGCGCCGCGCCAGGTCGAGGGCCGCACCGGCCGACAGTGGCGCCCCGGCCAGTCCGGAGAGCGCACCGGTGGGAAGAACCTGCGCTGCGACGAAGGCGGCGAGCGCAACGTAGGCAAGCGCTGCAATCGCGACATAGCCCCAGCGCGCCCGTTGCGGTCCGAGGCGCGCCACCCAATGCCGCTTGCCGGCCGCCGCGTCCGCCCGGTAATCGGGAAATTGATTGATATAGAGGATGTTGGCGACGAGCAGCGCATAGCAGGATGCTGCCGCGAGCGGCAGCAGGTGGAAGCCGCGACGCTGCACGTAGTCCGCCCCGACCGCGATCAGGGCAAACCCGGCAGCCACGCACAGCTCGCCGATGCCGCGTCCGTTGAGCTTGAGCGGGGGCGCCGAGTACGCCCATCCGATCGCGAGACCCGCTGCGCCGATCGCGAGCAATCCGGCGCCCGAGCGCTGCGCAAGCCACAATCCGGCGGCGATGACGGCGAAAAAGAGCGACACGCCGAAACGCGCCATCGCCTCGCGCGTCAGCACGCCATTCTGGATGAAGCGGCTTCCCCCGGTGAAGGGAAACAATCGATCCTCGTTATTCCGGTCGCTGCCGTTCAGGTCGTCGTAGTAGTCGTTCAACACGTTGATGCCCGCGTGCGCGACCAGCGCAAACGATACGGTGACCACCGAAGTGGCGAGCGAAAGCTCGATCCCCGAATAGGCGGCGCTTGCGAGCCCGACGAGCGCGGCGAACAGCGTGACCGGAAGAAATGCCGGACGCGTCGCGAGGAAGTACTTCAGCAGCGGATTGCGCAGCGCGTCCGGAAATGGTTCGCTCGGCACGTTCGGGAGCCAGGGAGCAGGTCGATTTCGTCGAGATTGGGCGACAGCCTTCCGCTGTTGTCAATTCGACCGCTGTGCGCCCGGAGCGCGTCGGATAGAATTGCGGCCGCCTTTCAATGCGAATCCTTCTCTCCAACGACGACGGCTATTTCTCTCCCGGGATCACGCTGCTCGCCGAGCGCCTTGCGCCGCTGGGCGAAGTGACCGTGGTGGCCCCGGAGCGCGACCGCTCGGGCGCTTCCAATTCGCTCACGCTCGACCGCCCGCTCACCGTGCGGCGCGCGCCGAACGGCTTCTTTTCGGTGAACGGAACACCGACCGACTGCGTGCATCTGGCGGTCACCGGTCTGCTCGAATTTCTTCCCGACGTCGTCGTTTCGGGAATCAATCTGGGCGCCAACATGGGCGACGACACCATCTATTCCGGCACCGTTGCCGCGGCAAC
>CAZXAR010000085.1:0-12791 GCA_964638135.1 uncultured Enterobacteriaceae bacterium | reverse complement strand
CGATGAACTTGGTGTACATGAACTGGCGCAGGTAGCTCCAGACGCCGAACATCACGCGCTTGGCGTGCCCGGCATACTGCTTTCTCATGCTCACCACCGCCATGCGGTAGGAGCAGCCTTCGGGCGGCAGGTAGAAATCGACGATCTCCGGAAACTGCTTGGCAAGGAGCGGCACGAACACCTCGTTCAGCGCCACGCCGAGCATCGCCGGCTCGTCCGGAGGCTTTCCGGTATAGGTCGAGTGGTAGATCGGCGAACGCCGCAGCGTGATGCGCTCGATGGTGAAAACGGGAAAAGTCTCGGCCTCGTTGTAATAACCGGTGTGGTCGCCGAACGGTCCTTCGAGCGCCTGGTCGGCCGGTCGAATCGCGCCCTCGAGGACGATTTCGGCTGCCGCCGGGACCTGCAGGTCGTTGCCGATGCACTTCACGAGCGCGGTGCGCGCACCGCGCAGCAGGCCGGCGAACTGGTATTCGCCCAACGTGTCGGGAACCGGCGTCACCGCGGCGAGGATCGTCGCCGGGTCCGCGCCGAGCGCAACGGCGACCGGAAACGGCGTCCCGGGGTGCGCGATCGTGTGATCGCGAAAGTCGAGCGCGCCGCCGCGATGCGGGAGCCAGCGCATGATGACGCGGTCGGGTGCGATCACCTGCTGGCGGTAGATGCCGAGGTTCTGGCGCGCCTTGAGCGGTCCGCGCGTCACCGTGAGGCCCCAGGTGATGAGCGGCCCAGCGTCCTCGGGCCAGCAGGTCTGCACCGGAAGGCGCGCGAGGTCCACGTCCTTTCCCTCCCACACCACGTCCTGGCATGGGGCCGAGGCGAGCACTTTCGGCGCCATGTCGAGCACCTTCGAGACGAGCTGGCGCAGCTCGGGGAGCTTTTCCCAGACGTCGCGCAAGCCGCGCGGCGGTTCGGGTTCGCGCAGCGCCGCCAGCAGCGCGCCGATCTGCCGCAGGGCGAGCGCGTCCTCGGCGCCCATCGCGAGCGCGACGCGGTGCACCGTGCCGAACAGGTTGCCAAGCACCGGCATCGCGTGGCCCGCGGGCCGCTCGAAGAGCAGCGCCGGTCCGCCCTGCTTCAGCACCCGGTCGCAGATTTCGGTCATCTCGAGCCGCGGCGAGACCTCGGCGCCGATCCGCCGCAGCTCGCCAAGCGCCTCGAGCTGCGACAGGAAATCGCGCAGGTCCGCGTATTTCATCGCGTCGCCGCCGCCGTCATCGCAGGATCACGGGCAGCAGGATGCCGCCGAAGATCGCCGCGCCAAACCAGTGGCTGTGGCGAAAGGCGCGAAAGCAGCCTTCGCGCGTGCGGTCGCGGATCAGCCGCCAGTGGTGCACGATCATGGAGGCGGCGACCGCGAGCCCAACGTAATACGGCCACGGCAGATTGAGCGCGAAGCCGATGCCGGCGAGGATCACGATCGCGAGGCAGTAGCTCGCGATCACCGCCGCGACGTCCCAGTCCCCGAGCGCGATCGCCGAGGTGCGGATGCCGAGCTTGAGGTCGTCGTTGCGGTCCACCATCGCATACTCGGTGTCGTAGGCGAAGGCGTAGCACACGTTCGCGGCGAGCATCGCCCAGCATTCCAGGGGGAGCCGGCCCTGGATCGCCGCGTAGGCCATCGGGATGCCGAAACCGAACGCGATCCCGAGGTAGGCCTGCGGCAGCGCGAAGAAGCGCTTGGTGAACGGGTAGCTCCAGGCGATTGCGAGCGCGACGAACGAGAGTGCGATCGCCCGCCAGTTGAGAAAGAGCACCAGCGCGAACGCGCAGAGCGCAAGGACCAGCCCCACGCCGAGCGCCTCCGCGGGCCTGATCTCGCCGGCGGCGAGCGGCCGGTCCCGGGTGCGCTCGACGTGCGGATCGAAGTTGCGGTCCGCGAAATCGTTGATCGCGCAGCCCGCAGAGCGCATGAGGACCGTGCCGACCACGAAAATAAGCACGATCCCGAGCGGCGGCCTGCCGCGCGCGGCAAGCCACACCGCCCACAGCGTCGGCCACAGAAGGAGCAGCGTGCCGATCGGCTTGTCGAGCCGCACCAGCCGTTCGTAGGCATCCAGCCGCTTGAGGACGAAGGCGGCGTCCATCCGGCGAAGCATAGCCTAAGCGCGCGCGAGCTCCTGCCCCTGCGGCAGCCAGCGCTCCACGTGCCGCCGCGCGAGAGCGGGCTCGTGCTCGAGCAGCCACCGCGCGGCCTCGCGCGCCGGCGCAATCAGCGGCTCGTCCCGTTCCAGGTCGGCAAAACGCAGCAGCGGCAGCCCGCTCTGGCGCTCGCCGAGCACTTCGCCCGGTCCGCGCAAGAGCAGGTCCTGGCGCGCGATCTCGAAACCGTCGCGGTTCTCGAAGATCACCTTGAGCCGCGCCCGCGCCGCCGCCGAGAGCGGCGCCGCGTAGAGCAGGATGCACACGCTTTCGCGCGCGCCGCGCCCGATGCGCCCGCGCAACTGGTGCAACTGCGCCAGACCGAAGCGTTCCGCGTGCTCGATCACCATGAGCGAAGCGTTCGGAACGTCGACCCCCACTTCGATCACGGTGGTTGCGACCAGAAGCTGGATCCGGCCGGCGCCGAACTGCGCCATCGCCGCGGCCTTTTCCTCCGGCGGCAGGCGACCGTGCAAAAGCCCGACGCGCAAGCCCTTCAGCTCGGAGGCAAGCAGCGCGTGGGTGGCGAGCGCGGTGCGCACTTCGCCCTCCCTCGACTCCTCGATCACGGGGCAGACCCAGTACACCTGCTGCCCGTCGGCGCAGGCGGTGCGAATGCGCGCGAGCACTTCGCCGCGGCGCGCGTCCGAAACGAGGCGTGTCGCCACGGTCTTTCTGCCGGGCGGCAGCTCGTCGATCAGCGACACGTCCAAATCGGCGTAATAGGTCATCGAGAGCGTGCGCGGAATGGGCGTTGCGCTCATCATCAGCTGGTGCGGGAGAAGTGCGCCCGCTGCACGCTTGCGCAGCGCAAGGCGCTGCTGCACGCCAAAGCGGTGCTGCTCATCGACGATCGCGAGCGCAAGGCGCTTGAACGCCACGCCCTTCTGAAACAGCGCGTGGGTGCCGATCGCGATCGAGGCCGCGCCCGAGGCAATTGCGCCGAGCGCGGCGCGCCGCTCGGCCCGCGCGAGCGCACCGTGCAGCCAGACGATCGGCACGCGGAGCGGCGCGAGCCACTCGCGGAACTTGTGCCAATGCTGCTCGGCGAGGATCTCGGTCGGCACCATGACGGCCGCCTGCCAAGCGCTGTCGGCGGCCGCGAGGCAGGCAAGCGCGGCGACGATCGTCTTGCCGCTTCCCACGTCGCCCTGCAGGAGGCGCTGCATCGGGTGCGGCGCGGCGAGATCGCGCAGTACCTCGCTACTGGCTCGCGCCTGCGCGCGCGTGAGCCGAAACGGTAGCGACGCCGAGAAGCGCCTCAGCAGCGGCCCGTCGGTTCGCAGCGGCGGCGCGCGGCGCGTTCTGCGCGCGCGGTACGCAAGCCGCATCGAGAGCTGTTGCGCGAGCAGCTCGTCGAATTTCATCCTGCGCCACGCCGGGTGGGTGCGGTCCGACAAGGCACCGACGTCGGCCCCGGGGGGCGGGCGGTGCAGCAGCCCGATGCTCTCGGCAAACCCCGCCAATCCGTAGCGCTCGCGCAGCTCCGCCGGAAGCGTTTCGTCGAGCGCCGCCCCGGCAAGCGACTCGAGCACGAGCTTTCGCAGCACGCCCTGCGCAAGGCCGGCCGTAGTCGGATAGATCGGGGTGAGCGCATCGGCGAGCGGCTCTTCCGCGTGCACCAGGCGGTAGCGCGGGTGCGTCATCTCGGCGCCGAACCAGCCCGGGCGGACTTCGCCGAACGCGCGCACCTGCAGCCCATCGGCGGCGGCGCGCTCGAACTGCTTCAACTGGCTGCCGTAGAAATTGAAAAAGCGCAGCACCAGACCCTCGGCGTGCACGAGGAGCTGGCGCTTCGGCCGATAGGCGACCTCGGCGCGAACGACGCGCGCCTGCACCAGCGCCGGTTTTCCCGCCGGGACCCGATCGAGCGGCGTGAGCGCGGTCTCGTCCTCGTAGCGCAGCGGCAGGTGCAGCGCGAGCGCGGCGCGCGAGCCGATGCCGAGCTTCGCGAGTCTGCGTGCCGTTGCGGGAGGAAGCTCGCCCTTCAACCGGCGTGCAGGATGGCGTCGATCTCGACCAGCGCGCCGCGCGGCAGGCTCGCCACGCCGACCGCGGCGCGCGACGGATACGGCTGCGCCACGTACTGCGCCATGATTTCGTTGACCCTGCCGAAATGGGCGAGATCGGTGAGGTAGACCGTCATGCGCACCGCGCGATCCAGCCCGAGCCCGGCCGCTTTTGCGATCGCTTGCAGATTGCGGAACACGCGATGGATCTGCGCGTCGACGCCATCCACGAGTTGCATCGTGGCCGGATCGAGCCCGATCTGTCCGGACACGTACACAGTATTCCCCGCGCGCACCGCCTGCGAATAGGTGCCGATCGCGGCGGGCGCTTCGCTGCTCTGGATCACGGCCTGGGTCATGTCGCGAGGAGTAGAATGGGCCCCGCCTATCTTAGCGGAAATGGCGAGCCCGCTGATTTCCTCCCTCGAGAAGCTGATCGGCACCCCGCGTGATGGCGCGCTGCTGCGCTTTTCGCTGGGCAGCGAATACCTCAAGGCGGGCGAACTGGAGCGCGCGCTCGGCGCGCTGCGCGAGTCGGTGGCGCGCGATCCGGATTATTCCGCGGCCTGGAAACTGCTCGGGCGCGCGCTCGCCGATGCGGGCCGCGGCGCCGAGGCGCTCGCGGCGTGGCAAAGCGGCATCGAGGCGGCGAAGCGGAAGGGCGACCGCCAGGCCGAGAAGGAAATGACGGTGTTCGTGCGGCGGCTGGAGCGCGGCGCCGCGCGATGAGCCTGTACCAGAGCCTGCGCCAGTTCGTCGTCGGCGCGCCGCTCGACCCGCTTTCGCGCAAGACGCGCCACAGCCTCGCGCTGGTCGCGTTCTTCGCCTGGGTGGGGCTCGGCGCGGACGGCATCTCCTCGTCGAACTACGGCCCGGAAGAAGCGTTCAAGGCGCTCGGCGAGCACACCCATCTCGGCCTTTACCTCGCGTTCGCCACGATGGCGACCGTTTTCCTGATCGCGCTCGCCTACAACCAGGTGATCGAGCTCTTTCCCACGGGCGGCGGCGGCTATCGCGTCGCATCGCGCCTGGTGGGGCCGCACGCGGGCGTGGCGGCAGGGGCCGCGCTGCTCGTCGACTATGTGCTCACGATCGCGATTTCGGTCGCGGCCGGCGTCGATGCGGTCTTCTCGCTGCTGCCGGTCGGGTTCCAGAAGTGGAAACTCGCGACCGGCGTGGTGATCGTCGCGGTGCTGCTCCTACTCAACCTGCGCGGCATGAAGGAAGCGATCAGGGTGCTGCTGCCGATCTTTCTCGGCTTTGTCGTCACGCACGCGATCCTGATCGTGTACGGCATCCTTGCCCATGCAGGGGGATTCGCCGAGCTTCTGCCCGCTACGGCGGAGGAAACCGCGCAGGCGGCGCGCGCCATGGGCTGGGTGCCGCTCGCCGCCTTTCTGCTCGCTGCCTACGCGCAGGGCGGCGGCACCTATACCGGGCTCGAGGCGGTCTCGAACAACGTCAACGTGCTCGCCGAGCCGCGCGAGCATACCGGCAAGCTCACGATGCTCTACATGGCGGCATCGCTCGCGTTCACTGCGGGCGGCATTCTCCTCGTGTACCTGCTGTGGGACGTGAAGCCGGTCGAAGGGCAGACCCTCAACGCGGTTGCTTTCGGCGCGGTTCTCCACGACATGGGATTCAACTCCCCGCTCACCAACCAGGCCGCGCTGCTCGCGGTACTCGTGCTCGAAGCGGGCCTTCTGTTCGTGGCGGCGAATACCGGATTTCTGGGCGGCCCGGCGGTTCTTGCCAACATGGCGGCCGATTCCTGGGTGCCGCACAAGTTTCGCTATCTCTCGACGCGGCTCGTCACCGAGAACGGCATCGTCGTCCTCGGGCTCGCCGCGCTCGCCGTGCTGCTGTGGTCGGGCGGCAGCGTCACATTCCTGGTCGTGCTGTACTCGATCAGCGTTTTCCTGACGTTTGCGATTTCGCTGTTCGGACTGTGCGTGTACTGGTGGCGCCATCGGGAGCACAAGCGCTGGCTCGGGCGCCTGGCCCTTTCCGGTGCCGGCTTCGCCGTGTGCGGCACCATCCTCGTCCTGCTGGCGGTCGAGCGGAGCGACGAAGGCGGCTGGGCCGCGTTCGCGATCATCGCCGCGCTGATCGGATCGTGCGTCGCGATTCGCCGCCACTACGATTTCACCAAGGCGCAGATCCGCAGAATCGACGCCCAGTTCGAGGACATCCCGTTCGGCTCGATCGCCGAGCCGCCCAAGCCCGTTGCCGATGCGCCGACCGCGGTGTTCCTCGTCGGCTCCTCGCGCGGCGGCGGGATGCATGCGCTGCTCTGGGTGCAGCGCATGTTTCCCGAGCATTTCAGGAACTTCGTGTTCGTGAACGCGCGCGCCGTGGACGCGCACAGCTACGGCGGCGCGCAGGACATGGAGGCGATGAAGGTCGAGGCGAACGTCGCGCTCAAGTTCTTCGAGAATTTCTGCCGCTCGAACGGGCTTGCGGCGAAGTCCTACCTCGCGTTCTGCACCGATCCCATCGACGGCTTCGTCGAGCTGTGCGAGAAGGTGCGCGCGGACTTTCCCGCGAGCATCTTCTTCACCTCCAAGCTCGTGTTCGAGCGCGACAATTTCCTCGTCCGCCTGCTGCACAACCAGGCGGCGCTGGTGCTGCAGCAGCGCCTGCATCTTGCCGGCATGCAGATGGTGATCCTGCCGATGAAGGTTGAAACATGAACCGGGGCAACGCGCCCGAGGCGACACGATGAAGGAAAGACGCGAGGCCGCGCAGGCGCTCAACGTGCTCGGCGGGAGGCTCGCGCCCTGCGGCCTCGACCCGATGGCGGGGTTTTTCCGCGACGGCTGCTGCAACACGGGCTACGAGGACCTCGGCATCCACGTCATCTGCGCGCGGATGACCCGCGAATTCCTCGCCTTCTCCAAGCGGCGCGGCAACGACCTGAGCACGCCGGTTACGGAAAACGGATTTCCGGGACTGAAGCCGGGGGACCGCTGGTGCCTTTGCGCCGGGCGCTGGAAGGAGGCGCTGGATGCCGGCGTCGCCCCGCCCGTCATTCTCGCGGCGACGCACGAGGAAGCGCTCGCCGTGGTGTCGCTCGCCGACCTGAAGCGCCACGCGATCGACCTGAGCTGAGCATTTGGTGGAGTGGAAGGGGATCGAACCCTCGACCTCGGCATTGCGAACGCCGCGCTCTCCCAGCTGAGCTACCACCCCGCGGAAGGAGGCGGATTTTACAAGGGAACCACGGCCCGGACAACGCTTCCGCTATCATGCGCGGCGATGCAGATCACTTCCCCGTTCGGCTACAAGCGGATCGCGCCACTGCGCCGGGATCAGAAGGTGAGGCTGCCGCCGCCGGGCGAAGTGCCGGCGTTCGCGCGCACGCTGAACGCGATCCCGATCAGCTTTGCCGAGTTTGCGCCGGCCGGGCGCGACTACCCCATCGCGTTTACGAGTGGCGACGGCGGCAAGACGTTTTCGGCGGTTGCGGTGCTCGGTTTCGCCGCCGGCGAGAACCTGTTCTGCGCCGAGAGTAGCTGCTGGGCACCCGGTGTCTATGTCCCGGCCTACGCACGGCGCTACCCGTTCTGCATGGCCAGGGTGACGCTCGACAAGGTCGAGCAGCAGAACCGCCTCATCTGCGTCGAGAGCGACTGCGTGGACGACAGGGCGGGAGAATCGATGTTCGACGAAAAGGGCCAGCCGCTCGAAAAGTGGAAGGCGATCGAGCGCCTGCTCACCGAATTCGAGGCCGACCTCGAGCGCAGCCGCGAGTTGTGCGCGATCCTCGCCGACTACGGGCTGCTGGAACCGTTCACCATGCAGGCGAACCTCAAGGCGGGCGGCGCGGTGCAGCTCACGGGCATGCATCGCGCGAGCGACCGCAAGCTCGAGCAGCTGAATTCCGCCCAGCTCAAGAACCTGCTGAAAAAAGGCATCCTCGCGCGGGTGTACGCGCACCTGTTTTCGCTCGACAACTTCGCGCGGCTGCTCGATCGCCGCGCTGCCCGCGCCGCGTAGATCCCCGCGCGCCGGTGATAACATTCCGTGCCGTTCATGCGTGGAACCCCATACCGTCTGGATATCCGGCCGCAGCTGCCGCAGCGAATCGCGCGGCTGCAGGAGCTGGCGGGCAATCTCTGGTACAGCTGGCACCGGGCCACGCGCAGCCTGTTCGCGCACCTGAATCCGGCGCTGTGGACCGAGGTCGGCCACAGCCCCAAGGCGTTCCTGCGCAATGTTTCGCAGGAACGCCTGGAGGAAGCCGCGCGTTCGCCGGAATTCCTTGCCGCGTTCGACGCCGCCCTCGCTGCCTATGATGCCTACCACGCACCGGCGGCCGCGGCGCCGCCGATGGCGCCCGACGAAGTCGTCGCCTATTTCTGCGCCGAGTTCGGGCTGCATGAGAGCCTGCCGATCTATTCGGGCGGGCTAGGCATTCTCGCCGGCGACCACTGCAAGACCGCGAGCGATCTTCGGCTTCCCTTCGTGGGTGTCGGGCTGCTCTATCGCCAGGGCTATTTTCATCAGACGATCGACGCCGACGGGCGGCAGCACGCGCACTACTCCGACACCGATTTCGACCTGCTGCCGATCGACCCGGTGCGCAACGCGGACGGCGGCGAGTTGCGCCTCACTGTGCACTTTCCGGGCCGGCCGGTGCAGCTCAAGGTGTGGCGCGCGCGCATCGGCCATGTGTCGCTGTACCTGCTCGACACCGATCTCGAGGAGAACACCGAGGCCGACCGCGATGTCGCGCACCGGCTCTACGACGGCAACCCGGGCACCCGGCTCGAACAGGAGCTGCTGCTTGGCATCGGCGGGGTGCGCGCACTCGCCGCACTCGGCGTCGAGCCGGCGTGCTGGCATGTGAACGAGGGCCATCCCGCGTTCCTGATCCTGGAGCGCGTCCGGCGCCTGGTGGCGGAGGGGCACCGGTTCGACGCCGCGCTGGAGGCCGTCGCGGCAAGCACCGTTTTTACGACGCACACCGCGGTGCCTGCCGGGCACGATCACTTCCCCGAGAACGCGGTCCGTGCCTACCTCGAAAGTGCGCTCCCCGAACTCCTCCCGCACCTGGATGCAGCGCTCGCGACCGCACGCTCGCCGGTGACGCGCGACTTCAACCTGACCGCGCTTGCGGTGCGCGGCTCGCGTCGCCAGAACGGCGTCTCGCGCGTGCATGGCCGCGTCTCGGCGCGCCTGTGCGCCGAGCTCTGGCCGGAGATCGAAGTCGAGGAAAGCCCGCTGCACTGGATCACCAACGGGGTCCATCTGCCGACCTACCTCTCGGATTGCTGGCAGGAGCTCTTCGAGCGCTGCCTCGGCGCCGACTGGCAGCAGCGCCTGTACGACCCCCAGTTCTGGCCGGCAGTGCGCAACGTCCCCGATGCGCAGTTCTGGGACGTGCACCAGGAGCTCAAGAAGCAGATGTTGCACATGGTGCGCCATCGCGTCGGCCGGCAGCACGCGCGCAACCACGGCTCCGAGACGCACCTGGACCGCCTGCTCAAGCTCGCCGATCCGGCACGCCCCGGAGTGCTCACGATCGGCTTCGGCCGGCGCTTTGCCACCTACAAGCGCGCCACGCTGCTGTTTCAGAACCTCGACTGGCTGCGGCAGATCGTGAGCGACCCGCAGCGGCCGGTGCTTTTTCTGTACGCCGGCAAGGCGCATCCCGCGGACCAGCCGGGTCAGGACCTGATGCGCCGCATTGCGGAGGTTGCGCGCATGCCCGAGTTCGAGTCGAAGATCCTGCTGGTCGAAGGCTACGACCTGCGGCTCGGCCGGCGCCTGGTTTCGGGCGTGGACGTGTGG
The DNA here is from genome assembly GCA_964638135.1 of uncultured Enterobacteriaceae bacterium. Taxonomy (GTDB): domain Bacteria; phylum Pseudomonadota; class Gammaproteobacteria; order Burkholderiales; family SG8-39; genus 2-02-FULL-66-14. The sequence continues at coordinate 2,844 of CAZXAR010000085.1, read as the reverse complement.
CTCAACAACCCCGTCTATCCGATGGAAGCCTGCGGCACCTCCGGCATGAAGGCGGCGATGAACGGCGTGATCAACCTTTCGGTGCTCGACGGCTGGTGGGACGAGGCGTACGACGGCCGCAATGGATGGGCGATCAAGCCGGCGTCCCAGGCGCTCGATCCGGCGCGCCGCGACGCCGAGGAAGCACGCACGCTGTACGAGCTGCTGCAGGACCACGTCATTCCGCTCTACTACGCGCGCACGCCGGAAGGCTTTTCACCCGGCTGGGTGGCGATGGCGAAGGAGACGATGGCGACCATCGCGCCGCGCTTTACCTCGGTGCGAATGCTCAAGGAATACATCGAAGCCTTCTACCGGCCCGCTGCCACACAGCAGCGCCGCCTCGCGGCGAACGGTTTCGTCGAAGCGCAGCGCCTTGCCGAGTGGAAGGCAAGACTGCACAGCGCCTGGCACGGCATCGCCCTGCGGCGCGTGGACCTGCCGGTTGCGCGCGTCGACTACGGGCAGAAAGTTCGAATCGCGGTGGCGGCAAAGATCAACGGTCTTGCGCCCGAGGACCTCGCCATCGAGGCGGTGCTCACTCGGCCGGGCGGCGGCGAAGGCGGGCGGCCGGTCGAGCGCCGGCGCCTGCTTCCCGAGGGGAGGCTGCCGGAGACGGGCGAGCAGCTCTATGGGCTCGAGTTTGCGCCCGAACTCTGTGGCCGGATCGAGTACCGCCTGCGCGCCTATCCCAGCCACGAGCTGCTTGCGCACCCGTTCGATCTCGGGTTGATGACCTGGCTGTAACCGCGCGGCAGCGGGGCTGCTGCGGAAAAGAAGGCCGCCCTGCGGCGGCCTTTTCGCAGGGCGCCGATCGGCTCGCTCAGCCGCCGCTCGCCGTTGCCTCCGCGGCAGGCGCGGTCTCGGCCGCAGGCAGTTCGGCAAGCGTGGGTTCCGCGGCCTGGTCCTTGCGGATCTTGTGGTACGCAAGGCCCGTTCCCGCCGGAATGAGCCGGCCCACGATCACGTTCTCCTTCAGCCCCCGCAGCTCGTCCTTCTTGCCCATGATCGCGGCCTCGGTGAGTACGCGCGTGGTCTCCTGGAACGAAGCCGCCGAGATGAACGAGTCGGTCGAAAGCGATGCCTTGGTGATGCCAAGCAGCATGTAGGAGTACGTGGCGGGCCGCTTGCCGTCTTTTTCCGCCTTCTCGCTTTCCTCCAGCACCTCGGCGCGCTCGACCTGCTCGCCGGTGATGAAGGGCGTATCGCCCGGATCCTCGATCTGCACGCGCCGCAGCATCTGGCGCACGATCACCTCGATGTGCTTGTCGTTGATCTTCACGCCCTGCAGCCGGTACACGTCCTGCACTTCGTCGATGATGTAGCGCGCGAGCGCCTCCACGCCGAGCAGCCGCAGCAGGTCGTGCGGATCGACCGAGCCGTCGACCACCATTTCGCCCTTGTTCACGACCTGGCCGTCGTGCACCAAGACGTGCTTGTCCTTCGGGATCAGGTATTCGTGCTGCTGGTTGTCGAGATCGGTGATCACCAGGCGCTGCTTGCCCTTGGTGTCCTTGCCGAAGCTCACGGTCCCGGTGACCTCGGCGAGGATTCCCGCGTCTTTCGGCGAGCGCGCCTCGAACAGCTCGGCGACCCGCGGCAGGCCCCCCGTGATGTCGCGGGTCTTGGAGGTCTCCTGCGGAATCCGCGCCAGCACCTCGCCGACCGCCACCTGCTGCCCGTCGCGCACGGCGATCACCGCGCCCACCGGGAAGCTGATGTTGACCGCGTGATCGGTGCCGGGAATGCGCACTTCCTCGCCCTGCTCGCTCACCAGCTTCACCGAGGGCCGCACGCCCTTCGCCGCGGCGCCGCCGCGTCGCTTGGGGTCGATCACCACGAGCGTCGAGAGCCCGGTGACCTCGTCGATCTGCTTGGCCACCGTGACGTTTTCCTCGACATGCTCGAACTTCACGGTGCCCGGATACTCGGTGATGATCGGCCGGTGATGCGGGTCCCAGTTCGCCAGCGTCAGGCCGGGTTTCACGACCTTTCCGTCGCTGACCGAGAGCAGCGCCCCGTAGGGCACCTTGTGACGCTCGCGCTCGCGGTGATTGTCGTCCACGATCACGATCTCGCCGGAGCGCGAGATCACGACCTTGTCGCCCTTGGCGTTCGAAACGAAGCGCATGGTCGGCGTGAAACGCACCGTGCCGGCGGACTTCGCCTCGACGTGGCTCTGCACCGCGGTTCGCGACGCCGCCCCGCCGATATGGAAGGTCCGCATCGTGAGCTGCGTGCCCGGTTCGCCGATCGACTGCGCCGCGATCACGCCGATCGCCTCGCCGACGTTGACGAGCGAACCGCGCCCCAGGTCGCGGCCGTAGCATTTCGAGCACACCCCCCAGCGCGTGTCGCAGGTGAGCGGCGTCCGCACCTTGACTTCGTCGATGCCGACGTTGTCGATCGTGTCGACCGCGTCCTCGTCGAGGAGCGAACCCGCTGCGTAGAGCACATCCTGCGTCTCCGGATGCAGCAGGTCGATCGCAAGCACGCGCCCGAGAATCCGCTCCTTGAGCGCCTCGACGACTTCGCCTCCCTCGACCAGCGCCTTCATGGAAACGCCGTTCGACGTCGCGCAATCGTCTTCGGTCACGACCAGGTCCTGCGTGACGTCCACCAGGCGCCGCGTGAGATAACCCGAATTCGCGGTCTTGAGGGCGGTATCGGCCAGGCCCTTGCGCGCACCGTGCGTCGAGATGAAGTACTGCAGCACGTTCAGACCTTCGCGGAAATTCGCCGTGATCGGGGTCTCGATGATCGAGCCGTCGGGCTTCGCCATCAGGCCGCGCATGCCGGCGAGCT
>CAZXAR010000084.1:0-12920 GCA_964638135.1 uncultured Enterobacteriaceae bacterium | reverse complement strand
GCGAGCACACCACCGCGCTCGTCGCCGCGCTGCGCGAGCGCGGCGCGCAGGTCACCCTCTTCGAATAGTTGGCTGCGAAGCAGCCGGAGTGGTGCGTCCGCTCCTCCCCGAGGAGGGGGCCTAAACCATTTAGACAGCGCTAGCGCGCCGCTTCCGGCGCTTCGAGCCGCAGCAGGTCGCGCAGGCCCTCGCCGAGCACGATCGCGACGCGATCGCCATAGCACGCAAGCGAGCGCGTCAGCCGCTCCAGCTCGCGCCGCTCGGAGTCGCGCAGGCTCTCGACGGCGAGCACGAGCCGCGTCTGCGTGCGCAGGAGCTGGGCGCGCAGTTGGCGCTTGAGCTTGCGCGCGAGCGTTCGATCCAGGCGCCCCCGGACCTGCACGATGACGCGCAGCGTCTCCCCGGCGGATCGTTCGAGCGCGAGCTGGATGCTGCCGCGCTGCAGCCAGCGCCGCAGCGAGGCGCGCATGCGCGTAAAGCTCCGCTCGGCAAGCACCTTCGCCGGCGCGGGAGAAAAATGCCGGTCCACGTAATCGCGCATCGCGAGGCCGGCGATCCAATCGTTCACCGCGTGCGCCGTGAGCCGCGGCCGCGTCCAGGGAAGGCTCGCGGCGAAGTGCCACGCGCGAGCCAATCCGCCGCGCGCGATCCCGCGCCGCAGCAGGTTCCACAGCAGTTGCACCGACTCGCGCAGCGACTCGCGCTGCAGCCGCGCCTGGGCGCCGAAGTGGCGCAGCTTGTTGCGCACCCGCTGCGCGATGGCGCCGTCGGCGAGCAATTCCTTGTACAGGCGCTGGTAGCCTTCGACCATTTCCTCGGCGCTCATGCCCTTGGGAACTATGTTGGTGCGCAGCTTCGTGTTGTCGCCGTGCGGGACCCCCTCGACGAGCCGCCCCTCCCGGCGCAGCCGCTCGAACAGCGGCGTGCGCGGAAGCGCGGTGAGAAGCCCCACCATCGCGACCACGATCCCCGAGTCGAGGATGAAGCGCTTCTGCACGCCGAAGGTGGCCGGCGTGTCGCGGTCGAAGCCGATGATGAACCCGGCGAGAACGTCGATGCCGTTCGCATACAGGCGGCGCACCGCTTCGAGCATGTCGCCACCGCAGTTCTGCGTCTTGTTCGCGTCCCGGAGCGCCCGCGGGTCGGGCGTCTCCAGGCCGACGAACGCCCACTCGAACCCCGCCTCGCGGAATAGCCTCATCAGCTCATCGTCGCTGGCGAGATTGAGCGAGGCTTCGGTGCCGAAACGCATGCTGCGACCGTGCCGGTCCTGGTAGTCCGCCAGGAATCGCAGCACGTCCTTCGCGACGGCCTTGTTGCCGATGAAGTTGTCGTCGACGAAGAACACCTTGCGCGCGCCGAGCGCGCGCAGCTGATCGAGCTCGCGTCCGATCTGCGCCGGCGACTTGTAGCGCGGCCGGCGCCCGAACATGACGATGATGTCGCAGAATTCGCAGCGGTACGGGCAGCCGCGCGAGAGCTGGAGCGTGGCGGTGGCGTAGCGGTCGAGCTTCAGCAGATCAAAGCGCGGCACCGGCGAATCGGCGAGATCCACGCTGCCCGTTTCGCGGTACAGGGGCTGGTGCGCGGCGCGCACGAAATCGGCGCAGAAACGCGGCCAGGTGCATTCGGCTTCGCCCGCAATCACCGCGTCCGCGACGTCGATGTATTCCTCCGGGCAGAGCGAGGCGTAGCTGCCGCCGGCCACCGTGAAATAGCCTGCGTTCCCGTAGAAGCGCAGCAGCTGCTTCTGGCGCGGCGCCTGCACGCCCATGCCGCAGATCCCGATGAGATCGGCTTCGGGCTTGAGCGGCAGCGGCTCGACGTTCTCGTCCACGATGGTGACCTGCCAGTCGGCGGGACACAACGCCGCCAGAGTGGCCAGACCGAGCGGCGGATTGAGCGCGCGCTTGCGCGGCAGCACCTCCTCGACCGCCCAGCGAAAGCTCCAGAAGCTTTCCGGGAATTTCGGGTTGACGAGCAGGAGCCGCATTGGCCGTGCAGTCTGAACCGATTGCCGGCCCGCGGCTGGCGCGACATCGGCGATGTTGACGCAGGTCAACGTTCTTCAGGCGGCCGGACGTGACGGAAGGCGGCGTAGAGCAGCACGTCGTAGCTGATCTTCAGCCCCGCGGCGATGAATAGCGGCATCGCGAGCGAAACCGTCTGGATCGCGACGCCGGCCACCGCCGGCGCAACCGCCCACGAGGCGAGCCGCGCGATCCCGGTCGCGCCCGAAGCGAAGGTCCTCTCTTCGGGCTCGACCACCGCCACCACGTAGGAGGTGCGCGTCGGCACGTCCATCTCGGCGAGCCCTTCGCGCAGCAGATAGAGCGCCGCAGCGGCCCAGAAGCTGCCGGCAAAGGGGATCGCGACCAGAATCAGGCTCGAGGGGATGTGCGTGAACACCATCGTGTTCACCAGGCCGATGCGGCGCGCGAGCCACGCCGCGGCGAGGTGCGAGGCCGCGCTCATGATCTTGCCGCCGAGAAACAGCACCGCGATCTGCGGTTCGCTCGCGCCGAAGTAGGCGAAGAAGAAATACGAGAACAGCGCCGAGCCGAGAAAGCCGCCGCCGATGCCGTCGAGCGAGAAGAGCGCGCAGATCTTCCACAGGATCGAGCGGCTGCGCGGCGTGAGCGGCTTGCGCGCAGCCCCGCTGCCCGCCTCGCTGCGCGCCGAGAGCGCGCGATAGAAGAGAAGGCTTGCCGCGGTGAGCACCGCGTAGAGCAGGATCGCGGCGCGGTACGAACCGGATTCGCTCGCCGCGCCGGTGTCGCGAAGCACGCTCGGCAGCACGGCGAGCAGGCCGCCGAGCGCCTGTCCGGCGTCCTGAATCACGGCGTGCCAGGCGAACGCGCGCGTGCGCCCGATGTCGTCGGTAGTCGAGGGCAGCGCGGCCGATTCGAGGGCGAGCATCGCGCCGCGGTCTTTCCCCATGCCCGTCAACATGCCGAAAAATGCCGCAGCCGCGATGAGCAGCGCGTCGGTGGCAAGCGCCGCCACCGCGCCGCCCGCTGCGCCAAGCGCGCCGAGCGCAAGCAGCGAACGCCGGCGGCCGAAGCGATCGCCGTGGAAGGTAACGAGGGCGGTGGCGAGCGTGGCACCGACCAGCCCGGAGGAAAGCACAAGCCCCAGCGCGACGACCGAATGGCCGAGCTTGGCGACATAGATGCCGAACACGACGCCCAACAGCCCGTTGGCAAGGGCGCGCAGGAAGCTCGCCGCATAGATACGCCTGCGGTCGGTCATGGGATTGGGGTTTACTCTGACCCCTTTTACTCTGACCCCTTTTACTCTGACCCCACTTTGCGGAACCATTCGCGCGCGAGGAGCGAGCCGCCGAGGGCGAGGCCGGCAAGGTCGGTCAGCAGCGCGCCCGCAAAGGCATCCGCCGGAATCATCATCGAAACGCCGGCCGCGATGAAGAGCGCGCGCGACGCCAGCGCAACAGGAGCGTAAAAATAGCCCACGACGCCGATCGTCCCCATCCAGATGCCAAGCGACGCGGTGAGCACCGCCCAGAGCACCGTCATCGGCTCGCCCTGCATGAGCAGCGACGGCGAAAGCACGAAAAGGAACGGCACGATGTAGGCCGCCCAGCCGATGCGGGTCGCGGTCCAGCCGGTCTTGTCGACGTCCGAGCCGGCGATGTTCGCCGCGGCAAACGCCGCAAGCGCCACGGGAGGCGTCACCATCGACATGATGCCGAAATAGAGCAGGAACATGTGCGCCGCCATCGCCGGCACGCCCACCTTTTCCAGCGCCGGCGCGATCAGCGTCGCCATGATCACATAGACGCCGACCGTGGGCAGTCCGAGCCCGAGCAGGATTCCCATGAGCGCCGTCAGTACGAGCATCACGGCGAGGTTTTCGCCGGTGATCGCGAGCAGTTGCAGCGTCATGCCGAACGCGAGGCCGGAGATGTTCAGGATGCCGATGAATAACCCTGCCACCGCGCAGATGAGCACCAGATCGACGACCGCGGTTCCGGTGGAGACGATCGCGATGAACACGTCCTTCACCGGCACACGCTCGCCCTTGTAGCCGAAGGCGAGCGAACAGGCGATCAGTACGCCCGTCGCGAAGAGCGCCGCGTACTCGGCCTGCATGTTCCAGGCGAGCAGCGCGACGACGAGCAGCGCGAATGGAATCGGGAAATACCAGCCATCCCTGAGCACGCGGAGCGTCTGCGGCAGGCGTGCGGCCGGCTCGCCCCGGATGCCGCGCTTGGCCGCTTCGAGATCGACCTGGAAAAAAAGCGCCAGGTAATAGAGGAACGCGGGAAGGATCGCCGCCACCATCACCTCGCGATAGGGAACCTGCAGCACTTCGGCCATGAGGAACGCGGCGGCACCCATGACGGGCGGCATGAGTTGCCCACCGGTCGAGCCGACGGCTTCCACGGCGGCGGCGATCTGCGGCGGAAAGCCGGCGCGCTTCATGAGCGGGATCGTCACCACGCCGACCGCCGAGACGTTGGCGACCGCGCTGCCGGAGATCATGCCGAAGAAGGCCGAGCCGACGACCGAGATCTTGGCCGTCCCGCCGCGGTAGCGCCCCATCCAGGCCATCGCCAGGTCGGTGAAGAACTCCCCGCCGCCGCAGCGCCCGAGCACCTGCCCCATCAGGATGAACGGGATGACGACGATGATCCCGATCGCCAAGGGCGAGCCGAGCAGCGCGTTCGTATCGAGCCCCAGGTACACCAGGAGCCGGGTGAATTCCACCGGGCGCGCCTCGAACACGCCCGGCAGGTACTTGCCGTAGAGCGCGTACACCGCGCCGGCGAGCGTGAAGCCCACGAGCGAGAAGCCGGCCATCCGGCGCGTGCCCTCCAGCACGAGGAGGCACAGCACGCTCGCCATCAGGATGCCGTCGAGCGGCCGCTCGGTGAGCTCGTTCACGAGCGTCGGATAGCGCAGCGCGATGTAGGCGCAGATCGCAAGCCCGCACGCGCCCGCGAGCACGTCCCACCAGGGCACCCGTCCCCGGAAGGCGGCGCTCGCCGGCGCAATCAGGAAGCAGAGCGCGATCGCGATTCCGAGCACCGCGACCAGGAACTGCTCGGTGTAGAGCTCGAGCCCCGCGGCGCGGTGCAGGTCGAGCACCCAGCCCACCACCGTCGCGGTGAGCAGCGTCTGCAGGACGAAGATGGTGCGGGCGTAAGGCCGCCTGCCCGGCTGAGGGTCCTCGATGAACTCCTCAGCCATCGATCACTTGGCTTGCCCTATTTCCTTGTAGTACTTGATCGCGCCGGGGTGAAACGGCGCCGGCATCGGCTTGAACATCTTCGAGGTGTCGAACGCCTGGAAGGCGCGCAGGCTCTCGACGAGCTTCGGCTTGTGGTCGTGCAGGGTCTTCGCCACGCGGTAGACGACCTCGTCCTTGACGTGCGTTCCCGCAAGCACGAGATAGTCATAGGCCATCAGCTTGGTGGGCGCGACCACACCCGCGTAGGCCGGGCTCGGCTTGACTTCGCTGACGTAGGCGTAGTGGAAGATCTTGCGCATGCGCTCGACCGCCCTGGCGTCGTCGGAAAGCGGCAGGAAGCGGATGCCGCCGACCGACTTGTCCACCTCGGTCACCTTGCCCGCGCCGATGGCGAAGAACCCGGCGTCGGCCTTGCCTTCCGCGAAGTCGTCGGCGCCGCGAATCACGTTCGGCACCAGAGCGGTGCGGATGTAGGTGTTGTCGATGCCGCCGTTGGCGAGGATGGCGTCCACCACGCGCTTGAGCGTCACTTGCGCGGTGTAGCCGTAGGTGACGCGCTTGCCCTTCAGGTCGGCGATCGTCTGGATCGGCGAGTCCTTCTTCACGAACAGGCTGACGTGGATCGGAAAGATGACCGCGACGATGCGCAGGTTCGCCTGCTTGCGGCCGGCGTACGGGCCTTCGCCGTTCGCCGCTTCCTGCGCCTCGAGCACGTTGCCCACGGTGAGATCCATCTCGCCCGTGTTCACCAGCGGGAACACCGCGCTCGAGCCCGAATACGGCTGCACGCGGCTCTGGATTCTCTCGGCTTCGGCAAGCGCCTTGGCGATCGCCGAGCCCATGTTGTAGCCGATCGTTCCCTGCGGCGCGGTGCCGATGCCGAGCGTTTGCGCCGAAGTGTGCGCCGCAACAAACAAGCCGAGGACGGTCAACAGGATGCGCGTCATCGCTCTCCTCCTCTTCGTGGCGACTCTAGCATAGCGAACCGATGCCGACCTATTGACGCCGGTCAACCCTCGCCATCGCGCCATGATCGAGACTGCGACGCGTGATGGCACCCTCGAAAGAAATGCGCGTATGAGCGAGCGCGAGGTTCACGATCTCGAGACCGACGTCGTGATCATCGGCGGCGGCACCGCGGGGTTGAATTCCGCCATGGCCGCCGCGCGCGCGGGATGCCGCGTGCTCGTCGTGGACAAGGCCAACATCGTGCACAGCGGCTCGATCGCGGGCGGCATCGACCACTTCCTCGCCTACCTCGAGACGGGCGAACCCTGGGACACGCGCGAGGCCTATCTCGCCTACGTGACGCGCGTCGCGCGGGGCGCGGTGGATATCGGCGTGCACGAAGCCGTCTACTGCGACGAGCTTCCCGCGGCGCTCAAGCGCATCGAGCGCATCGGCGTTTCGCTGCGGCAACCCGACGGGAAGATCTTTCGCACCGCCTCGATGGGCCAGCCCGGACCGTACTGGATCAATTTCGACGGCAAGAAGCTCAAGCCGAAGATGGCGATGGAAGTGAAGCGGCGCAAATGCGAAGTGCTCAACCGCGTGCAGGTCACCAACCTTTGGCTGCACGAGGGCGAATTCGCCGGCATCACCGGCTTCGACATCCGCAAGGGCGACTTCTATCGCATCCGCGCCAAGGCGGCGGTGATCGCGACCGGGAACACGAGCCGCATGTTCAACGCGCAGACCGGAAATCCGTTCAATCTCTGGTATTGCCCGGCGAACACGGGGGATCTGCATCGCGCCGCGTTCGACGCCGGAGTGGCGCTCGCCAACGTCGAATACGTGCGCATGACGATCGTCCCGAAGGGGTTCAGCGCGCCGGGCTTCAATGCGTTCTTCGGCATGGGTGCGCAGCTCGTGAATTCGCTCGGCGAGCCGTTCATGGCCCGCTACCACGCGATGGCGAACAAGGCGCCGCGCAACTTCATGGTGTGGGGCGCGCTGCAGGAGCTGAAGGAAGGGCGCGGGCCGATCTACATGGACTGCCGGCACCTCAAGTCGGCGGAACTCGAGCACCTGTTTTTCACACTCGGCGTGGACAAGGACACGCTGCCCGAGTTCCTGGTGAAGAAGGGCTACGCCCGGGACGGCGCGATGATCGAGATGACCGTTTCCGAGCCGATGCAGGCGCGGCCCTCGGAACTTTGCGGCAGCGGCATCCGCATCGACCGCACCTGCGCGTCCAACGTTCCAGGGATCTACGCCGCGGGCGACGCTTCCGACCAGATGGGCTGCCTGCACATGGCGTTCGCCGGCGGATACGCCGCCGGCCGGCACGCCGCCGCACACGCCAAAAAGAGCGGTCCCCTGCGGCCCCTGGACCGCGAGGCGATGCAGGAGGAGGAACGGCGCGTCTTTCGCCCGCTCGGGCGCCGCGACGGGATTTCGTATCGCGAATTCGAGAACATCGTGCGCGTGATCTGCACCGACCACTTCGGGCCGGTGAAGACCGAGGTGAGCCTCAAGGGCGCGCTCGAGAAGCTCGACCGGCTGGATGCCGCGCGCGAAGAGCTGCGCGCCGGCAACCTGCACGAGCTGATGCGCGCGCACGAATCGCTCAATATCCACCAGATGTCGAAGATCACCGCCGCCGCGGCGCTCGCGCGCCGCGAAACGCGCTTCACGCCGTTCCACTACCGCGCCGACTACCCGGAGACGGACGACGCAAACTGGTGCGGGCTCATCGTCGCGCAAAAGGCGCCCACCGGCGTCGCGACGCGCCTCGAAAAGCTGCGCTACGCCGCCTGAGCGGAAGCCGAACCCATGCCCGCCGTCATCGACCCCGTCAAGTGCAACGGCTGCGAACTGTGCGATCTGTACTGCCCGGTGGACGTGATCCACATGGAAGGCGAGGTCGCGGTGGTGAAGTACCCGGAGGAATGCTGGCACTGCGGCGCCTGCCGCCAGGAATGCGCGCGCGGCGCGGTGCGGATCGAATTCTCCTGGGCGATGCTGAGCGTCTGAAGCCGGCGCGCTCAGGGCGCGCGCACCGAGATCTCCACCAGGTTGAGATCCGGGTCGCGCACGTAAACCGAGCGGATCGGTCCCGTCGCTCCGGTTCTCATCACAGGGCCTTCCAGGATCGGCACGCCCGCGGCATCGAGCCGCCGCACGACTTCCTCGAGCGGAACCGCGGCGATGAAGCACAAGTCGAGCGTTCCGGGCGCGGCGACGTGCGCCCGCGGTGTGAATTCCTTCCCCCACTCGTGCAGGTTGATCTTCTGGCTGCCGAACTTGAGCGCCAGGCGCTCGCCGGCCGGCGTGCGGAACGCTTCGAGCTGCATGCCGAGCGCCTGCGTGTAGAAGCGGATGCAGCCTTCGCGGTCGCGGGTGGTCAGCACGACGTGGTCGATGTGGTCGATCATCGTTGGCTCGCCCAAGGTTCAGGGCGAGAACCGGTCGCTCTTGATGTACGCTACGACGGCCTTTCGCTGCTCGACCGAAAATACGTCCTTCCAGCCGGGCATCTTGCCGAATCCATAGGTTACGCGGTCGTAGATGAAGTCCGGCTCCATGGCGCCGGGGTTGAGCTTGGGCGCTTTGCCCGGATAGGCACTGGCTCCGTGGCAGTGACGGCACTGCCCCTCCCAGACCTGCCTGCCGACTTCAATGTTCTTGGCGCTGGCTAGATAGGTCCTGTCGAAGACCGGGACCGCTTCTTTCTGCTGGCCCTCGGTGAATCGCGGCAGCGCGATCGCCGCGCAAAGCGCCGGCAAGATCAACAGGGTTCGAGGCGGCATGTCGATTCGATGCGGACTTGCCGGCGCCGCGGCTGCGGGAACGCGACCGCGGCGCCTTACCGGATGGATTACTGCGCGGGAAGGATCCTGTAGATCGTATCGAGCGACCCGTTCGGACCGGTCGTGATCGAGGTCAGAGCATAGACCTCGCCGGCGCTATCCTGCGCAAACGCGAGCACGTACGGCAACTTGCCCTTCATATTGACCACTTCGGCCACATCCATCGACCACTTGCCATCGGCCCCCTTCGTCGCAATGAAGATCTGGCCGTTCATCTCGCCGAACGACTTGCTCCAGTCGCCGAAGATGTACCTGCCTCTCCAGGGGGCATGCGAGCCGCGGTACACGTATCCGCCCGTGACCGATATGCCCTTGCATCCCTGCGGCTTCGCCGTGCAGTTGTTGTACTCGAGGATCGGCAGCGTCAGGCCGGACTTGTCGCACGAGGCCGGGTGATTGTCGGGCTTGGTGTAATCGAAGCAATGCGTCGCTTCCATCCGGCGCCAGCCGAGGTTCTGCCCTTTGCCAATGATGCTGACTTCCTCGTAGCTATTCTGCTGCACGTCGCCGCAGAACAGCTCGCCCGAGCCGGTATCGAACGAACAGCGCCACGGGTTGCGCAGCCCCAGCGCCCAGATCTCCGGTTTGGCGTCTTTCCTGCCGACGAACGGATTGTCGGGGGGAACGCCATACGGCTTGCCGTCGGTCCGCGCATCGACATCGATACGCAGCATCTTGCCGTTCAACGTGCTCATGTCCTGGCCGTTGCCGATGAGGACGTTGTGGCCGATGCCCCAGTCGTTGGCGTACCCGCCGTCGCCCATCGAGACGTAGAGCTTTCCGTCCGGACCGAACCCGATCCAATGGCCGTTGTGGTTGAACTGAGGCCACGGTGTCGAGAGAATGCGCCGCCCCGTGCTGGGATCGGCGGTGTTCGGGTCCTTCGCCGAGACCGTGTACTCCTCGACGACGTTGCTGTGCGAATACCACAGCATTTGGCCCAGGTCGCTCTGGTAGTCCAGGTGAGAGCTGTAGGAGATGTAGAACTTGCCGTTCTCCCTGAATTTCGGATGAAACGCGATCCCGAGCAGGCCTCGTTCATCAAAGTCGTGGTGCAGGCTGGGGATCCTGCTGCGGATGTCGAGAAAAGGAGTCGGGCGCAGCTGCCCCTTCTCGAGAATTTTCACCCGGCCGTTCTGCTCGATGATGAAAAACCGGCTGTCGCCAGGGGCCTGGACCATCGCCAGCGGAGCGTTGAGCCCCGTGACGAGCGGTTCGAGCCGGATCTTCGTTTGCGCGATTGCCTGCCCCGCAGTCAGTTCGAGAAGCGCCGCCGCTGCAAGCGCGGCACCTGCCTTCAGAGTATGCATGGACCGTCTCCCTAAGTTTGACCAACGCACTGCGAACCGCCGCGGTTTCCTGTTGGTGCGGCGACAACGACAGCCCGCTTGCTCCCCCCAGAACCCCTGATCAAGCGACCGCGGCTGGAAGTGTAATATGAGTCGTCAGGCAAGGGGAGGAACGTTCGATGAGGTTGGCGGTTCTGCAGCGCCTGGGCGCTGCGTTGGCGCTCGTGGGGCTCAGCTTCGCCGTTGCAGCGCAACAAGAGCGGGAGCCGGCCCACGTCCTGATATCCGCCTCACGCCTGGGTTTGGCGGAATCGGCAGTGGGCCAGCACGTCAGTGTGTTTACGCGCGAGCAGATCGAGCGCGAGAGTCCCGCGAGCGTGGGCGAATTCCTCGCGCGGCACGCTGGTGGCGTGGTCGACCGCGGCTTCCGATCGGGGGGGTTCGGGTCGCTCTACCTGCGTGGCGCGGACCCGAGCCATATCGTGGTGCTCGTCGACGGCATCCGCCAGAACGATCCCCTGTCCTCGCGCGGCACGGCGGTCGATCTGAATACCCTGCCGATCGACGACGTCGAGCGGATCGAGATCGTGCGCGGCAACACTTCGGTGGTCTACGGCGAGGCGCTCGCCGGGGTGGTGCATATTTTCACGCGGGCACACAGCGCGAGAAGCCGGGCAACGGCAACGATCGAAGCGGGCGGCGGCGGGCTTCGCTCAGCAAGCGGGGGCGCATCGCTCGGGCCCTGGCACTTCAGTGCTTCTCACCGCGAAGATGGGCAGACGCCCGACGCCGGCACGAGCCGGGTCCGCTCGGCCAATCTGGGGTTCCGCGAGCAGTGGGGAGCAACGGCGCTGCGAGCCCGGGTACGGGTAGCCGAAAGCGAGAGCCTGACTTTCCCCGACGACAGCGGCGGCCCGCAGCACGCGGTCATGCGCACGCTCGAGCAGCGCCGCTCCGATCTGCGCCAGCTTGCCTTGCAGCTCGATTACGACCTGGGCAGCGCGGGGTCGCTGGGGCTGCAGTTGACGCGACTGGAGCGCGACGGCAGCGAAGACTCGCCGGGCGTAGCCCCGGGGGTGCGCGACCCCTTTGGTCTGCCGCCTGTGCTCTCGGAGAGCGAGTACCGCCGCAAAGAACTGCAGTTCCATTGGCGCGGGCGCGCAGGCGAGCGCTGGGAGTTCCTGCTCGGCGCGCAGACTCAGGCGGAAACGGGCCGGCTCGACAGTTCCATCTTCTTCGGGGTGTTTGTACCGGCCAACTTCCAGATCGAGCGCAAGGTGCACGCCGTCGTGGCCGAGGCCCGACGTTCTTCGGGACCGTGGGATTTTCAGATGGGGCTGCGTCACGAGAACTCTCCCGGATCGGCTTCGATGAACCATCCGGCCCTCAGCCTGCAGTACCGGCTGCCAAGGGACGCCGGCCGCGTGGGTGCCGGGTGGTCGAGCGCGTCCAAGCTGCCGAGCTTCTTCGCCCTCGGCCACCCGATCGTCGGCAACCCGCAGCTCAAGCCAGAGCGCAGCCGGCAAGCCGAAGTGTTCTACGCTTACTCGGGAAAATCGCCCTGGCGCGCGCGTGTAACGTTGTTTCGCGCGCAATTCCAGGACCTGGTCGACTTCGACGCCGGACCGCCCCCGCAACTTGTCAATCGCGCCCGCATCCTGAGCACTGGACTGGAACTGAGCCTGGCGCACGAATGGCAAAACGGATCGCGCGCCTTTTTCGACGCAACCGCGATGAGCGTGCGCGACCCGGACGGCGGCCTACCGCTTCGATACCGCCCGCGCCGGCAGGCGAGTGCCGGTGTCGAGGCACCGCTCGCCTCGAACGTGCGCGTCCAGGGTGGCATCACCTACGTCGGGCGGCGCTTCGACTCCTCGATTCCGACCGGCGATTCCTGGCTTTCGGGCTATGCCCTCGCCCACATTTCACTGACGTGGCATACGGCACGCTGGCAGGTATTCGCGGCGATCGACAACGCGTTGGATCGCCACGCCGATGAAACGATAGGCACCCGGGCGGGCGCCCGGCGCCTGCGCGCCGGGCTGCGCTGGAGCCTGTGACCGCGCTACCGCCGCTTGAGCAGCCGAAGCGGGTTGTATTCGAGCACCGATTCGCCCCGCTCGTTGATCACCTTGTTGGCAAAGCGAACCAGTCCCCGGTCGCGCTTGGAGGTGGGGCGAGCTTCCAGCACTTCGGCCTCCACGTGGATCGTGTCGCCGACGAGGGTCGGCGCCTTGACGTCGAGCGTTGCACTGAGAAAGGCGAGACCCGTGTCCTGCATGGTCGGCAGGAGCAGCCCCTCGGCGATCGCGTACACCATCGCGGCGGGGACCGGACGACCCTTGATCGCGCGCCCGCTGTCGTCGGCAACCGCAAATAGCTCCTCGGTCAGCCATGTAAGGTTGATGAAATGCGCCACGTCGGCCTCGCTGATGGTGCGCCGGTGCGTGCGAAAGCGGAATCCGACGCGCAGGTCTTCGAAGCAGAAGCCGCGTCCCACGACCGGCAGTGCATCGCTCATTGGGGATCGGCTTTCATTTTGGTGCCAGCACCATCTGGGTCTGGGTGACCACCGCGAGCAGCTTGCCCGCGTCCGAAGTGATCC
>CAZXAR010000083.1:0-13163 GCA_964638135.1 uncultured Enterobacteriaceae bacterium | reverse complement strand
CTGCTGAACGAGTTCAGCCTCGAGATCGGTGCCGGCCTGGGGCCGCTCAAGGGCAAGATCTGGCGCTTCGGCCTGATGGGCTACTCCTGCCGCCCGGACAACGTGATGCTGTGCCTGGCGGCGCTCGGCTCGGTGCTCTCGGGCATGGGGCTCGCGGTGCACGTGGGCGATGCCGAAGCGGCGGCGCACGGCGCCTACGCGCAGATGCACGCCAAGGACGCGCAGCGCAAGAAACGGGCTGCCTGAGCGGACGATCGGACGATCGGTCGCGGGCCGCGGCGGCGCGCGGCTCAGGGCTCGCCCAGGCGCGCGTCGAAGGTGTCGTCGGCGCCGAGCACGTACGTGCCCAGCTCGTCCAGGACGTCGTGGGTGAACTCCTCCACGCCCAGACGGACCTGGTGCGCGCCGTAGCGCCGCACGTTCTCCAGCTCGATCACGAAGCCCGGCTCCTGGTAGTCGGCGCGTACCACCGCCTTGCACGGAAACGGCCCGCTGACCGCGAACGAGGCGTGCGCCACTCCGCTGAGGTCGCTCATGCGGCCGGAATACTTGTACTTGACGCCGAGCGCGTCGAGCCGCTCGCGGAAGCGCTCGATCTCCGGTCCCTGCAGCGTGATCGTGACCGGCTCGACTGAGCTGATCTTGTACTTGAACGTGACGTTGGCGAAGCGCGGCTTGTTGTCGACTTCCTGCGTGCGGTAATCGGTGAATCCCTCGGTCAGGATGCCGCGCGGCGCCTCGGCGAGGTACATCAGCCCGTAGGGGCGCTCGGTCTCCGGATGCATCGTGTTGAGCTCGCGCGCGAATTCTGACAGGTAATGGAACGACGCCCGCAGGCGCTCGTCGATGCGGCCCGCGAGTTCCGCCTTGCTGATTCTCTTCTCGGTGACCGGCTGCTGCGTGGCGCGCTTGCGCAACGCTTCCAGCGCCGCGCTGCCGCGTCCGGCGAACTCACCGCCCTTGGCGACCGCCTCCTGCTGGCGCTCGAATGCTTCGCGCGCCCGGGCCTGCTCCTGCGCCCAGCGCTCGAGGTCCTGTTCCTTCTTGTGCCGCGCCTCCTCCTCGGCCTGCACCCGCTCGCGCTCGATCTGCTCGAAGGTCTTGGCGAAGCTCTCGACGTCGGCGATCAGCTGCTCGTTGGAACGCTCGAGCTGCGGCGAGATCGAGCGCGGCAGCGTGAAGCTCGCCGTGCGGGTGAGGACCGCCGGATCCGGCCGCCACGGCGCGCGGCCCGCCGGGATCGTTTCCTCGGAGGCGACCACGCCTGCGGCGAGCGACTCGAGAACCTTGCGCAGGTCGCGGGCCATGTCGCCCGCCCGCTGATAGCGGTCCCCCGGCTTCTTGGCGAGCGCCCGGTTGAGGATCACGTCGAACACCGCCGGGATGTGCGGATCGAGCTGGACCACGGGCCGGTGCGCCTCGCCCGCGATCCGGTGCAGCAGCGGGTAGATGTTGGAGTCGCCCGGCTGCTCGAACGGCGTGTGTCGTGTCAGCATCTCGTAGAACACCACGCCGAGCGAAAAGACATCGGAGCGCGGATCGATCGGCAGGCCGAGCACCTGCTCGGGGGACATGTACTTGGGCGATCCGAGCGCCTGTCCCGCGTTGGTGATCGAAGACGACGGCATGTAGGCGACGCCGAAGTCGGTGAGCTTGGCGCGCCCCTGCGGCGAGACGACGATGTTGCCGGGCTTGACGTCGCGGTGCACGATCGCGAAGTGGTGCGCGTGCTCGAGCGCGTCGGCGACCTGCGCCGCGATCTCGGCGCTGGTCTGCAGCGCAATGCCCTCGGGGTCGCGCAGCATGTCCTGCAGCGTGCGGCCCGGGAGCAGCTCCATCGCGATGTAGGCAATGCCGTCCTGCTCGCCGACGTCGTAGATGGCGACGATGTTGGGGTGGTTCAGGCGGCCTGCGGACTTGGCCTCGCGCAGGAAGCGCGTGCGCACCTCGCCCGCGATGTCCTCGGGCAGGTGCGTATTGAGCGCCTTGACCGCGACTTCGCGCTCGATGAGCGGATCGAGCGCGCGATACACCGTGCCGATCGCGCCGCGCCCGAGTTCGCCGAGCACGCGGTAGCGCCCGAACATCGCGGGGGTCTGGCTCACGGCCGGTCTTCGTTCCCGCGCGAAACGGCGGGCTGGGTCGGGTTCACGCGCTGTGCTTCGGCTCGGAAAGTTCGGCTTTCTGTGCTCCTCGCCTTATACGAGCGGCCCGGCGCGAAGTCAACTTGGCGCTTCGCGCAGCTTGACGCTCGCCCGGCGTGCGGCGCCGTCCCGCGCCCGCCCCGGCGCGGGCGAGACGCCGTCACCGAAACGCATCCGGTCGCGCGGCTCAGCGCTTCGCGTAGCTGTCCAGGATTTCACCGAGCGCGTGAAACAGATCCACCGAAGCGTCGATCTCGTCGCGGTTGATCGAGACGCTTTCCACATTGATGCCGAGCGGAATTCCGCCCACGTAATCGTGCTCGAGGATCCGGCGCAGGTTGCCGCGGCAGATCTCGATCGACTTGGCGAGCGGCTTTTCCGCGCCGAGAATCGCGCGCGCGGTTTCCGCGGGGACCTTGACGCCCAGCCACTGCAGAAAGGCGAGCGTCTTCTCGCGGCCCGCGGGAGCGAAGGTCAGGATCACGCGGCGCGGCTCGACGCCCGCGCCGCGGCAATCGCGCAGGTAGTCGCGCAGCAGCCGTTCGGTCGCAAGCGGGTGATACACGGTCTGCGAAACGAAGTAGGCACAGCCCTGCACGCTTTTCGCCAGCATGCGCGCCGCTTCGCTGCGCTCCTCGGTGTGGCGCTCCGCGATCAGCACGCCGCCCACGGTGAAAGGGGGACGGTGCTCGGCGGCGAGCCGGATGGCGCGCGATAGCGCAAGCGGATACGCCGCGCCGGACGCGGGCCGGCCGACGACCGAGAGAAACCGCAGGCCGTATTCGCGCGCGGTCTCGGCGAGCCACGCCTGCCACGCCGCCTCGTCGAGGGTACCGACGCACTTGTAATTGATCGCCGGCTTTCCGGAGAGCTCCGCGAGCAGGCGCGAATAGGCGCGCGGTTCGATGGTGCCGCTGAACGCGAACGGCCGCGGCACGCTGGTGCGCCGGGACTCGTCCTGGATGTCGTAGACCACGACGGCGTCGATCGGCAAGGGCGAGAGCCGCTCGGCGAGCTTGGCCGCGACCGCGCGCACCGCATCGTCCGGCGATCCGGCGCGCGGCGGCGTGGTGCCGTAGAGCCGCACCGCGTGCCGCGGGTCGGGAAGCTTCGCTTCGAGTTCCATGCCCCGGGCCGGTCAGAGTCGAATTCCGCGCACCGCTGGCGCGCGCGATGCCACGGTCGGTCTCAGTACCGGTAGTGATCGGACTTGTACGGGCCTTCCTTCGGAACGCCGATGTAGCGCGCCTGTTCCGCGGTGAGCTCGGTGAGCGCCGCGCCGAGCCTGGCGAGCTGCAGCCGCGCCACCTTCTCGTCGAGCGCCTTGGGCAGGATGTACACCCCGACCGGATAGTTCGCCGTGTTGTTGTAGAGCTCGATCTGCGCCAGCACCTGGTTGGCGAAGGACGAACTCATCACGTAGCTCGGGTGGCCGGTGGCGCAGCCGAGGTTCACCAGGCGGCCCTCGGCGAGCAGGATCAGCCGCTTGCCGTCGGGAAAGATGACGTGGTCCACCTGCGGCTTGATGTTTTCCCACGCGCAGTTCTTCAGGCTCGCGACGTCGATTTCGTTGTCGAAGTGGCCGATGTTGGCGACGATGGCGTTGTTCTTCATGCGCTGCATGTGCGCGTGCGTGATGACGCGGTAGTTCCCGGTCGCGGTGACGAAGATGTCCGCCTTGTCGGCGGCGTATTCCAGGGTGACCACCCGGTAGCCTTCCATCGCCGCCTGCAGTGCGCAGATCGGGTCGATCTCGGTCACCCACACCTGCGCTTGCAGGCCCCGGAGCGCCTGCGCCGAGCCCTTGCCGACTTCGCCGTAGCCGCACACGAGCGCGACCTTGCCGGCGATCATGACGTCGGTCGCGCGCTTGATCCCGTCGACGAGCGACTCGCGGCAGCCGTAGATGTTGTCGAACTTGGACTTGGTGACCGAGTCGTTGACGTTGATCGCCGGGAAGAGCAGCCGTTCCTCCTTCGCCATCTGGTACAGGCGGTGCACGCCGGTGGTTGTCTCCTCGGTGACCCCCTTCACCCCTTGCGCGATGCGCGAATACCAGCCCGGGCTCGCCGCCAGGCGCCTGCGGATCGAGGCGAAGAGCGAGCGCTCCTCGTCGCTCGTCGGCGCGGCGATGACGGCAGCATCCTTTTCCGCGCGCGAACCGAGGTGAACGAGCAGCGTCGCATCGCCGCCGTCGTCGAGAATCATGTTCGGGCCCTGGCCGCCGAATTCGAAGATGCGGTGCGTGAATTCCCAGTACTCGTCGAGCGACTCGCCCTTGTAGGCGAACACCGGCGTTCCGCCCGCGGCGATCGCTGCCGCCGCGTGGTCCTGGGTGGAGAAGATGTTGCACGAGGCCCAGCGCACCTCCGCCCCGAGCGCTTTCAGCGTCTCGATCAGGATCGCGGTCTGGATCGTCATGTGCAGCGAGCCGGCGATGCGCGCGCCGGTGAGCGGCTTGCGCGCCGCGTATTCCTCGCGGATCGCCATCAGCGCCGGCATCTCCGATTCGGCGATCGCCATCTCCTTGCGGCCCCAGTCGGCGAGCGCGAGGTCGGCGACGCGGTAGTCGGTGAATTTCGGGTTGGGTGCGTTCATGTGCTTCGCTCCTTCATGAGGTTCGCGGGCCCCCAAAAGCAAGGCGCCCGCACCGTTGCCAGTGCGAGCGCCGTTTATTTCGCTGAGCCTGACCCCGGCCTGCCGCCGGCGGTTGCAACGCTCCTCAGCGGAGCGGATTATACCGTCAGGCCGCCTGCTTGAGCGCAAGCGCCTTGTCGGTCGCCTCCCAGGTGAAGTCGGGCTCCTCGCGGCCGAAATGGCCGTAGGCGGCGGTCTTGCGGTAGATCGGGCGCAGCAGGTTGAGCGCCTGGATGATCGCCTTGGGACGCAGGTCGAAGTTGTTCGCCACCAGCTTGGAGAGCGAATCGTCGGACATCCGGCCGGTGCCGTAGGTGGTCGCCATCACGGATACCGGTCGGGCGACGCCGATCGCGTAGGCGACATGCACCAGGCACTTGCTCGCGAGGCCCGCGGCGACCACGTTCTTCGCCACGTGGCGCGCGGCATAGGCCGCCGAACGGTCGACCTTCGAGGGGTCCTTGCCGGAGAACGCGCCGCCGCCGTGCGGCGCCGAACCGCCGTAGGTGTCGACGATGATCTTGCGTCCGGTGAGCCCGCAGTCGCCCTTCGGCCCGCCGATCTCGAAGCGGCCGGTCGGGTTGACGAAATACTTGACCTCGCCCTTCACCATGCTCTTGGGCAGCACCGGCTTGATCACCGTTTCGATCACCGCCTCGGTGAGCGTCCGGTACTCGACTTCGGGCGCGTGCTGGGTGGACAGCACCACCGTGTCGATCGAGTCCGGCTTGCCGTTCAGGTAGCGCACGGTGACCTGCGATTTTGCGTCCGGACGCAGCCACGGCAGCCGCCCATCGCGGCGCACTTCCGACTGCCGCTCGACCAGCCGGTGCGCAAGGTAGATCGGCAGCGGCATGAATTGCGGAGTCTCGTCGCAGGCGTAGCCGAACATCAGTCCCTGGTCGCCCGCGCCCTGGTCGAGATCGAGACCCTTGCCTTCATCGACGCCCTGCGCGATGTTGGGCGACTGCTGTCCGTAGGCGAGGAGCACCGTGCAGGTCGAAGCGTCGAAGCCGAGCGCCGGGTCGTTGTAGCCGATCTGCCGGATCGTCGCGCGCGCCACCTCGTCGTAGCTCACGCGCGCATGCGTCGTGATCTCGCCCGCGAGCACCACCAGGTTGTCCTTGACCAGCGTTTCGGCCGCGACGCGGGCCTTCGGGTCATTCGCTAGAATGGCATCGAGCACCGCGTCGGAAATCTGGTCCGCAACCTTGTCCGGATGCCCCTCGGAAACCGACTCGGAGGTAAAAAGAAAATCGCTCATGGGGTGGCCTGAAAAACGGGGCTGCAAGGATACCAGATGTCGCGCTTTCTGATGCGTATCGCGGCGCGGATTCCGCTGCGCGTCGCGCACGCGATCGGCGCGGCGCTGGGATGGGCGGTCTATGGGATTTCGCCCACCTACCGGCGTCACCTGCGCGAGAACCTCGCGCGGGCCGGCTACCGCGACGCGCGCACGCGCCGCGCCGCGATCGCCGAAGCGGGCCGCATGCTCGCGGAGCTTCCCGCGCTCTGGTTTCGTCCGCACGCCGAGGTCGCTGCGCTGGTGCGAAGCCTGGAGGGCGCCGACGAGGTCTGGGCCGCCCACCGGCGCGGCGAATCGCTCCTTTTTCTCGCGCCGCACCTCGGCTGCTTCGAAATCACCTCGCAGTACGTCGCCACGCGGATTCCGCTTACCGTCATGTTCCGGGCGCCCAAGGCGGGCTGGCTCGAACCGCTCATGCGCGAAGGCCGCGAGCGGCCGAACATCCATCTTCTGCGCGCGGATTACTCCGGGCTGCGCCGGCTGCTCGCGGCGCTGCACCGCGGCGAGGCGGTCGGCTTTCTGCCCGACCAGGTGCCAGGCGAGGGCGAGGGCGAGTGGGTCGAATTCTTCGGCAGGCCGGCGTACACGATGACGCTTGCGGCGCGCCTGCTGGACCGGCCGCGCCAGAACTGCTTTCTCGCGTTCGCGCGACGGCTGCCGCGCGGCGAGGGCTACGCGCTCACGCTGCGCCGGCTGGTGCCCGCGCTCGCGGGGGAAGGCGCGGCGCGGCGCGTCAACCGCGCGCTCGAAGCGCTCATCCGCGAATGCCCGCAGCAGTACCTGTGGGGCTACAACCGCTACAAGACGCCGCACGGCGCGCCGCCGGCGCCGGGCTGAAGGAGCACGATTCTGAGCCGGCTCGCGTTCGCACTGATGTGGCTGCTGCACTTCCTGCCGCCGGGCGCACTGGCGGTGCTTGCGGACGCGTTCGGGAGCGCGCTCTTCTGGCTGATTGCCGAGCGGCGCCGCGTGACGCGCGTCAATCTCGCGAAATGCTTTCCGCAGATGGAGGCGCGCGCGCGTGAGGCGCTCGCGCGGGCGCACTTTCGCGCGCTCACCCGCAGCTTCGTCGATCTGGGCCTGGTGTGGTGGGCGCCGCGCGAGCGCTTCGAGCGCGCCGTGCGCATCGAAGGGCTCGAGCACCTGCGCGCGCTCGGCGGCGCTCCGGCAATCCTGTTCGTGCCGCATTTCGTCGGGCTCGATATCGGCGCCGCGCGCCTCGCCGGCGAAGTGCGCCTGGTCTCGATGTATTCGAGGCAGGGCGATCCGCTATTGGCCGCGCGGCTCATGCAGGGGCGCCGCCGCTTCGGCGACCACAAGCTCGTGTCGCGGCAGGAAGGCATTCGCGCCGCGCTGGGCGGCATGCGCGAAGGGCGCGCCTTTTACTATCTGCCGGACCAGGACTACGGGCCGCGCGGTGCGCTGTTCGTGCCGTTCTTCGGCGTTCCGGCGGCGACCATGCCGGGCCTGTCGCGCGTGGCGCGCCTGGTGGGCGCCAGGGTGCTGCCCTGCGTGACGCGCATGCTCCCCGGCGGCGCCGGCTATGTGCTCGCGATCGAGCCGCCGTGGGAGAATTTCCCCACCGCGGACCTCGCCGGGGACACCCGCCGGATGAACCAATACATCGAGCGCAAGGTGCTGGAGATGCCCGAGCAATACCTGTGGATGCATAAGCGCTTCAAGACGCGCCCCGCGGGCGAGCCGCGGTTCTACTGAAGCGATGCCCGGGCGGCCGATGGCGGCATTGCGCGCGGCGGTGATCGGCGTGGGGTACATGGGGCGCTTTCACGCGCAGAAGCTCGCGGCGCTGGAGGGCGTCGAGCTGGTCGCGGTGGCCGACGGCGAGCCATCGCGCGCGCAGCAGGTCGCGCGCGAGCTGGGCTGCCGTGCGGAAACCGACTACCGGCGGCTGCTCGCTGGAATCGAGGCCGCTGCGGTGGCGGTGCCGACCGAGGCGCACCATGAGGTGGTGCGCGCCTGCCTCGCGGCGGGCGTCAACGTGCTGGTGGAAAAACCGGTCGCGGGCTCGGTTGCGGAAGCCGACGAGCTGCTTGCGCTGGCGCGCGCCAGGGGGCTGGTGCTCCAGGTGGGACACCTGGAACGCTTCAATCCGGCGTTCCGCGCGCTCGCCGCCGAAGCGGGGCGGCCGCAGTTCATCGACATCGAACGGCTCGCGCCGTTCAAGGCGCGCGGTACCGACGTCAACGTGGTGCTCGACCTCATGATTCACGACCTCGACCTCGTGCTCGCGCTGGCGCACGCGCCGCTCGAGGCGGTGAGCGCCTGCGGCTTTCGCGTGCTGACCGAGGCGATCGACATCGCCAATGCGCGGCTCGAATTCGCCGACGGCTGCGTCGCGAGCGTCTCGGCGAGCCGGGTGAGCCAGTCTCCGGTCCGCAAGCTGCGCGTCATCCGCGAGCGCGAGTATGTCTCGGCCGATCTGCAGGGGCATCGGCTGCGCTACGTGCGCATGGGCGAGGACGGGATCACAGAGACCGAGCGCAGCTTCGAGCGGGTCGACGCACTGCAGCTGCAGGCCGAGGCGTTCGTGCGCGCGGTGCGCGCGCGCGATGCGCCGGCCGTGGGCGGCGACGAGGGCCGGCGCGCGCTCGAGCTCGCGCTCCAGGTGAGCGAACTCGTGCAGGCGCGCCTTGCCCGCTACGCGGCCGAGCGCCGGTAGAATCGCGCGCCATGATCCGGATCGCGTTCAGCAAGATGGAGGGCGCGGGCAACGATTTCGTCGTGATCGACGCCACGCGCGAACCGGTTCGGCTCTCGGCGGATGAGCTGCGGCGGCTCGCCGACCGGCACTTCGGCGTCGGCTGCGACCAGGTGCTGCTCGTCGAGCGCGCGACGCGCCCCGAGGCCGACTTCCGTTACCGCATCTTCAACGCCGACGGGGGCGAAGTGGAGCAGTGCGGCAACGGGGCGCGCTGCTTCGTCAAGTTCGTGCACGAGAAAGGCCTCACGGCGAAGACGCAGATCCGGGTCGAGACGCTGGGAGGCCTCATCGTTCCGCGGCTGGAAGCCGATGGCGAAGTCGGCGTCGACATGGGGTGCCCGACGCTCCAGGCGCCGCTCGTGCAGAGAATCGACGTCGAGGGCGCGCCGGTCGAGCTTGCGCTGCTTTCGATCGGCAACCCGCACGCGGTCCAGGTGGTGGCCGACGTGGCGCTTGCCCCGGTGGCGACCCAGGGGCCGCTCATCGAAGCGCACGCGCGTTTTCCTCACCGCGTGAACGCCGGGTACATGCAGGTGCTGGAACGGCACGCGATCCGGCTGCGCGTGTACGAGCGCGGCGCCGGCGAGACGCTCGCCTGCGGCACCGGCGCATGCGCCGCGGTGGTGTCCGGCATCGCGCGCGGACTGCTCGATTCCCCGGTTGCGGTCCGGACGCGCGGCGGAACGTTGACCGTGTCTTGGGCAGGCGGCGACAATCCGGTCTGGATGAAGGGTCCCGCGCGCACCGTGTTCGAAGGCACGATCGGGCTCTAGCAAGGAAAAGGCCCATGAATACAGACGACGTCGCGCAGTTCCTCCGCAGCCATCCCCAGTTCTTCGACCAGCATCCCGAGCTGCTCGAGACGATCTTCGTGCCGCATCCGCACGGCGGGCGCGCGATCGCGTTGAGCGAGCGCCAGATCCTCGGGCTGCGCGAGAAAGTGAAGCTGCTCGAAGGCAAGCTCGGCGAGCTGGTGCAGTTCGCCGAGGAGAACGACGCGATCAGCGAGAAGGTGCATCGCCTTGCGCTCGCGCTGCTCGGGGCGCGCGATTTCGCCTCGACCGTGCAGGGAATCTACTTTCATCTGCGCGAGGACTTCTCGGTGCCGCACGTGGCGCTGCGCGTGTGGGGGCGGAGCGCTCCGGCGGGGGCGCCCGAAGGCGAGCCCGTGGATGATTCGCTGCGCGACTCGGTCGAGGCGATGGGTGCGCCGCAGTGCGGTCCGGCGGCGGGCAGTCCGTTCCTGCCGTGGTTCCGCGACGCCGAGGAGCACGTGCGCTCGCTCGCGCTGGTGCCGCTCGGCCAGACGCGCAGCTTCGGCCTGCTCGCGTTCGGCAGCGAAGACCCGAAGCGTTTCTATGCCGAGATGGGGACGCTCTTTCTGCGCCGCATCGGCGAGCTGGTTTCGGGCGCGCTCGCGGCGAAGCTGTAATGGCGCCCCGCGTGGCGGCTGCGGCGCGAGCCACGCACCCGGACGAGCACCTGGTGCGCGAGTACCTTGACGCGCTGCGACACCAGCGCCGCCTGTCCCCCGCCACGCTGCGGAATTACGGCCGCGCTCTGGCGGTGCTGCTCGCGCTGGCAGGCAGCGCGCGCCTGGACGCGGTCGAGACCGCGCAGGTGCGCCGCTTCGTCGCCGCGCTGCACGGGCGCGGCCTTTCCGGGCGCACGCTCGCGCTTGCGCTCTCGGCCTGGCGCGGGCTGTATCGCTGGCTCGCCCGTCACCGGCGCTTTCGCGCCAACCCGGTGCAGG
The DNA here is from genome assembly GCA_964638135.1 of uncultured Enterobacteriaceae bacterium. Lineage (GTDB taxonomy): Bacteria > Pseudomonadota > Gammaproteobacteria > Burkholderiales > SG8-39 > 2-02-FULL-66-14. The sequence goes on along the minus strand of CAZXAR010000083.1, from coordinate 2,601 downwards.
GCGTGCGCGCGCCGAAAAGCCCCCGGCCGCTGCCCAAGGCGCTCTCCGTCGAGCAGGCACAGCAGCTCCTCGAAGCGGATGCGGGCGGCGCGCCGGACCTCGCGCGCGACCGCGCCATGTTCGAGCTGATGTATTCCTCCGGGCTGCGGCTGGGGGAGCTTGTCGCGCTCGACCTCGACGACGGGCGGCTCGACCTGCGCGAGGCGCAGGTGACGGTGACCGGCAAGGGCGGCAAGACGCGCACCGTGCCGGTCGGCGCGAAGGCGCGTGAGGCGCTGCGGCTCTGGCTCGCGGCGCGCGCGCGGCTGGCGCGGTCGGACGAGCGCGCGCTTTTCGTCGGCGCGCGCGGCCGCCGGATCGCGCTTTCCACGGTGAATGCCCGGCTCAAGGCGCTCGCGCGCCGGCAGGGCCTGCAGACCCCGATCCATCCGCACATGCTGCGCCATTCGTTCGCCTCGCACCTGCTGCAATCCTCGCAGGACCTGCGCGCGGTGCAGGAGATGCTCGGCCACGCGAGCATCTCCACGACGCAGGTCTACACGCACCTGGACTTCCAGGCGCTCGCCAAGGTGTACGACGCGGCGCATCCGCGGGCGCGCAAGAAATGATCGTGCTCAAGCGCGGGCGCGAGAAATCGCTCCGGCGCCGCCATCCCTGGATCTACTCCGGAGCGCTGGAGCGCGTCGAAGGCAATCCGGGGAGCGGCGACACGGTGGAAGTGCGCTCGGCCGCGGGGGAGCGCCTCGCGCTCGCCGCGTACAGCCCGCACTCGCAGATCCGCGCGCGCGTCTGGAGCTTCGCTGCCGGTGCGGCGATCGATGCCGGCTTTTTCGCGCAACGGCTGGAGGCGGCGGCATCGCTTCGCGCCGCGCTGCCGGACGCGCGCCACACCAACGCGATGCGGCTCGTGCACGGCGAATGCGACGGCCTGCCCGGGCTGGTGGTGGACCGCTACGCCGACGTGCTGGTGGCGCAGTTTCTTTCCGCCGGCGCCGAGCGCTGGCGCGAGACGATCCTCGATGCGCTCGCCGAGGCGACCGGGTGCGAGGCGATCTACGAGCGCTCGGACGCCGAGGTGCGCTCGCTCGAGGGGCTTCCCCCGCGCGCCGGTTTCGCGCGCGGCAACCGCAACGCGCGCCGCTGCCCGATCGTCGAGTACGGGCTCAACTTCCGGGTCGACGTCGAGGAGGGCCAGAAGACCGGGTTCTTTCTCGACCAGCGCGAAAACCGCCAGCGCGTGCGCGCGCTCGCCGCAGGGCGCGAGGTGCTGGACTGCTTTTCCTACACCGGCGGCTTCGCGATCGCCGCGCTTGCGGGCGGCGCAAGGCGCGTTCTGGCGGTGGAAAGCTCGGCACCGGCGCTCGAAGTGGCGCGCGACAATCTTGCCGCCAACCCGCTCGATGCGGGCCGGATCGAATTCGCGCAGGCCGACGTGTTCGCGCACCTGCGCCTGCTGCGCGACCGCGCGGCGCGCTTCGACCTCGTGGTGCTCGATCCGCCCAAGTTCGCGCCGACCGCGGCGCAGGCGAAAAACGCCGCGCGCGCCTACAAGGACATCAACCTGCTTGCGTTCAAGCTGCTCGCGCCGGGGGGCCTGCTCGCGACCTTTTCCTGCTCGGGCGGAATCGCGGCGCCGCTCTTCCAGTCGATCGTCGCCGGTGCGGCGCTCGATGCGGGGGTGGAGGCGAAGATCATCGGGCGCTTCGGCGCCGCGGCCGATCATCCCGTGGCGCTCGAATTCCCGGAGGGCGACTACCTAAAGGGCCTGCTCGTCGTCAAGAACTGAAATCGGGGTCAGAGCCGGGTCAGAGCCCGATTTGCCTGTCGTAAAGTACTGCTCCTGCGCGCCGACCGGGTGACCGGTATTCCTACCGCGATAACCTAGCGCGTCGCGCCGAGAACGCGCCCGGCCGAGAGCTCGCGCAGAAAGGCGTCCAGCGGCAGAACGCGGGCTGCTCCGTCCTGCAACGGCCGGTCTCCGAGGTAGGCGCCATAGGCGCGCTGAACCGACCCGCCGGCGTGCAGCTCATTGAGCGCGCGCGAGAATTCGGGGCGCCAGCGCTCGCTCGCTTTCACCTCGACGCCGACCACCGACTTGCCCCGCGTCCAGATGAAATCGACCTCGGTTCCGGACGGCGTGCGGAAATAGGCGAGGTCGCCGCCGATGCTGCCATAGGCGATCTGCGCGCGCAGCTCGTGGTGGACGAGCGTCTCGAGCAATGTCCCGCGTTCGGCGGCGTCGAGCGGCTCGCGCAAGCGGCGCGCGAGCGCCCGCGCTACTCCGCAGTCGAACAAATAGAACTTCGGGTGGGCGACCTCCTTTACCTTGGCACGCGGGCGCCAGGCCGGCAGCCAGGCGCCGAGCAGCGTGTCGGTGAGCACCTCGAAATAGCCCTGCACGGTCGGGCGCGCCACCGCCGCGTCGCGCGCGAGCGAAGCGACGTTGGTCACCTGGGCGTTCGCCAGCGCCGCCACTTCGAGAAAGCGCGTGAAACCTTCGAGACTTCGCACCAGCGCCTCGGCGCGGATCTCCTGCGCGAGGTAGGTCTCGACGTACGCTTCGAGCAGATCGATGCGGCCTGCCGCGCTTTTCTCGCCGCG
>CAZXAR010000082.1:0-13198 GCA_964638135.1 uncultured Enterobacteriaceae bacterium | reverse complement strand
GGCGCGCGCGCCGCCTATTCCACCGACGCATCGAACTACCGCCAGGTGCCGATCGCCGTCGTGCTGCCGCGCTCGGCGGAGGACATCGTCGCCGCGCTCGGCGCCTGCCGCGCGCACGGTGCGCCGATCCTCGCGCGCGGCGGCGGCACGTCGCAGTGTGGCCAGTGCGTGAACGTGGCGGTGGTGATCGACGCCTCGAAATATCTCGATCGCGTGCTCGAAGTGGATCCCGCGGCGCGCGTGGCGCGGGTCGAGCCGGGCGTGGTGTGCGACGCGCTGCGCGCGGCCGCGGAGCGGCATGGGCTCACCTTCGCGCCCGACCCCGCGACGCATTCGCGCTGCACGCTCGGCGGCATGATCGGCAACAATTCCTGCGGTCCGCATTCGGTGATGGGCGGCAAGACGGCCGAGAACGTCGAGGCGCTCGAAGTGCTCACCTACGACGGCGCGCGCTTCTGGTGCGGCGCGACCTCGCCGGAAGAATTCCGCCGCATCGCCTCGGTGGGCGGAAGGCAGGCTTCGCTTTACGCCGGGATGAAGGCGCTCGCCGACAGGCATGCGGACCTGATTCGCGCCCGCTTTCCCAGAATTCCGCGCCGCGTCTCGGGCTACAGCCTCGAGCAGCTGCTGCCCGAGAACGGCTTCAACGTGGCGCGCGCGCTGGTGGGGAGCGAAGGCACCTGCGCGCTCACCCTGCAGGCGAAAGTGCGGCTGGTGCGAAGCCCGCCCGAGCGGGTGCTGCTCGTAGTCGGCTTTCCCGACATCTACGCCGCGGCCGATGCGACGGCGCAGGTGCTCGCAGCGCGGCCGATCGCCTGCGAGGGGCTCGACGACCGGATCATCGACGGGCTGCGCGAGCGCCGCCTGCGGCTACCCGACATCGAGCGCCTGCCCGCGGGCAAAGCGTGGCTCATCGTCGAATTCGGCGCCGACACGCGCGAGGAAGCGCTCGCGCAGGCGATGCAGCTCCAAGAATCGCTCGGTGGCCTTCTCGTCTCCGGGCGCTCGCTCATGGACCGGATCTGGGCGATCCGCGAAACCGGAGCGTCCGCAACCGCGCTCAACCTGAAGGGAGTCGAGGGACCCGACCCGGTGATCGGCTGGGAGGACGCGGCGGTCGATCCGCTGCGCCTGGGCGACTACCTGCGCGAGTTCGACGCGCTCGTGCAACGCTTCGGCTATCGCACCTCGCTCTATGGGCATTTCGGCGACGGCTGCATCCACGCCCGCATCACCTTCGACCTGCGGAGCGCGCGCGGCATCGCGCACTGGCGCGCGTTCCTGCTCGAAGCGGCGAAGCTCGTGGTGCGCTACGGCGGTTCGCTCTCCGGCGAGCACGGCGACGGGCAGGCGAGGGCCGAATTCCTGCCGCTGATGTACGGCCCCGAGCTGATGGCCGCCTTCAGCGAATTCAAGCGACTGTGGGATCCGCAGGGACGCATGAACCCGGGCAAGCTCGTCGATGCGTTCGGCGAGCCGTACCGCGTCGACGAGAACCTGCGCCTGGGGCCCGACTATCGCCCGGTCACGCTCGCCACGCGGCTCGCTTTTGCGAGCGACGTCGGCGACGGCTTTGCGCGCGCCACCGAGCACTGCGTCGGCATGGGCAAGTGCCGCGCGGCAAAGGTTGGCACCATGTGCCCGAGCTACCGTGCGACCAAGGAGGAGCGCTACTCGACCCGCGGGCGCGCGCGGCTGCTCGCCGAGATGCTGCGCGGCGAAGTGATCCGCGACGGCTGGCAGAGCGAAGAGGTGAAGGAGGCGCTCGACTGGTGCCTCGCCTGCAAGGGGTGCAGGAGCGACTGCCCGACGCACACCGACATGGCAGCCTACAAGGCGGAGTTCCTGTCGCATTACTACGAGGCGCACCGCCGGCCGCGCCAGGCGCATTCGATGGGCCGGATCGGCGAATGGGCGCCGCTTGCGGCCCGCATCCCGGCGCTCGCGAATTTCCTTGCCGAGGCCCCCGGAATCGGGCGCCTGGCGAAAGCGATCGCCGGCGTCGCGCCCGAGCGCGCCCTGCCGCGGTTCGCATCGCGCAGCTTCCGTTCGCTCTTCCTGCAATCGCGGCGCGCACGGCCTCGTCCCGCAGGCGCGGGCGGCGCTCTCGCAGCAGAACCGGTCCTGCTCTTCGCCGACACCTTCAACAACTATTTCCGGCCCGAATCGGCGGCGGCGGCGCAGCGCGTGCTGGAGTCGGCCGGCTACGAGGTCGATGTGCCCGCAGCGCGCCTGTGCTGCGGGCGGCCGTACTACGACTTCGGCATGCTCGATCGCGCGCGGGTCGCGCTCGAGAAGATCCTTGCGGCATTTTCGCCGATCATCGAAAAGGGAACGCCGCTCGTCGTGCTCGAGCCGGCGTGCCTGTCGGTGTTTCGCGACGAGATGACGCAGCTCCTGCCCGAGGACGCGCGCGCCGCGCGGCTTGCGCGGCAGGCGGTTTCGCTCGCAGAACTGCTCGCCAGGCGCGGCTGGCGGCCGGGCGCGCTCGAAGGGCGCGCGCTCGTGCAGGGGCACTGCCACCAGAAGTCGCTCGGCGGCCTGGACGATGACCTCGCGCTCCTGGCGGCAGCGGGCCTCGAAGTCGACGCGCCGGACACCGGCTGCTGCGGCATGTCGGGCGCGTTCGGATTCAAGCCGGAGCATTACGAGGTTTCGCGCCGCATTGCGGAACTGGAGCTGCTGCCGAGAGTGCGCGCCTCGGCGCCCGCAACGCTCCTCGTCGCGAACGGGTTTTCCTGCCGCGAGCAGATCGAGGGGCTGGCGCGGCGCCCGACGCTACACCTCGCCGAAGTTCTCGCCCGGGCGCTCGCGTGACCCTCGAAGCACCGGGGCGGTACCTGTATCTGCAGCTCGGCTTCGCATAGCGGTCGCTAGAATGGCCGCCATGCGCGCTCTGCTCGCTATGCTCCTATCGCTTGCGTGCGCGAGTGCCCTGGCGCAGACAGCCGAGGAGAGGCTCTTCGAGGCGATCGAGGAAAGCAAGCCGCTCGTGGCCGAAGGGCTGGTCGCGCGCGGGCAGGTGAACGTCAACGCGCGCAACGCCGAACGCGAAACGCCGCTCCACCGCGCGGTGGAAAAGGGAATGACCGATCTCGCGCGCCTGCTCCTCAAGGCGGGCGCAAGCACGGCGGCGCGGTCCGCGACGGGCGAGACGGCGCTTCACCTCGCGGCGCTGCACGCGGATCCGGCGCTTGCCGAGCTGCTGCTCGCCGCGGGCGCGGACGCAAGAGCGCGCAACGACGCGGGCGAGACCGCGCTGCACTGGGCGGCGCTCACCGGAAACGCGCGCACGGTGGCAAGGCTGCTCGAGCGCGGCGCCGACGCCAACGTGGCGGACCTGAAAGGGAACCTCGCGCTGCACGGCGCGGCGGATGCGGGCGACGCCGAGGCGGTGCGGCTCCTGCTGCCGCGTACGCGCGACGCGCAGCGGAAGAACCGCGACGGGCGCCGCGCCGCCGACATCGCCCGGGAGCGGGGCTACCTCGGCCTCGCGAAGCTGCTCGAGGCCGAACCCGCCGCCGCGAAGCCGGGCGCGCGGGGATTCCAGACTTACGACGTCGACGATCCGCGCCATCCGCGGCATCTCAAGCAGTAGCGGGCCGGAAGGCCCAGTGCCGCAGCGCCGATCGTATAGTAGGCAATGGGCGTCCAAAAGCTCGCTTTCGCAGCGCTCGCCGCCGGGCTGCTGCACAGTGCGTGGGGGTCGGAGGCGCTCGTCGACTCCTGGAAGATGGAGTGGCCGCGCACCGATTTTTCGCGCCGCACGGTGCCGCTGGAGGAAATCGAATCGGGCGGCCCGCCCAAGGACGGCATCCCCGCGATCGACCGGCCGAAATTCGACTCCGCGAGCACCGCTTCGCTCTGGCTCGATCCGCGCGAGCCGGTGATCGTGGTCGAAATCGGGGGGCGCGGCCGCGCCTATCCGCTCTCGGTCCTCATCTGGCACGAGATCGCGAACGACCGCTTCGGGGAGGTGCCGCTCGCGGTCACCTTCTGTCCGCTCTGCAACGCCTCGATCGTTTTTGACCGCCGGGTCGGCGGCGCGACCCTGGATTTCGGCACCACCGGCAAGCTGCGCCACTCCGACCTGGTGATGTACGACCGGCAGACGCACAGCTGGTGGCAGCAATTCACCGGTGCGGGCATCGTCGGGCGGCATGCGGGGACGCGGCTCGCGCGGATCCCTTCGCAGATCGTCTCCTTTGCCGATTTCCGCGCCGCGCACCCCGAGGGGCAGGTCCTGTCGCGCTCGACCGGGTTCCCGCGCCCCTACGGGCGCAATCCCTACCGCGGCTACGACCGGATCGGCCAGTCGCCGTTCCTGCTCTCCTCGGCGCCCGATTCGCGCCTGCCGGCCATGGAGCGGGTGATCGCGGTGCAGGCGGGCGGGGTGCAGCGCATCTATCCCTTCTCGCGGCTCGAGCGCCAACCCGTGATCAACGACACGGTCGGAGGCGAGCCGGTGGCGGTGTTTTCGCGCCACGGCACGCTCTCGGTGCTCGACCAGGAAGAGATCCGGGGATCGCGCGAGATCCCCTCGGCGACGGCGTTCCTGCGCCGGCTGCAGGGCCGGGTGCTCGAATTCGCGCTGCGCGACGGTAAGGTCCGCGACCTGCAGACCGACTCAGAGTGGAACCTGCTGGGGCACGCGCTCGCCGGGCCGCTCAAGGGCGCCCGGCTGCAAACGGCGTCCGAGGGCGTCCATTTCGCTTTCGCCTGGCTGGTTTTCAACCCGAAGACAGAGATCTACGCCAAATGAAAGCCGCCTGGCTCCTGCTCGCCGGCCTCGCCCTGTCGCCGGCGGTGCAGGCGATGCAGTGCACCGCGCAGTCGGGCGAGCGCACCGCGGCGCTCGTGGAGCTGTACACCTCGGAAGGCTGCGACAGCTGTCCGCCGGCCGACCGCTGGCTATCCTCGCTCGGCAGCCGCGGTTACGCGCCGCGACGCGTAGTGCCGATTGCGCTGCACGTGGATTACTGGGACTACATCGGGTGGAAGGATCCCTTCGCGCGCGCCGCCTTCGCCGAGCGCCAGCGCAAGCTGGCGAAACTCAAGCGTGCCCGGGTGATCTACACCCCGCAGGTGCTGCTGCAGGGGGAAGATTTCAGGCGCTGGCACTCGGGCGCGTTCGACGAGGCGGTGGCGAGAATCAACGCGCGGCCCGCGCGCGCACGGATCGCGCTTGCGCTCGGTGCGCCGGTCCGGAGCGCCTTCGAGGTCGAGGTGCGGGCCGAACTGCTGGACCTCGCGCAAAGGGCCGAAGCCGGGCTCTACCTCGCGAGCTACGAGAATAAGCTCGTTTCCGACGTGGCGGCGGGCGAAAACCGCGGTCGCACGCTCGCGCACGATTACGTCGTGTTCGAATGGGTGGGGCCGCTCGCGTTCGCAGCCGACGGCCGGCTGGTCGAGCGGCGCTCGATCCCGCTGCTGCCCAAAGCGATCCCCCGCCATTCCGGGGTGGTCGCGTTCGTGCAAAACCGGTCCACTGGGGAAGTGCTTCAGGCCCTGATGCTGCCCGTCTGCTCGTAGGCCGGGCCCGAAGGGCGCGCGGAGCTTCCCTGCTCGTTTTCGCCGCCTCGGGTATATTCGACCCGTTCCGACCGCCGTGGGGCGGGTTTCCGAAAGGACTTTGGACGTGCACGCCACGCAGATCCGCCAGAAGGACGGGATCTTCTATTTCGTCAGCTACCGGGCGAAGGATCTCCTCGCCCGCGTCCGGTTCATCAGCCGCTTCTACGGCGAGGGCGACGAGATCGCCGCCTCGCGAATTTCGCGGGAGGACGAGATCGCGCAGTTCATCGCCCGGATCGAGCGCACCGACCACGCGTTTCAGCGCGCGCTGTCGCGCTCCAAGATCCGCCAGCTCACCAACTTCTACGAAACCGCGGTCACGCAGCCGGCGATCCCCGGAACCGTGCTGCTCTATACGGCGGAGCGGCTCAGTTTCCGCGCCGACGGCGAGGGCGTCGGCCACCTGAGCGAGCCGGGTGCCAGGTTCCTGATCATCGACGGCCAGCACCGCCTCGCGGCGCTGCATTTCTACATGCAGGAGCGGCCGAACGACGCGGCGACGATCAACGTTCCGTGCATCATTTTCGACGGCCGCAGCGAGGATTTCGCCGCCGAGATGTTCGTCATCATCAATTCGACCCCGACGCGCATCAACAAGAGCCACCTGATCGATCTGTACGAGCGCGTCTCCTGGGCGGCGCCGGACCGCAAGTTCGCCGCGCGCCTGGTGGAAAAGCTCTACAGCGAGGGCGACAGCCCGCTGCGCTACCGCATCAACCGGCTGGGCGGCCGCAGCCAGCGCGACAAGTGGGTGCTGCAGGCCGAGCTCTTCAACGAGCTGCACCGCTGGGTGCGCGGCCGCTGGCGCTCGATCCAGCTGGCGGGCGGAAGCTCGCGCGAAGTCCCGCGCTACTACGCGCTCGTGCGCGACTTCCTCAAGGCCGCACGCACCGCTTTCGGCGATGCGGTGTGGGGCCAGGACGACTACATGGTTACCAAGCCGGTGACCATCAAGGCGTTGATCCGGGTGTGCGCCGATCTGGCGAAGGAGGACGCGGAGCCCGAGGCGGGGCGTCTTGCGCGCTGGGAGGAGCGGCTTGCGCCGTGGGCCGAACTCGCCAGGCAATTCCGCGAAGAAGGCTTCTACGAGCGCTTTGCGGCGAAGGGCGAAGTCGAGCGCGTGGCGCGGGTGCACCGCGAACTCGCGCGCGCCGTCCGGATCGAGGCGAGCCGCAACAAGGATTGAGCGGCCCCGCTAGCGGGGCCGGATGAGATGGCTGATCGCTTCGGCGGCGCGCTCGCAGGCGCTGGCCGATGAGCGCTCGGCGCCCGGAATCGGCACCGTCAGACCCGCGAAAGTCGCCGAACCGGCGCCCTCGACCTCGAATTTCCCGCTCATGGTGTAGCGGTTCAGGTTCCACAGGGTGACCTGCAGCCTCGTCTTGAGCGCGTCACCCCGCACCCCGGAGCAGCCGGGCGCCCGGTGGCTCGTATCGCAGCGCAAGGCGTCCGGATTGCGGTTGCTCGTGCGCTCGGTGCGCACGAGCGCCATGTAGTCGATTCCGGCCTGGCGGACGCCCTCGCGCACGGCCGCCTGCCGCATCAGCTCGGGCATCTGCTGCGCCGTGTCCACCACGGTCGAGGCCTCGAACCAGGGAAAAAGCGCGTCTCGAACCTGCTCGGCGGAAACGATGGAGGCATCGGGGACAGCGTGAACGAGGGCGGCGGCGAGGCAGTCCGGTTCGCCGGGCGATCGCCGCTCGCGCGCCTCCGACGGCTCAAAAAGCGAAGTGACGGCGAGCCGCACCGGCCCCGCGCGGGCCGCGCGCGGATCCGGACCGGAAACTTCGGTCTGCCGCGTCGCTGGAACTTGCGCGAGGAGCGCAGGCCGCCGAGCGAGCGCGGCAAGCAATTGCGCCGCGGCATCGCGCAGCGCCCCTGAACTCAACCGGTCCTCGTCCGTGTTTCCTTGCCCATCGGCGCGGCTTCGCGCGTAAAGCGTCCAGCCGTCCAGGCGCTCACCGGTGGGCGTATGAACCTCCACGCCGTATTCGATCAGCCGGGCCGAAAAGGGGGGTGTCGCCTGGCGGATCGTGGTTATCGCGACGACGCGGGGCACGAATACGAGCGAGACGCCCGGCGGCGCGGAACTTGCGGGCCAAGCCGGTAGCCGGACGAGCTCCCCGAACGCGGTACCGAGAACGTGATCGAAAAGCGCAACGCTTGCCGGTCCGGGCCGATGCGAGATTGCGGGCGTGCCGCGGTCGGTGAGCGTGCCGTGCGCGAATTGCGGCGTGTAGAAGACCCCGGCCGTCGCTCGCAGCGGAGTCGTTCGCGCAAGCGGCAGGGCCGGCATCGAGGGCCGGAGGACCCCCGCGCTGTCCGGCGCCGGCGCGGAGGCGCAGGCGAAAAGCGCAAGGCATGCCGGCAGCGCGAGGACCGCGCCCGCGCCGCGTATGCGTTCCGAGCGTGCGGGCGTTTGCATCAGACGGCGCCGTCCGCGGCGAGCCGATCGATTTCGCCGGCCGCGAAGCCAAGCTCGGCAAGGATCGACCGGGTGTGCGCGCCGAGCGCCGGAAGCGCATCCATGCGCGGCTCGAAGCCGTCCAGATTGAAGGGCGGCTTCATCGAGAGCAGCGACCCCGCGGGCGAGTCGACGTTGCGCCAGCGGTCGCGGGACTTCAGTTGCGCGTGATCCCAGAATTCGCGCATCGAGTTCATCCGCGCGTTGGCGATCTCGGCGCGCTCCAGGCGCTCCAGAACCTGCGCCGCCGAGAGCGTCGAAAAAACGCGCCCGATCTCCTCGCGCAGCGCGTCGCGGTTGGCGTCGCGCGCCGGGCCGGTGGCAAAGCGCGCATCGGCGGCGAGCGCTGCATTGCCGAGCACCGCCTCGCAGAAGCGGACGAATTCGCGGTCGTTCTGCACCCCGAGGAAGACCGTCTGGCCGTCGGCCGCCTGGTACGGACCGTAAGGGGCGATCGTGGCGTGAAACGCGCCCGAGCGCGGCGGCGCCGTCCCGCCGTAGGCGGTGAAGTAGGCGGGGAATCCCATCCACTCGCCGAGCGATTCGAACATGGTGATGTCGAGCGTCGCCCCGCAGCCCTCGCGCTCGCGCCGCAGCAGCGCGGCGAGGATCGAGGACAGGGCGTACATGCCGGCGGCGATGTCGGCGACCGGGATTCCGGCCTTGGCGTGCGAATCGGCGGTCCCGGTGACCGAGAGGAGCCCGGTTTCGCACTGGACGAGGAGATCGTAGGCTTTCTTCGCCGCGTACGGGCCCGCCGGCCCGTAGCCGGAAATTCCGCACCAGATCAGCCGCGGGTGCCTTGCGCGCAGCTCGGCGGCGCCCAGGCCGATGCGATCGGCGGCGCCCGGGGCGAGATTCTGCACGAAGACGTCGGCGCGCGCGACGAGCCGCTCGAGGATCGCCTTCGCCTGCAGGTGCTTCACGTCGAGCGTGAGGCTTTCCTTGGAGCGGTTGACCCAGACGAAATGCGAAGAAAGGCCCTTCACCGTTGCGTCGTAGCCGCGCGCCGCGTCGCCGCTCCCGGGCCGCTCGATCTTGATCACGCGCGCGCCCAGTTCCGCCAGCTGTCGGGTGCAAAAGGGCCCGGCGATGACCTGTTCGAGCGCCACCACGGTGACGCCCTCGAGCGGCCGTCTCACGTGAACGTCACCCTCATGCCGGGGAGCGGCAAGCCGCGGAACGAAGTCGTCCACACTTCGCCCGGCTTCACCGCGTGGGCGTCGGTCAGAACGCCGGTGCTGACGAGTTCTCCGGCGACGAGCGGCGGCGCCTCCGGCTGGCTCGCGAGCACTTCGACCAGATGCGCGAGCGCGGCAAGCGGGCTGCCGAGCACGTTCGCGCCCACGCCGCGGTCGATCAGCTTGGCATCGCGCGAGAGCGTGACTTCGAGCCCGGGAAGCGCTGCGGCGAGGCCGGGCAACGACTGCACCGCGAGCGGCGTTCCGACGATGAGCCGCCCGTGCAGGCCGTTGTCGGCCGTGCAATCGGCGATCGTCACTTTCCACCCCGGATGATGGCACTGCACGATCTCGATCGAATGCGCCACCCAATCGATTGCGGCAAGCAGAAGCCCGGGATCGCGCGTGCGCGGCGGCGCTGCCTTCAGCCGGAAGCAGATTTCGGGCTCGATCCGCGGCTGCGCGAGCCCGGCGAGCGGCACCGAGATGCGGTCCTCGCTCGCATGGAGCAGCGTCCGGTCGTAGACCATCCCCCACATCGGCTCGTACACGCCGTAGCGCGACCACAGCGTGCGGTTGGTGAAACCGATCTTGCGTCCGACCGGCTTCCAGCCCTGTGCGAGCCGGTGCACGTGCAGGTGCCGGGCGGCGCGATAGCCGGACTCGGCGGTGAGTCCGGGGTAGCGCTCGCTGAACGCCGGAACCTCGCGCGGCGCCTCGTGCAGCGCGATCAATTCCGCAGCGAGGGCATCGTAAGCAGCGGCCGCCATGCCCGCGATGATAGTACGGCGCGGTGTCCGCTCGGTTGCGCGCCGGCGTTCCGCGTGCCACATTAGGCGCCATGGAACCGGAACCGTACATCGCCTGGGCGATCCTCGGCTTCATCCTGGCGATCGCCGAACTCGTCACGGGCACCTTTTATCTCCTCATGCTCGGCGCAGCGGCGTTCGGCGCCAGCGCCGCCGCGTACTTCGGGCAGGACTTCCCGGTGCAGTCGATCGTCGCAGCGGCGGTCGCGGCAGGGGGAACCTACTGGGTGCACGCCTACCGGGCGCGAAACGCAACCCGCCAGATGCCCCAGCTGGACGCGGGGCAGCCCGCGAGCTTCGAGAGCTGGGTCGACCAGGGCGCGCGCCTGGCGCGGGTGCACTACCGGGGTGCATCCTGGGACGCGCGTGTGGAAGGCGACCAGGCGCCCGAACCGGGCGCCGTCGTGTACGTGCTGTCCACCCATGGCAATACGCTCAAAGTCACCGCCAAGCACCCCGGCTGAGGGGATTTCTCGAGGGAGCACTTCGATGTTAACCAAGCTGATCATCGCGCTCGTGGTATCGCTGGCTGCGGCATTCATCCCTGCGACCGAGCGCTACGCGGTGTGGATCTTCTTCATCGCGGTGGTGGTCGCCTTCGTGATCGAGGGCGTACGGATCGTGCCGCAGCAGAGCGCCTACGTAGTCGAGCGCCTCGGGCGCTTCCATGCCGTGCTCGAGCCGGGGCTCAACCTCATCATCCCGTTTCTCGACCGCGTCGCCTACATCCACTCGCTCAAGGAAGTGCCGCTCGACGTGCCCGAGCAGGTGTGCATCACCAAGGACAACACGCAGCTCGCAGTGGACGGCGTCCAGTACTACCAGGTGACCGATCCGCGGCTCGCTTCCTACGGCTCGGCCAATTACGTCGCGGCGATCACGCAGCTCGCGCAGACCACGCTCAGGAGCGTGATCGGCAAGATGGAGCTCGACAAGACCTTCGAGTCGCGCGAGGACATCAACCGCCACATCGTCGCCGCGCTCGACGAGGCGGGGCGCAACTGGGGAATCAAAGTACTGCGCTACGAGATCAAGAGCCTGACTCCGCCGGAGACCATCCTGCGGGCGATGCAGGCACAGATCACCGCCGAGCGCGAAAAGCGCGCGCTGATCGCCAAGTCCGAGGGCGAACGCCAGCAGGAGATCAACATCGCCGACGGCCAGCGGCAGGCCGCGATTCTCAAGTCCGAGGGCGACAAGCAGGCGGCGATCAACCGGGCGCAGGGCGAGGGAACCGCGATCCGCGTGATCGCCGAGGCAAATGCCGCCGGAGTGCGCGCGGTGGCCGAGGCGATTGCCGACAGGGGCGGCCTGGAAGCCGCGAACCTCAAGGTCGCGACGCAATACGTGGATGCGTTCGCCAAGCTTGCCAAGACGTCCAACACCATGATCATTCCGGCGAGCGCCGGAGACGTGGCCGGCTTCATCGCCACCGCGATGAGCGTTCTCGAGCGCGTCAAGCAGGGGCAGGCGGGCGGGGCGACGGCGTGACGCCTGGGCCGTCGCGGCCGGCTCCGCGCTTGCCGGGGCGCGGGTCAAAGTCGAATTAAAGCCGGGCGAAGACGGTCTCGTTCTCGATCCGCGAGGCAATGCGCCGCAGCGGCTTGTCGCCCTTGGCGGTGCACGCGCCGGTTTTGGCGTCGAACGTCCAACCATGCTTGGGGCAGACGAGCTTGCCGCCGGCCAGCGCCTCGAGCGGGATGTTGGTCCCCTGGTGCGGGCAGTGCGCATCGAACACGCTGCAGCCCTTGGCGTCGCGCAGCGCGAACACGCTGCGGCCCGCGCACTCGAGTTTTTTCAGTTTTCCCCTGGGAAGCTTGGCGAGCGGCGCCAGCTCGCGCCACTGCGGCGCGCCCAGGTTGGCCGGATCGAACGCCGGCAGCTGCATCGCGAGCAGCACGTCCACCGCCCAGACGATCTTGGCGAGCCCGAGCGCGGGAAATGCCATCAGCAGCGCGTCGAGGATTTCGGCGCCGCTGCAGCCCTCGGCGAGCGCCCGCCTGACGTACTGCCTCAGTCCCCGCTCGGTCTGCGAGTGCACCTTGGTGATGACCGAGATCAGCGCGCGGGTCTTCGGATCGAGCAGCCGGCCCGCCTCCTTGAGAAAGGCGAAGTAATGCCCCATCGCCTCGGGCCGGGACTTGACGAGCCAGCCGAGGGCGTCGCTCATGCGCTTCTTTCCCTGAGGCTGCGGATCTGCACCAGCTGCGCGCCGGCCACCACCGCGAGCAGCCCGAGCCCTACCGCATCGGTGACGAGGCCCGGCTTGATGAGCAGCAGCGCCGCGATGAAAAGCAGCGCCCGCTGCCAGGCGGCGGCGAGGGTGAGCAGCCAGCCGAACAGGCTTGCGGCGAGGCACACGACGCCGATCGAGGCCGAGATCACCGACCACACGACGAACGCCCACTCGGTGCTCCAGTCCTTGACGATGAGCAGCAGCATCGGCTCGTAGACGAACATGAACGGCACGATGTAGGCGGGCGCGGCGGCGCGCATGGCGGCGAATCCCGAGCTCCACATGTTCGCCTTGGCAAGGCTCGCCGCGGCGAACACCGCGAGTGCCACCGGAGGCGTGATCGCCGACAGGATCGCGAAATAGAACGCGAACATGTGCGCCGCCGGCGTCACCGCGCCGAGCTTGATCACCGCAGGCACGAGCAGCGCCACCATCATGATGTAGGCGGGCGTGGTCGGCATCCCCATGCCGAGGATGATCCCGGCCATGGCGGTGAGCACGAGCGCGAGGATCAGCGACTCCTGCGAGAGCCCCACGACCATCTGCGTGAAGACGATCCCGAGGCCGGTGATCGTCACGACGCCGATCACGATGCCGGCGCAGGCGCAGGCCATCGCCACGGCGAGCGTGTTCTTGGCGCCGTCCTCGAGCGCCTCGAGCACCGTCTTCCAGGTGATGCCGGCGCGCGTCGCCTTCCTCAGGAGCGCGAGCGGCAGGCAGGAGAGCGCCCCCCAGAGCGCGCACAGCGGCGCCGAGTAGCCCATCATCAGCCCCGCCAACACCACCAGGATCGGCACAAAGAGGTGCCCCCGGACGAGCATCACCGAACCGAACGCCGGCAGCTCGGACTTCGGCACGCCGGCGAGCTTGTAGCGCTTCGCCTCGAAGTGCACCGCGGAGAACACGGCCAAGTAATACAGGAACGCCGGCACGA
>CAZXAR010000081.1:0-13229 GCA_964638135.1 uncultured Enterobacteriaceae bacterium | reverse complement strand
GGCATCATGGAGCACATCGAGCAGGCCGGCGTGCATTCGGGCGACTCGGCCTGCTGCCTGCCGCCGCATTCGCTTGCGAGCCACCTGGAGCGGGAACTGCACCGCCAGACGGTGCTCCTCGCCAAGGCGCTCGACGTGGTCGGCCTGATGAACGTGCAGTACGCGATCCAGCGCGACACGGTGTACGTGCTCGAAGTCAATCCGCGCGCCTCGCGCACCGTGCCCTTCGTCTCCAAGGCGACGGGCATTCCGTGGGCGAAGATCGCCGCGCGCTGCATGGCCGGAATTCCGCTCCGCAAGCAGGAGGTGGCCCGCGAGACCGTGCCGCCCTACTTCTCGGTGAAGGAGGCCGTGTTCCCGTTCATCAAGTTCCCGGGCGTCGATACGATTCTCGGCCCGGAGATGAAATCCACCGGCGAGGTGATGGGGGTGGGCGAATCGTTTGGCGAGGCGTTCGTCAAGTCGCAGATCGCGGCGGGGGTGAAGCTGCCGACCGGCGGGCGCGCCTTCGTCAGCGTGCGCGACAGCGACAAGCACGCCGCCGTGTCGGTGGCGCGGGATCTGCACGAGCTCGGTTTCCAGGTGCTTGCGACGCGCGGCACCGCGCGCGTGCTGGCCGCGCACGGCATCGACGCCGCGCCGGTGAACAAGGTCGCCGAGGGCCGGCCGCACATCGTCGACATGATCAAGAACGGCGAAGTCAGCTTCATCGTCAACACGGTGGAGGATTCGCGCACCGCTGTTTCGGACTCGCGCTCGATCCGCGTCACCGCGCTCGCGCAGCGCGTGACCTATTACACGACGATCGCCGGCGCCCGCGCCGCCTGCACCGGGATGCGGGCGCTGGCGCAGCTCAAGCCGTACCGCCTGCAGGAACTGCACGCCAGGCTGCACTGAAGCGAGGGCGTCGCTGCGGCGCGACAGCGGCCGCCTGCCGCGTTGCTGAACCTCCGGCGCGATCTCGACTACTATTCCCCCTATGGCGAAGTTTCCGATCACGATCCGGGGCGCCGGCCTGATGCGCGACGAGCTGCAACGGCTCAAGAGCGTCGAGCGTCCCGCGATCATCCAGGCGATCGCGGACGCGCGCTCGCACGGCGACCTTTCGGAGAATGCGGAGTACGACGCGGCGCGCGAGCGCCAGGGGTTCATCGAAGCGCGCATCGCCGAGCTCGAGGCGAGGCTCGCCAATGCGCAGATCATCGATCCCAAGCTGCTCGACGCCGACGGCCGCTGCGTGTTCGGCGCTACCGTGGACCTGGAGGACCAGACCGAAGGCGCGGCGGTCACGTGGCAGATCGTGGGTGAGGACGAGGCCGACATCAAGGCGGGGAAGATCTCGATCGGCTCGCCGATCGCGCGCGCGCTGATCGGCCGCTATGCGGGCGATGCGGTGGAAGTGCGCACCCCGGGCGGGGTGCGCCGCTACGAAGTGCTCGACGTGCGCTACGAGTAGAATCGGCACCCATGCACGAGGGGAGTACGATCATGAGACTCGTAACGGCGGCAATGGCGGCGGTCCTGGTCACCGGGTGCGGCGTGGAGACCGTCGGCACCGCCGCCACCGGCGCCCAGCTCAAGAAGCAGGAGCTGGAGGAAGCGAAGAAGACCCAGCAGCGCGCGCAGCAGAGGATCGAGCAGGCGACGCAGCAGATGCAGGAGCGCGCGCAGAAGGCTGGAGACGCAGACTCGCGTTAAGGCACCCTCTGCAAAGCGCAGTGTTTCGCCGGCCCCTCGGTAAGAGCTTGTTGCTTGCCCTCGGGGGGGTTGCGCTCACCGCAGTGACGTAGATGGCGCGCTCGGGCTCCAGCGAGCGATGGCTGCGCCGCCACGTCGCCGATCCGTACGTGAAGCGCGCGCAGGCGCACGGCTACCGCTCGCGCGCCGCGTTCAAGCTGCTGGAGATCGTCCGCAAGGACCGCCTGTTCAAACCCGGCATGACGGTGGTGGATCTGGGTGCCGCGCCCGGCGGCTGGTCGCAGGTGGCGGCGGGGAAGGTGCAGCCGGGCGGCGCCGTGGTTGCGGTCGATCTGCTCGAGATCGTTCCAATCCCCGGAGTGACGATTCTGCGGGGCGACTGTCGCCAGCCGCAGGTGCAGCACGCAATCGCGGAAGCGATGCGCGGCCGGAAAGCCGATGTCGTGCTCTCCGATCTGTCGCCGAATATCTCGGGCATCGCCTCGACCGACCAGGCGCGCGCCGCTGAGCTCATCCGGATGGCGATCGAGTTTTGCGGCCAGCACCTGAAGCCCGACGGGACGCTGCTCGCCAAGGCGTTTCACGGCGCATCGTTCGGCGAAGTGCTGGCGGAGATCCGGCGAGCTTTCGTCGACGTCCAGATCCGCAAACCGCCCGCTTCGCGCGGAGAGTCCCGGGAAACCTACCTGCTCGCGCGACAATCACAGTCATGCAGCCGATCGTGCGGCGATCCGGAGGCGCCGGTTCGTCCTGCAGGCGATTCCACTCGGAAACAAGCGCGGCGCGCTCGACGGGGGTGGGGGCCGCAACGTCTGCGGAAGGCATTGGCGCCATGGTAGCAACGTCATTGATTCCGGCGCGGGCGACCCCATGTGCAATTTCAATCGCAGGGCGCGGAAAATCGCTTTTGTGCCCTGCGAAAAGCGCGTAAGATGGAAACCCGGAGCGGCTCGCCGATGAAGGAGTAAGTGCTTGAACAACATGCTGAAAAACATGGTCATCTGGCTCGTGATCGGGCTGGTGCTGATGACCGTGTTCAACCAGTTCAATACGCGCCAGGCGACGCAGGCGCCGATGGAGTATTCGCAGTTCATCGAGGAAGTCAAAGCAGGGCGCATCGCCAAGGTCGTGATCGAGGGCCGCCAGCTCAAGGCGACGACCACCGAAGGCAAGCGCGTGACGAGCTATTCGCCCGGCGACATCTGGCTGGTCTCCGACCTGCTCAAGTACGGGGTCAAGATCGAGGCCAAGCCCGAGGAGGAGCCTTCGCTCCTGATGAACATCTTCGTTTCCTGGTTCCCGATGCTGCTGCTGATCGGCGTGTGGATCTTCTTCATGCGCCAGATGCAGGGCGGCGGGCGCGGCGGCGCGTTCAGCTTCGGCAAGTCGCGCGCGCGCATGCTCGACGAGTCGACCAACACCGTCACGTTCGCGGATGTCGCCGGGTGCGAGGAGGCGAAGGACGAAGTTTCGGAGCTGGTGGATTTCCTGCGCGACCCGTCCAAGTTCCAGAAGCTCGGCGGCCGCATCCCGCGCGGGGTGCTGATGGTCGGCAATCCCGGCACCGGAAAGACGCTGCTCGCGCGCGCCATCGCGGGCGAAGCGAAGGTGCCGTTTTTCTCGATCTCGGGCTCGGACTTCGTCGAGATGTTCGTCGGCGTGGGCGCGGCGCGCGTGCGCGACATGTTCGAGCAGGCGAAAAAGCACGCACCCTGCATCGTGTTCATCGACGAGATTGACGCGGTCGGGCGTCAGCGCGGCGCGGGCCTGGGCGGCGGCAACGACGAGCGCGAGCAGACGCTCAACCAGTTGCTGGTGGAGATGGACGGCTTCGAATCGCAGGTGGGGGTGATCGTGATCGCCGCGACGAACCGCCCGGACGTGCTCGACCCGGCGCTGCTGCGGCCCGGGCGCTTCGACCGCCAGGTCGTGGTTCCGCTGCCGGACATCCGCGGGCGCGAAGAGATCCTCAAGGTGCATATGCGGAAGGTCCCGCTGGCGCCGGACGTAAAACCGGACATCATTGCGCGCGGCACGCCGGGATTCTCCGGTGCCGATCTTGCCAACCTGGTCAACGAGGCAGCGTTGTTCGCGGCGCGCAAGAACAAGCGGCTGGTGGACATGGACGACTTCGAGATGGCCAAGGACAAGGTCATCATGGGCGCCGAGCGGCGCTCGATGGTGATGCCCGAGGAAGAGCGTCGCAACACCGCGTATCACGAGTCCGGCCATGCGGTGGTGGCGAAGCTGCTGCCCAAGACCGACCCGGTGCACAAGGTCACGATCATCCCGCGCGGCCGCGCGCTCGGCGTCACGATGCAGCTGCCGGAGCACGACCGCTACAGCCAGGACCGCGAGCGCCTGCAGAACACCATCGCGGTGCTCTTCGGCGGCCGCATCGCCGAGGAAATCTTCATGCACCAGCTGACCACCGGTGCGGCCAACGACTTCGAGCGCGCGACCGAGATCGCGCGGCGCATGGTCACGCAGTGGGGCATGTCGGAAGAACTCGGGCCGATGGTGTACGGGGAGAACGAGGGAGAGATCTTCCTCGGCCGCTCGATCACGACGCACAAGAACGTTTCCGAGGCCACGCTGCAGAAGGTGGACCAGGAGATCCGCCGCGTCATCGACACCCAGTACCGGATCGCCCGCAAGCTGATCGAGGACCACCGCGACAAGGTCGAGGCGATGGCGCACGCGCTGCTCGAAATGGAGACGCTGGATTCCGACCAGCTCGACGACATCATGGCCGGAAAGCCGCCGCGCCCGCCCAAGCCGGCCGCCACCCAGGGCGCGGCGCCGCCCGCAGGCGACGGCGCGCACGGCGCCACCGCACCGGCGACGCCCTAGCGAGCGACGGCAGCGGCGCGGGATGCGCCGCGACGCAACGCCGGGTCTCGGAAAGCGCCGAATGTTCCTGCGCTGCGGCCGCTTTTCCCTGCCGCTTGCACGTCCGCTGGTCATGGGCGTGCTCAACGTCACGCCCGACTCGTTCTACGACGGCGGCAAATTCGCCGATCGCGACGCGGCGGCGGTGCATGCCCGCCGGATGGCAGCCGAGGGCGCCGACATCGTGGACGTGGGTGCCGAATCGACCCGGCCCGGCGCCGGGGCCATCTCCGAAGAAGAGGAACTGCGGCGGCTGATCCCCGTGATCGAAGCGGTCGTGGACCTTCCGGTTCCGGTGTCGGTGGACACGCGGCGGGTGCGCGTCATGCGCGCGGTGCTTGCCGCGGGCGCCTCGATGATCAACGACGTACAGGCGCTGCAGTCGCCCGGCGCGCTGGAGACGGTCGCCGCGAGCGATTGCGCCGTGTGCCTGATGCACATGCGGGGCGATCCGGCGACGATGCAGCGCGATCCGCAATACGCCGACGTGGTGGCCGAGGTGAGGGACTTCCTCGCGCGAAGAGTGGCTGACTGCGAGCGCGCCGGAATCCGACGCGACCGGATCGCCATTGATCCGGGCTTCGGATTCGGCAAGACGCTCGCGCACAACCTGGAGCTGTTGCGGCGCCTGACGGAACTGGCTCCGCAGGGCATCCCGCTGCTCGTGGGGCTCTCGCGCAAGTCGATGCTGGGCGCGATCACGGGCGAGCCGGCGCGCGACCGGCTGGCCCCGAGCATCGCCGCCGCTTTGCTCGCGGCGCAGCATGGAGCGAAAATACTGCGCGTGCACGACGTCAGGGAGACCCGGGACGCGCTTTCCGTCTGGGAGGCGCTTCGAAAACCATGAGCAGAAACTATTTCGGCACCGACGGCATCCGCGGCACGGTCGGACAAAAGCCGATGACGCCGGATTTCGTGCTGCGGCTCGGTTATGCGGCGGGCAAGGTCCTCGCCAGCCGTGCCGACAATCCCGCGGTGCTGATCGGCAAGGACACGCGCATTTCCGGGTACATGATCGAAGCGGCGCTGGAAGCAGGGTTTTCCGCTGCCGGCGCGGATGTGCTGCTCTGCGGGCCGCTGCCGACGCCCGGGGTCGCCTACCTCACGCGCGCGCTGCGGCTCGCCGCGGGCGTGGTGATCAGCGCTTCGCACAACCCGTTCGCCGACAACGGCATCAAGTTCTTTTCCGGCGACGGGTTCAAGCTTCCCGACGCGGTCGAGTCCGAGATCGAGCGCACGCTGGAGGCGCCGATCGGCTGCAACGAGGCGGCCAGGCTCGGCCGCGCGCGCCGCGTCGACGACGCCCAGGGACGCTACGTCGAGTTCTGCAAATCGACTTTTCCGAACGAGCTCGACCTCAAGGGACTGAAGCTGGTGGTGGATTGCGCGCACGGCGCCGCCTACCACGTCGCGCCGCATGTATTCCACGAACTCGGCGCCGAAGTCGTTCCGATCGGCGTGCAGCCGGACGGCTACAACATCAACGACCTGGTCGGCGCGACCGCGCCGCAGAGCCTGGCGGAGGAGGTGCGCCTGCGCAGCGCCGATCTGGGCATCGCGCTCGATGGGGACGGCGACCGCCTGGTGGTGGTGGACGCGGCCGGCAAGGTCTACGACGGCGATCAGCTCCTCTACGCGATCGTGCAGCAGCGCGCCAAGAAGGATCGGATCGCGGGCGTCGCCGGCACGCTCATGACGAACCTCGCGCTCGAGCAGGCGTTTTCGCGCATGGGCGTGCCGTTCGCGCGCGCCCGGGTCGGCGATCGCTACGTGCTGGAACTGATGCGCGAGAAGAAGTGGCTGTACGGCGGCGAGAATTCCGGCCACATCATCTGCCTCGACAAGCACACGACCGGCGACGGGATCATCTCGGCGCTGCAGGTCTTGTCGGCGCTGCGCACGACGGGACGCACGCTCGCCGAGCTGACCGCGGACCTCGTCATGTTTCCGCAGGTGCTGGTCAACGTCGCGGTTCCGCGCGGATTCGATTGGCGCGCCCACCGGGCGATCGCGGACGCGCAGGCGAGCGCCGAGCGCTCGCTCGACGGCCGCGGCCGCGTGCTGCTGCGGCCTTCGGGCACCGAGCCGGTGCTTCGCGTCATGGTCGAAGGCGCGCCGCGCGAGGCGATCGAATCGGCCGCGCACGCGATTGCGGAAGCGGTTCGGCGCGCGGCCGCCGAACTGCCGCGCGGTTGATGGAGATCAAATTCAAGCAATTCATGCAGTGCACCATGCGCAGGTGATGGAGACCATCCAGGCGGACGTCGCGATCATCGGGGCGGGCGGCGCGGGATTGCGCGCCGCGATCGCTCTCGCGGCATCGGGCGCGGAACTGAAGATCGCGCTCGTCTCCAAGGTCTATCCGATGCGCAGCCACACCTGCGCTGCCGAGGGCGGCGCGGCGGGCGTGATCAAGGCGGACGACAGCCTGGATCACCATTTCAACGATACGGTCGGCGGCGGCGATTGGCTGTGCGACCAGGATGCGGTCGATTACCTGGTGCAGGAGGCGCCCAGGGAACTGCTGCAGCTCGAGCACTGGGGCTGCCCCTGGAGCCGCGAGCCCGATGGATCGGTGGCGGTGCGGCCGTTCGGCGGCATGAAGAAGCAGCGCACCTGGTTTGCCGCCGACAAGTCCGGCTTCCACATCCTGCACACGCTGTTCCAGACGTCGCTGCGCTATCCGACGATCGAGCGCTTCGACGAGTACTACGCGACCGACCTGATCGTCGATGACGGGCGCTGCTGGGGATTCACGGCGATCGAGATGCGAAGCGGCCGGATGCGCCGGTTCGAAGCCCCGGCGGTGATCATCGCCGGCGGCGGCGCCGGGCGCATGTTCCCGTTCACCACCAACGGCGCGATCAAGACCGGCGACGGCATGGCGCTCGCCTACCGTGCCGGCGTGCCGCTGAAGGACATGGAGTTCGTGCAATACCACCCGACCGGTCTCCCCAGCACCGGCACGCTCCTCACCGAAGCGTGCCGCGGCGAGGGCGGCGTGCTGCTCAACCGCCACGGCCGCCGCTTTCTCCAGGATTACGGCATGGGCCCCGAGACTCCGCTCGGCAAGCCGGTGCTGAAGACGATGGAACTGGGCCCGCGCGACCGCGTCAGCCAGGCGTTCTGGCACGAGCAGAAAAAGGGCAACGCCGTGTCCACGCAGTGGGGCGACGCGATGCTGCTCGACATGCGCCATCTGGGCGAAAAGAAGATCGACGAGCGGCTGCCGCTGGTGCGCGACATGTCGATCAGCTACATGGGCGTCGATCCGGTCAAGGACCCGGTGCCGGTGCGCCCGGTGGTGCATTACATGATGGGCGGCATTCACACCGACATCCGCGCCGCGACCCCGCTCGCCGGTCTGTACGCCGCGGGCGAGTGCGCGTGCGTGAGCATCAACGGCGCGAACCGGCTCGGTTCGAACTCGCTCACCGAGCTGCTGGTGTTCGGCCGGCGCGCGGCGCTGAGCGCGGTGGAGTATCTGTTCGCCGGGCGCGCGGCGCGCAACGAGACCGCGCTCGAGGCGCTCGCCGAGGCGGCGCAGGCGCGGATCCGCGCGCTTTTCCAGCGAACCGGCGGCACCGAATCGGTTGCCGGCTTGCGCAAGGAAATGATGCAGACGATGGAGCAGCACGCCGGCATTTACCGCAGCGGCGAGGGCCTCGCCGAGGCCTGCACCCGGCTCGCCGGGCTGCGGCGCCGCTACGCGGGCATCGAGCTGCACGACAAGACCAACGTCTACAACACCGACCTGATCCAGGTGCTCGAGCTCGGTTCGATGCTCGATTGCGCCGAAGCGGTGGCGGCGAGCGCCGCGGCGCGCAGGGAATCGCGCGGCGCGCACCAGCGCCTCGACTTTGCGGAGCGGGACGACGCGAATTTCCTCCGCCATTCGCTGGCGTACTACGGCGCCGCGGATGCGCCGCGCATCGGCTACCTCGACGTGGTGATCACCAGGTCGCAGCCCGGGGTGCGCGATTACTCGGGGAACCATGAATGAGCGAGCGCCGGGTCGAGCTGGAGGTGCTGCGCTACAACCCGGAGACCGACCGCGAGCCGCGCTTCCAGCGCTACTCGATCCGCTGCCCGGAAGAGTGGGTGGTGCTCGATGCCCTGAATCACGTCAAGGAGACGGCCGATCCGACGCTTTCGTACCGCTGGTCGTGCCACATGGCGGTGTGCGGGAGCTGCGGCATGATGATCGACGGCGAGCCGAAACTCGCGTGCAAGTCGTTCCTGCGCGACTACCCGGGCGTCATCCGCATCGAGCCGCTCGCGCACTTCCCGATCGAACGCGACCTCGTGACCGTGATCGACGACTTCATGGCGAAGCTCGCGCGGGTCAAGCCCTACCTGATCCCGAAGCAGGAAAGGGCGCTCGGCGAAGGCGAATACCGCCAGACGCCGGCCGAGCTGAAGAAATTCAAGCAGTACACCCTGTGCATCAACTGCATGCTGTGCTACGCCGCCTGCCCGGAATACGGCCTGATTCCGAAATTCATCGGACCGGCGGCAATTTCGCTCGCGCACCGCTACAACCAGGATTCGCGCGACGGCGGCCGCCGCGAGCGCGAGGAGGAGATCGCTGCCGCCGAGGGCGTGTGGGAGTGCTCGTTCGC
The DNA here is from genome assembly GCA_964638135.1 of uncultured Enterobacteriaceae bacterium. Lineage (GTDB taxonomy): Bacteria > Pseudomonadota > Gammaproteobacteria > Burkholderiales > SG8-39 > 2-02-FULL-66-14. The sequence goes on along the minus strand of CAZXAR010000081.1, from coordinate 4,017 downwards.
CGGCGCCTGTTCGGAGGTCTGTCCCGAGCACGTCGATCCGGCGAGCGCGCTGCAGCAGGTGAAGATCGCGAGCACCGTGGACTGGTACAAGGAGCACCTGATGCCATGGCTGAAGAAGTGAGCCGCAGACCGTATCAACGCGAGGTGCCGCGGGTGCGCTGGTTCCTGCGCCACCCGCGCTACGTGCGCTACATGTTTCGCGAAGTGACGTGCCTGTTCATCGGCGCCTACACGCTCGTGCTGGTCGCGGGGCTGGGGGCCCTGTCGCAAGGCCCGGCCGCCTACCAGGGGTTCCTGGAATCGCTCGCCAGCCCCGCGAGCATCCTGTTTCACGTCCTTGCGCTCGGGTTCGCCGCCTACCACAGCGTCACCTGGTTCAACCTCACCCCCAAGGCGCTGCCGCTGCAGGTCGGGGAGGGATTCGTTCCCGACGGCGTGATTGCCGGCGCGCACTATGCCGGCTGGGGACTGCTTTCGCTCGCGCTCCTCGCCCTCGCCGGAGCCTTCTGACCATGGCGCGCTCGAACAAGCCGATCGTCTGGGGGCCCTTCGCCGCGGGGGGCACGCTGACCGCGTTTCTGACGCCGGTGCTCGTCCTGCTTACCCTGCTCGTCGCGCTCGGTCACGCGCCCGAGCTGTTCGCCTACGAGCGCATGCATGCCTTCGCCGGCCACTGGCTCGCCAAGCTGGCGATCGCGGCAACCGTTTTTCTGTCGCTCTGGAGCACCGCACACCGCCTGCGCATCACCTGCTACGACCTGGGGATCCGTGCCGACACCCTGGTGGCGACGGTCGTTTACGCGGGCGCCCTTGCGGGCACCGCGGCGTCGGTGCTTTACTTGACGCGAATCTGAAGCAAGGGAGGACCCTCGCATGAATCCGCCCCCCGTCGCCACGCGTGAGATCGCGCGCGAGGAACTGTTCCGCGAAGTCTGGACCAGGGATCTGAACGACGTCTTCGCCGACGTCGCCCCCTACTACGACCGCGCCAATTACGTCGCGAGCCTCGGACTGTGGAACCGGTTCCTGCAGGAATTCATGGCGACCGTCGACGTCGCGCCCGGCGAACGGGTGCTCGACGTGTGCGCCGGAACGAACGCCATCGGCATCGCGCTCCTCGGTCGCGAGCCGACACTCGAGGTTCACGCCATCGACCGCAGCCCGGCGATGCAGGAGGTCGGCCGGCAGCGCGCCGCGGCGCTCGGCTTCCGCATCCGCAGCGTGATCGGCGACGTCCACACGCTGCCCTTTCCCGACAACCATTTCGACGCCGTGACGATCCAGTTCGCCTCGCGGCACCTGCGGGTGCGGCGGGTCTTCGCCGAGGTTCGCCGCGTGCTCCGGCCGGGCGGCCGGTTCTACCACTGCGACATGCTGCGCCCGACGAACCGCACCGTGGAATCGATGTATTACACCTATCTGCGGTTCTGTCTGTGGTTCACCGGGTTCCTGTTCCGCAGCGGCCCGGCGGCGCTCAACTGCAAGGAGTATTTCATCAATGCGCTGCAGATGTTCTACTCGGCGCAGGAGCTTTGCGACGTGCTCGAGGACCTGGGCTACCGCGACGTCGCCGCAAAGACCGTCTTTGCCGGCATGCTCGGCTTTCACCGTGCCGTGAAGCCGCAGCCGAGCTGATCGCCGACGCCGCCGCGCATGGACCGGGTGGCGGCGCTTGCGGCGCTCGACCGCCGGATGCTGGAAGCCTTCAGCCGGCGCACCACGGATGCCTTGCGCGAGGCGCTGCCGCTGCGGGTGGCGCTGCCCCATCTCGGGCCGTTTCTCGCCCTCAACGTGGCGAAGGAAGTGCGCAAGGACGCGCTCGTCATCCGGCGCGCGGGCGAGTGCCTTGCCGCGGGCGCGGCTCCGGGCCCGCAGGCGGCGCGCGAAATTCTCGACGCCACCAGGCAGATCGACCGCGAATTCCTGCGCCAGGTGGGCCGCTTCCCGGTCCGGATCGAGATCCCCTACGAGCGCATCGGCCCGCTCCGGCTGCGGCGCATCGAGCGCGCGCTGGATACCGCCTACGCCATCCTCGGCGCCTGGCAGCGGGGCAGCAGGCTGAGAGACGCATTTGCAAGGGAGGAATTCGAGCGCCGGCTGAACGAAATGCTCGATCTCTACGCGCAGGAGACGCAGGCGCTCAGCCATTCGGTGCGGCTGCCCGCGCTGCTCGCGCCGCTGCGGGACCGGCTGGCGCGGGGACTCGCGCGCATCATGCGCGAGACGGCGGCGAAGATGGTGCGCGAATTCGGCCGTTCGGTGTACCGCCGGCCGCCTGCTCCGGGATCGGCTGATAGACTCGCCCCGCCCCGATGAGCCCGGTACCGACCCCCCGCGCAGCGGCGATTGCACTCTACCGCACGATGGCGCGGATCCGCGCCTTCGAGAACGCCGCCGAAGAGGCGTCGAAAGGCGGCGTGGCGGCGTTCGGCGCGAGCCTTGCCGATGCCCGCGTGCGCGGCCCGCTGCATCTATCCACCGGCCAGGAAGCCGTCGCGGCCGGCGTGTGCGCGCACCTTGCGCGGTCCGATCTCATCACCTCCACGCACCGGGGCCACGGCCACACGATCGCCAAGGGCGCTTCGATCGAGCGCATGATGTGCGAACTCTTCGGCCGCGCGAGCGGATACAACAGCGGCAAGGGCGGCTCGATGCACATTGCCGACTTCTCGGTCGGCATGCTCGGCGCGAACGGAGTGGTCGCGGCGGGAATTCCGATCGCCGTCGGCGCGGCGCATGCGCTCAAGATCGGGAAGGAAAACGCCGTCGTGGCGTGCTTTTTCGGCGACGGCGCGATCAACCGCGGACCGTTTCTCGAGGGGCTCAACTGGGCGGCGGTCCATCGCTTGCGCATCCTGTTCGTGTGCGAGGACAACCGCTGGTCGGCGACTACCGCGACCGAGGCCATGACCGCCGGCGAGGGTGCGCTCGCGCGCGCAAGAGGGATCGGGCTCGACGGCCTCGCCGTCGATGGCAACGACGTCTTCGCGGTGCATGCTGCGGCGGGAGAGTTGCTGGCGAAAATCCGCCGCGGCGAGGGGCCGCAATTCCTGCATGCGGTCACCTATCGCCTGAAAGGTCACGTTTCGGTCGACCCGGCCACCTATCGCGACGGCGAGGAGGTGAGCCGCGCACTGCAGGATGACCCGCTCGCTGCCGCGGCGGAGAAGCTGCGTGCCGCAGGCGTCGGCTCCGAAGCGCTCGATGCGATCCGGCGCGATGCGGAGAAGGAGGTTTCCGATGCGGTCGCGGTCGCCTCCGGTGCCCCCTGGCCCGATCCGCGCGAAGCGTACACCGACATCCAGGACAGCGGGGCCGGCCGATGGCTCGGATGAATTACGCGCAGGCTGCGTGCGCGGCGCTCGCGCGCGCGATGGCGGCGGACGCGCGCGTGGTCGCACTGGGCGAGGACGTGGGCCGCGGCGGGATCTTCGGCCAGTACCGCGGCCTGCAGCAGAGGTTCGGCGCCGCGCGCGTCATCGACACCCCGATTTCGGAAGCGACCATCATGGGGGCCGCGGTCGGCATGGCGCTCGCCGGACTCAAGCCCGTGGTCGAGATGCGCGTGGTGGATTTCGCGCTCTGCGCGATGGACGAGATCGTCAACCAGGCGGCCAAGGCGCGCTACATGTTCGGCGGCCAGGGGCGGGTGGCGCTCGTCGCGCGGATGCCGATCGGCATCTGGAGCGGCTCGGCGGCGCAGCATTCGCAGAGCCTCGAAGCATGGTTCGCGCACACGCCGGGGCTGGTCGTCGTCGCGCCGGCGACGCCGGCGGACAACCACGCGCTGCTCGCGGCTTCGATCGCATGCGGCGATCCCGTCATCTACATGGAGCACAAGGAACTCTGGGGCGTCGAGGGCGAGGTCGACGAGCGCGAGCCGGGCGCGATCGGCAAGGCGAAGGTGCTGCGCGAAGGTTCGGACGTCACCGTGGTGTCCTGGTCGCGGACCGTGCACGCGGCGCTCGAAGCGGCGCAGCAGGCCGCGAGCCGCGGCATTTCCGTGGAACTCATCGA
>CAZXAR010000080.1:0-13247 GCA_964638135.1 uncultured Enterobacteriaceae bacterium | reverse complement strand
GCCAGCATGCGGGAGTTCATCGCCGACTACGCGCAAGAACGGTTCGGCGATCGCTGGCACGTCAATCCGGAGCAGTCGGTCCTCCTCCGGTCGGGCGAGAGAACCATTCCGAAGCAGGTTCAAGTCTGGGCAAACGAGGGCACCAACCAAACTGTGCAGCTGCTCCACGGCTGCTCGCTCTTCATTTACAAGGCGGCGAAGTTGCTGCCCTCTTCGCCCGTACAGGACTGCGGAGGGCTTCGCCTTGTCGAACTGCCGGCGGCGCTGGTCGCGGCGAGCCGGACGCTCTTCGTACAACACGCCATGGCAGCTCGGATTGCTCTCGGATCGTTGCCGGACGCTTCCGATCTGCTGCGGACACTGCTCGATGGTCCGCACCCATCGGTGGCGGGACGCCTTGCCGGCGGCTTCCGCGCCATCGGGCGAGCGGCGCTCGCCGATGAAATCGTCGGTGCTATGCGGCGCGCGGGCCACGGACTAAGCGAAGTAAACCCTTTCGAGAAGCCGCTCCCGACTCTCTTGCCCGGCGGGCGACCCGAATCGCCCTACATGCAGCGGCTGCGCCTGATGTGGGCAGAAATGAGGGAGAGCGTAATCGCGGCGTCCCCGCAGGCGCCAGGCGCTCCAAAGAACATCGATGCGCTTCTCAAGGATGTGGAGGCGCGCTACGTGACGGACGCGTATCACTCGCTATCGATCGAGGGCTATCGCGTTACGGCGACGCTCATCGAGAAAATCCGCGACGGAAACTGGAATCCGGACGGCGACGAGAAAGATCGCGCGACCCGCGATGCCATGGCGGCGCGCGGCTATTTCGAGACTCACAACCTTGTTAAGGACGATCTCGTGCGCGTCATCAAGGGCGAAAACGCGGGCACTGTGTTCCGCCAAGCGCTGCCGAGGTGGTATCAGGCGCTATTCAGCCCAAGCGTGCAAGCGGGCATCCTCAAAGCGTCCGACCTCGCGGGCTACCGCAACGACCAGGTATTTATTCGCGGCGCGCTGCACGTTCCGCTCTCGAAAGAGGTGGTGCGGGATTGCATGCCGGTCCTTTTCGAGCTTCTCGAAGCTGAGACGGAGCCTCAAGTGCGCGCCGTGCTGGGGCACTTCCACTTTGCTTATATCCATCCGTATATGGATGGGAACGGTCGCCTGGCGAGATTCTTGATGAACTTGATGCTCGTTCCCGCCGGCTACGTCTGGACGGTGATCCCGGTCGAGAGGCGCACCGAGTACGTGAACGCGCTCGAGGAGGCGAGTTCCTTTGCGAATATCTCGCCTCTCGCGACTTTCATCGCGGATCTAGCCAAGGCGCAGGCGAAGGAACCTCTTCCACGGCCGGCCCAATGACTTCAATCGACCGTTCGGCGGCCGGCAGGCGGCAGCCATGAGTGAAATCTCCGCCCACACGCCGATGATGCAGCAGTACCTGCGCATCAAGGCCGAACACCCGGACATCCTCGTCTTCTACCGGATGGGCGATTTCTACGAGCTGTTCTACGACGACGCGGAAAAGGCTGCGCGCCTCCTCGACATCACGCTCACCGCGCGCGGCGTGTCGGCGGGCGCGCCGGTGAAGATGGCGGGGGTGCCGGCGCATTCGGTCGAGCAGTACCTTGCGAAGCTGGTGAAGCTCGGCGAGCCGGTCGCGATTTGCGAGCAGATCGGGGATCCGGACACGGCGAAGGGGCCGGTGGAGCGCCGCGTGACGCGGATCGTCACGCCGGGCACGCTCACCGAATCCGCCCTGCTCGAGGACAAGTCGGACAGCGTGCTCCTCGCGCTACATGCGGAGAAAGCGGCGATCGGCCTCGCGTGGCTATCGCTTTCGAGCGGCGAGCTGCGCGTTACGGAAATCGCGCCCCCTGCGCTTGCCAACGAATTGCGCCGCATTGCCCCGGCGGAAGTACTGGCGGCCGAGGGTGTCGAGGCGGAGGGTTTCTTTATCACCCGGGTTCCCGCCTGGCATTTCGACTTCGAGGCGGGACGCTCGAAGCTCCTTGCGCAGCTCGGTGCAGCGTCGCTCGCAGGATACGGATGCGAGGACCTGCAGCCGGCCATCGCCGCCTGCGGCGCGCTCATCGACTACGCAAGGAAGACGCAGGGCCAGGCGCTCTCCCACGTCAATGCGGTGATTGCCGAGCGTCCGGGCGAATATCTGCGGATGGACGCCGCGACGCGGCGCAATCTCGAGCTCACCGAAACGCTGCGCGGAGAACCGGAGCCGACGCTCTTCTCGCTCCTCGACGAGTGCGCGAGCGGCATGGGAAGCCGCCAGTTGCGCCATTGGCTGCACCATCCGCTGCGCGACCGCGCCGCGCTCTGCGCGCGCCACGAAGCGGTCGAGCAGCTCGATCCGGCCGCGCGAGGACTCCACGCGGTATTGCGGCGCTTTGCCGATGTCGAGCGGATCGCTTCGCGCATCGCGCTGAAAAGCGCCCGCCCGCGCGACCTCTCCGCGCTTCGCGACGGTCTCGCACTTCTTCCCGAGCTGGTGCAAGCCATGCCGCCCGAGCGCGGCGGACTGCTGGACGAACTCGCGGCAGACCTCGCGCCGCTGCACGAAACGCTCGCGCTTCTGCGCCACGCGATTGCGACGGAGCCCGCCGCAGCGTTGCGCGAGGGCGGCGTGATCGCCGACGGCCATTCTGCCGAACTGGACGAGCTGCGCTCGCTGCAGTCGAATTCCGGTGAGTTCCTCGTCGCGCTCGAAGCACGCGAGCGCGAGCGCACCAGGATCCCGAACCTGCGCGTCGCCTATAACCACGTGCACGGCTATTACATCGAGGTGACGAACGCGCACGCCGCGAAGGTCCCCGAGGATTATCGCCGCCGGCAGACGCTGAAGAACGCCGAGCGCTACATCACGCCGGAGCTGAAGACATTCGAAGACAAGGCGCTTTCGGCGCGCGAGCGCGCGCTGGCGCTGGAAAAATCCCTTTACGACGGTCTGCTCGAAGCGCTACTCGCGCACCTGCCCGGATTGCAGCGCGTAGCGCGTGCGCTTGCCCGGCTGGACGTCCTTGGCTGCTTTGCGCGCGTCGCCGCGCAGCGCGGCTACTGCCGGCCGCAGTTCGCGGACGAGCCGGTGATCGAGATCGAGGCCGGCCGGCATCCCGTGGTCGAGTCCCGCATCGAACCGTTCATCGCCAACGACTGCCGGCTCTCGCCCGCGCGGCAACTGCTGCTCGTTACCGGTCCCAACATGGGCGGCAAATCGACCTACATGCGGCAGGTGGCGCTGATCGCGCTCCTGGCGCACGCCGGTTCGTTCGTTCCGGCGAAGTCGGCGCGGCTCGGTCCCATCGACCAGATCTTCACGCGGATCGGCGCGTCCGACGATCTTGCCGGCGGCCGCTCCACGTTCATGGTGGAGATGACCGAGAGCGCTTCCATCCTGCACAACGCCACGCCGCGGAGCCTGGTGCTCATGGACGAGATCGGGCGCGGCACCTCGACCTTCGACGGGCTCGCGCTCGCCTGGGCCATCGCGCGCCACCTCGTGGAGCGCAACAAGTCGCTCACGCTCTTCGCCACGCACTACTTCGAGCTGACGCGGCTCGCGCTCGACTATCGCGAGGTGGCGAACGTGCATCTGGACGCTGTGGAGCACAAGGACACGGTCGTGTTCCTGCATGCGGTCGAGGAAGGCCCGGCTTCGCAGAGCTACGGTCTGCAGGTTGCGGGGCTCGCGGGCGTGCCGAAGCCGGTTATCCGCCGCGCGCGCAGGTACCTGGAGATGCTCGAAGAACAAAGCCTCTCGCGGGGCGGACACGACGATCTGTTCGCCGGCGCTTCGCGAACGGAAGAGCCCGGGCCGCCGGCGGACCCGCTGCGCGACGAACTGGCGAAGATCAATCCGGACGAACTCTCGCCGCGCGAGGCGCTGGACCTGCTTTACCGGCTCAAAAAGCTGTGACCTGACCTAAACGCACGCCGGTTGCGCCCGCACCCATACCGCGAGTTCACCGAGCACGCGTTCGGCGGCGCGCGCCATCGCGGCGGCCCCGGACGCGGCATCGGCGCCGGCGCCTGGCTCGAGGACAGTGACGCCGCGCGTCGCGACGCGCGCCGCGGGATTCACGAGCGACGCCCGAAGCTCGATGCGTGCTTCGCTCGCCCCCTTCGCGGCGAACACCTGGGTGAACTCCTGGAGTTCGATCTCGAGCGCGCATTTCGCCGTACCCTCGCCCGTCGCGCGCAGGAGCTGCTTGCGGATCAGCTCAGCGGGCGGCGCCGCCCAGCGGCTGTGCGCGTAGTCGGCGAGTTCCGCCGAGTGGCGCCAGGCGAGGCGGTAATACATCTGGACCCCGTCGAACGGCGCCACCGCGCGCAGCGAGGTCACGCGCAGCGCGGGGAACCTCGCCTGAGGCGCGTCGAACCCGAGATCGAACGTGCGCGGCGCGGGGGCCGCCGCATTCGATCCGCATCCCGCCAGCGCGACGAGCAGCGCGATCCCGCAAACCCGTTTCATTCGAAGCCGGGCTCGCCCGGTCCCGGGCGAGCGCTGCGGCGACCCCACAGCACGCTTTCCGGGTTGCGCTCGAGCTGGTCGGCAAGCCGCCCGAAGCGCTGTGCGCCGCGCTCGGCGGATTCGGCGAGCGCGCCGACCCTGGGAAGCGTTTCGTGCTGTGTCGCCGCGGACAGTCTGCCGACCTGGCCGACGAGTTCGCGCGTATCGGCGGCAAGCTTTCCGACTTCGCCGACAAGCTGGCGCGTCTCGGCGAGCAGGCGCTGCGTCTCGCGCGCGATCTCGGGCAGCGCCTTCGCCGCCTCGTTCACCCCTTCCAGGGTCTCCCGCGCAAGCCGCCGGTTGTCCTCGGCGAGCCAGGCTTCGGCGCGCGCCACCGCGCCGGGCAGTTTTCCCGTCGTCGCCTCGAGATCGGCGGTGACGCGCTCGAGCGAAGCGAGCGACGAGCCGACACGGCTGCGGTTCTCGGGCGCAAGGAGCGCGTTCAGACCCGCGATCAGTTCGCGGGTGTCGCGCACGGTGCGCTCGGCGCCATCGGCCATGGTGTCCAGAAACGAGGGCCGCAGCTGCAGCTCGGCAACCCCGCCGCCTCCCCGCGGTGCGGGCGCCGGGTCGCGGCCTTCGTCGAGCAGATGCACGTACGCGATGCCGGTGATGCCCTCCATGGCGAGCTGCGCGTACGTGCCGCGCGTCACCGGGATATCGCTGTTCACTTCGATGTCGATCAGGATTCGCTGCGCGTCCTTGGGATCGAGCCGGATCGCGGTCACGCGTCCGACGCCCATGCCGCGGTAGCGCACCTGCGCCTGCGGGTTGAGCCCGGTGACCGGCGCGGTCGAGACCACGCGATAGGGCTTGCGCTCGAGCGGCTCCTGCGCCAGCCAGTTCGCCCAGGCCGTGATTCCGGCTACGAGCCCGATGACGAACAGTCCTGTGATCAGCGCGTATGCCCGGCTTTCCATGCGTGATTTACGCCGCGGCCGTGCCGTGCGCGAACGCGCGGCGGCCCCGGTCTCCTCCGAAAAAGTTGCGCACGAAAGGATGCGGCAGGTGCTGGACTTCTTCCAGGGTGCCGCAGGCGATTATATGCTGATCGCCGAGCACGGCGACGCGGTCGGTCAGCTCGTTGAGCGTGTCCAGATCGTGCGTCACCATGAGCACGGCGAAGCGATGGTCGGCGCGCAGCCGCTTGATGAGCTGGACGAAGCGCTCGGAGCGGTCCGGATCGAGTCCCGCGGTCGGCTCGTCCAGCACGAGCAGGTCGGGCGCGAGCGCGAGCGAGCGCGCGAGCGCGACGCGCTTCACCATTCCTCCGGAGAGATTTGCCGGCAGATAGCCGCCGTGCCGCGGCTCCAGTTCCACCTCCGAGAGCTTGGTATGCACGATGGCGCGAATCTTCTTCTCCGACAGCCCGCCCCGCTCGCGCAAGGGGAAGGCGACGTTGTCGAACACGCTGAGCGCCGAGAAGAGCGCTCCGTTCTGGAACAGCATTCCCATGCGGCGCCGCGCGTCGCGCACCTTCTTGAAGCTGGAATCGTCCCAGGAGACGCCGAACACGCGCACCGAGCCCGCCGCCGGGTGCTTGAGACCGAGAATCACCCGCAGGAGCTGGGTCTTGCCGCTCCCCGAGCCGCCGACAAGCGTCATCACTTCGTCACGCCGGACGTGAAGGTTCAGGTCCCGGTGCAGCACGTGGCCCGGCCCGACCGTGTTGGTCAGGTCCTCGACCTCGATCACATGCTCGCCCGCCTCAGCCGACATTTCTCAGCAGGATCGCGAAAATCGCATCGAGCACGATGACGCAGGTGATCGCGGCGACCACCGAACGCGTCACGCCCGCGGCGAGGCTTTCGGTGTTCGGCAGCACGCGCAGCCCGTAATGGCAGGCCACCAGGGCAACGGCGAAGCCGAAGGCCACCGACTTGCCGATGCCGATCCAGAAGTTGACCACCTCGACCGCGCGCGGCAATGCCTCGAGGAACGCCTCCGGCCCGATGCCGAGCGTGAAGCGCGACACCAGCATCGCGCCGGCGAGCGCCGCAAGATCGGTGCAGAACGCGACCAGCGGCAGCGCGACCGCGAGCGCGATCACCTTGGGAAGCACAAGCCGCGTGGTCACCGAGACGCCCATCACCGCGAGCGCCTCGATCTCCTCGGTGACGCGCATCACGCCGAGTTGCGCCGTGATCGCCGAACCCGAGCGCCCGGCGGCGATGATCGAGGCGAGCATCGGACCGAGCTCGCGCACGACGCCGACACCGACGATGTTGATGACCAGCAGGTCCGCGCCGTAGCGCTTGAGCTGCAGCGCCGAGAGGTAGGTGAGCACGATCCCGACCAGGAAACCGACCAGCATCGTGACCGGGAGCGCGGTGACTCCGGCGCGGTACAGGCCCGCCGAGAATTCGCGCAGCGGCACGTCGCGCGGCCGCTGCACGAGCGCCACCGCGTCGAGCACGATCTGCCCGAGGAGCGCCGTCGCGTCGCGCACGTGCGCCGCAAACCGCATCGCCGCCTCGCCGGTCGCGACCACGGGCAGGAGCGGATCGACCGGCCGCGTCAGCACGTCGGGCACGCGCAGCCCGCGCTTCACCTGGGCGAGAATCCTCTCGTGCTGCGGTGAAACGTCGACTTGCTGCGCGCCACGCACCGCGCGCGCGAGCCACAGCGCCCCCGCGTCGTCGAGATCGGCAAGCCCGCGCAGGTCCCAGGCCACGCGATCGGGCGGCTGGCGGCGCAGCGCGGCGAGGCTGCGCACGATTTCCTCGCGCCTCGCCTTGAGCCCGTTGAAGGTCCATTCGCCCGAAGCCCTGACGCGCATCGGTACCGGATCGTGCGGGACGGTCTCGATCTCGAGCGCAGCGTCCTGAGCGGGCATGGCGGCCGAGTATACTGCGCGCCGCATGACGCTGGTGGACATCGGCGCCAACCTGACGCACGCCTCCTTTCGCGACGATCTCGACGACGTGATCCGCCGCGCGCACGAAGCCGGTGTCGAGACGATCATCGTCACCGGCACTACGGTCGCGGAAAGCGGCCGCGCCGCCGAGCTCGCCTCAAGGCATCCGCAAACGCTGTACGCGACCACAGGCGTGCATCCACACCACGCGCGCGAGTGCGACGCGGGGACGATCCCGGCGCTGCGCGCGCTCGCCGCGCTGCCGCGGGTGGTTGCGCTGGGCGAATGCGGTCTGGACTTCAACCGCAACTATTCGCCGCATCCGGCGCAGGAACAGTGGTTCGAGGCGCAGCTCGAGTTGGCGGCCGAACTCGGCCTGCCGCTCTTTCTGCACTCGCGCGATGCGCATCCGCGTTTCGCCGAGATCCTGAAGCGCCATCGAGTCCGCAAGGCGGTCGCGCACTGCTTTACGGGGAGCGCGCCCGAGCTGCGCGCGTACCTCGAACTCGGCCTGTACGTCGGAATCACGGGCTGGATCTGCGACGAGCGGCGCGGCCGGCACCTGCTGGAACTCGTGCGCGAGATTCCGCGCGATCGCCTGCTGGTCGAAACCGATTCGCCCTACCTCACGCCGCGCGACCTGCGTCCGCAGCCGCGCGCGCGGCGCAACGAGCCGGCGTTCCTGCCGCACATCCTGCGCACGCTCGCGCGGGCGCTCGGGCGGCCTGCCGAAGAGGTCGGCGAGGACACCGCGCGCAACGCGCGGGAGCTGTTCTCGCTGAAGTGAAGATCCGCTGGGGGCGTCGCGGCTGCTCAACTCAGCCGTGGCCCCTCATTCTTTTCCCGGCATCCCCGGCGGATCCTCGTCCGGGTGACGCAGTTTCACGACCTCGCGCGCGATTCCGTCCTCCGAGAACTGGATCCAGAGTTTCCACCTGAAGTCCACATTATCGCGAAGCTGGTACTCCCAGACCTCTCGCTGCTGGCGCGGCATGTACGCAGTGAGAAACGGCGGACCGAACAGGTCGCGCACGTCCTGCTTCGTCCACTTGCCCGCGACCACCTTGCCGAGGTTCTCGACCGTGAGCCGCTGCTCGATGTCGCGCACGATCCCGTCCGGGCCGATGCGCACCGCATAGGTGTGAAATCCTACCGGCCCGCGCGGATACCACCAGATGGTGCCGTCCGCCCGAACCTGGCGGTCCGCCGGGATCCCCATCGTCGCCTCAACCTCTGCGGCGGTGGATTTGCCCGGAACCAGGGTTCTGCCGTCGTAGGAAGCGCAGGCGCCCAACCCGGATACGGCGAGCCAAAGCGGCCACCAGATTCTCATCGTCACGCCCTCCGCAACACTTCGATCGTGCGGTTCGTCGGTTCGACACGAACCCAGTCGCCGCTCCTCAGCGCCTGGCGCGGATCGAGGTCCCAGCCCTCGGTGATCGGGATCCCGGCGAAGATCGCCCCCTGCACCATCACCGGGTTAGTCACACCGAAGATGAACGCTTTGGGCGCGATTTTCTTCCATTTGAGGTCGTAGAAAGCCCAGCCCGCCGCAATCCCGCCCTTGGCGGACGGGAAAAAGCAGACCTTGTCGACGATACTCGCCCCTTCGAGGCGATGCCCGGGCCTGGTGATCACGCCAGTCCAGCGGTCCAGGTCGTAGCGCGGGCTGAACCCCTCTTCCGAAACGAGCGCCTCGCCCTCGACCGCAGGGCCGAATGCGCGCCGCACGTGGATCCGGTTCACCGCAGCACGCCCGAGCAGGCGATCTCCACGCACTCGGCGGTGCGCCGCAGGATCGTGTTGAAGCGGTGCGCGCCGATGATGTTCACGATCTTGGCGGAATTGGAAACCATGTTGGTCCAGCGGTGCGCCTCGCGCATCGCCGAGAGGTTCTGCAGGATGTAGAAGCACACGCCCTCCAGGATCGTGACACCCGCTTCTTCCAGCGACTGCGCAAAGCCGAGCCTGCGCGCCTGCGCGAGCACGCCCGAATTCGTGGTGACGAAGCAGCTCGATCCCGCCCTGACCCGGCGGCCCGCGAAGAGCGCGGCGAGCCGCTTCATTTCGAGGAGCGATTGCTGCGGACCGGAGAACACCACGAGCCGCGCATCGCCATCTCCGAGGCGGAAACCGCGGTACACGCGCTCGATGTCCTCGCCCGCGATCACAACGCTTTCCGCTACGACGTTGCCGCCGAGCGCCGCTTCGATGCTCGGCGCCTCGGGCGTCACGCCGACGAAGTGGAACATCGCCATCGAGCCGTAGCTCGCGAGCGCCGCGCCCAGGTGCTTGAGTTCGTCCGCCGTGGGCGTGCGGCGAAAGCCGTGGATTACCGGAACGGCGAAATAGTTCTGGTGCGCTTGGCCGACCAGCTTCCCGACCGCGCCCCAGTCGGCGAGATCGTCGAGCGCCGCATCGAGCTGCACCGTGAAGGTGCCCCGGCGATGCTCGTCGAGATGAAAACCGTACTCGGGCGTGCGGCCGGTGAGCGCCGCCGCGAGCGCTGCCGGCCCGGACTCGAAGTTCGAGCGCGCGCCGAAAACCGAATTGGCATAGATCACCGTCCCCGTGTCGCCCCAGGCGACGCGTTCGCCGAGGTGAGGCTGGTAAACGGTCTGGTAATTGATGCAGGTGTCGGTCGTGACCACGTCCATGCCCTGCAGGCAGGCGATCAGTTCGCGTTCCTTGGCCGCCTCGCCCGCGTCCTGCCCGAGCCGCTCGCAGTGCGCGAAATCGATGCAGCGCGCGTTGGTCGTCGTCGGCACGATGCAGCGCGCACCGAGACGCGCTTCCGAGCGCAGCCATTGCAGGCCGCCGTCGCCCATCACCTCGATATCGCCCATCATGTGGACGTTGGTGACCGGCACGAAGCGCCTGGCGCCCCAGAACGCGCCCACCGCCATCTGGTACTCAAGCGCGCGCTTCGCCGCCTCGCCCCGCGTTCCCGCGAGAATCCCCCTTTCCTCGGGGGTGAGATCCATCAGGCTCCCTTGCCGGGATTTTCCGAAAAGAACCGCGAGAACTTGTCCTGCTCGTCCTTGTACTGGTCGGCGTCCGGCGGCGGCGTGCCCTTGCGCGTGATGTTGGGCCACTTCGCCGCGTACTCGGTGTTGAGTTTCAGCCAGTTCGCCGCCTGGGCGTCCGAGTCGGGCACGATCGCCTTGGGCGGGCACTCGGGTTCGCAGACGCCGCAGTCGATGCATTCGTCGGGATGGATGACGAGCATGTTCTCGCCCTCGTAGAAGCAGTCCACCGGACAGACTTCGACGCAATCCATGTACTTGCACTTGATGCAGGCTTCGGTGACGACGTAGGTCATGGGGGATTCCGCACGGAAAGGCTTGAATTATCGCATTCGCTACCCCAGTATCATTTCAGGTCGCGCCATGGACGTCACCGCCGCCAATTTCGAACGCGAAGTCCTCGAATCCTCGAAAGACCGGCCGGTCGTCGTGGATTTCTGGGCGCCGTGGTGCGCCCCGTGCCGTGCCCTCGCGCCGATCCTGGAGAAGCTCGCCGCCGAATACGCCGGCCGCTTCAGGCTGGTCAAGATCAATTCGGACGACAATGCCGAGCTCGCGGCGGCGTTCGGCGTGCGCTCGATTCCCGACGTCATGGCATTCCGGGACGGCAAGCCGGTGGCGCACTTCCTCGGCGCCCTGCCCGAGGGTCAGGTGCGCGCCTTCATCGACCGCCTGCTTCCGCCGCAGGAACTGGAGCTCGCCGCGCAGGCGATCGAGGAGCGGCGGCTCGACGAGGCCGAGCGGCTGCTTGCCGCGGTGAAGCCGAACATCGACTGGGACGAGAAGGCCGACACGCTGCGCCAGGCGCTCGCGTTCGCCCGCTCGGCCGGAGGCGGCGCCGCCGAGGGCGATCTGCGGGCCCGGCTCTCGGCCGATCCTTCGGACCACGAATCGCGGCTCACGCTTGCCGGGGTCCTCGCCGCGGCGCGCCGCTATCGCGACGCGCTGGACGAGCTTCTCGAAATCGTGCGCCGCAACCGCGAGTGGCGCGATGGCGAAGCGCGCAAGCAGATGCTCGCCATATTCAATCTTGCGGAAAGCGATCCCGATCTCGTGTCCGAGTACCGCAGGAAGCTCGCGCGAGCGCTGTATTAGAGAACGAAATCGAACACGGCGTGCTCGACGCCGTCGCGCGCCTCGGTCTTCACGGCGAGCGCCCCGGCGCGCGGCTCCCGGAAGTAAAGCTGCGTCGTGAGCACGCGCCCACCCCCGGGCGCATGCACCTTGACGTGGATGTGGCGCGGCCGGCCGGGATAGAGGCCCGGCAGGATGGTTTCGAGGCGGTAGCGTCCTTCGCCGTCGGTCGCCACCCGGCCGCGATAACGGTATCCCTGGTTGTCGTATTCGCCCCGTTCGTCGGTCTGCCAGAAATCGAGCGTGGCGTTCGCGACCGGCTTGCACTCGCGCGTCAGTACGCGGCCCGACAGCATGAGCCGCTCCCCGCTCGTGCCGGGCTCTGCAAGCGTGCTGCGCAGCGGCGCGCCCGCCTTGTAGAAAGGCCCTTCCGAATCCCGCGGCGTCGGCGCGCCGCAAGGCCCCTGCCCGAAGGCCGCAGATGAAGCAAGCAGGAAGGCGCCGAATCCCGCGATCTGCGCGGCGAGTCTGTTACCGCGCTCAAGCATTGGCGAAGCTCATCAGAATTTTCCCCGATCGGCCGCCGCGCGCCGCATGCGCCACCGCTTTCTTGATGTCGCGGATCGGATAGACCGCTTCGACCTCCACCACGAGCGTTCCGTCGGCGACCTTTCCCGCGAGCTTGCGGTACAGCGCCGCGATCGCCTCGGGCGGGGTTTCCATGAACCAGCGGCGCAGCCAGAAACCGCGCAACGTGACGTTCCGGAACACCGTCTCGCGCCCGTCCACCGTGCAGGCTTCGCCGCTCAGGAGTCCGTAATTGACGACCGTGCCGCCTTCGCTCACGCAGCGGGCAAGGCGCTGCGTCGCCGATCCGCCCACGGCGTCGATCGCAAGCGGCAGCGCGCCATCGCCGATCGCGGCGCGCACCCGCGCATCGAGGTCCGGACCGTCCGCCAGCACCACGTCGCCACCGAACGCCCGCAACGGCGCGATCAGCTCTTCCCGGCGTACGACGTTCACCGTTTTCACGCCCTCCTCGCGCGCAAACCGGATCAGGCAATGCCCGACCCCGGAGTTGGCTGCGTTCTGGATCACCCATTGCCCAGGCTTCACGGCGACGATCTCGTGCAACATCAGCCAGGCGGTCGGCGGATTCACCCGCAGCATCGCCAGTTGTCGCGGATCGACGCCGGCGGGCAGCGGAAAGACCACCTTCGCCGGCGCCTTGATTCGCGCCCGCCAGGTTCCCGGACCGGGCACAAGCACGCGGTCGCCGACTTTCACGTGGCTGATACCGGCGCCCGCTTTGGCGATATGCCCCACGCCCTCCGCACCGGGAGTCATGGGAAGGTTCGGGGGCGCAGCACCGTACTTGCCTTCGAGGTTGAGCACGTCGGCCGGATTGATCGGGACGAGTTCGGTCTCTACGATCACTTCGCCCGGTCCCGGCTCACCCGGCTCGGGCTGTTCCACCAGTTCGATCACTTTGTCCGGCGGACCGAATGCCGAAATCTGCGCAGCGAGCATGCGAGGGAGCCTCTCTTCTCACGGCACCATAGCATGCCGGCTCACTCGCGGTCCGACCGCCAGTCGCCGCACCGCCCGCGCACGATCCACGCAGCATGGACAATCATTGAAAGAATGATTATCATGCTTCAATGGAAATCCCAGGTCCGTCCGTCTTCCTCTTCCTGCCCCGCGCCGCCGCGGCGGCGCTCAGCCGTGCCCTCCGCACGGCCCCCGTGGTCGTGCTCCTCGGCGCGCGCCAGACCGG
>CAZXAR010000079.1:0-13271 GCA_964638135.1 uncultured Enterobacteriaceae bacterium | reverse complement strand
GGCTCGCCGTACGCTCGTGGTGCGCGTACTTGACCGCGTAGATCTCGTACTGCGGAGTGGTCATGAGATATTGATACGGTAAATCTTGAGCTTTCCAACTTGTGCGACGTAGCTGCCTGTGGCAAACACTCTAGTTCGATCGGATATGCGCTCGCCGTCGATTCTCACGCCGCCCTGCGCGATGAGCCGGTTCGCTTCCGATGAGCTCTGAGCAAGACCAGAGAGCCTTAGGATCTGGGTGGTGGTCAAGCCGGCCGGCGCCTTCAAATTCACCTCTGGAATATCCCCTGGCAGCGCACCGTCCCTGAAGCGCGAATTGAATTCCTGTGCCGCCGCCTCCGCCGCGGACTTGCCGTGAAAGCGCGCGACGATTTCCTTCGCGAAATCGAACTTTACGTCGCGGGGATTGGCGCCCTCCTTCACGGCCTTTTTCCTGGCTTCGATCCTCGCCGTCGGCTCAAACGACAGTAAGTGGAGGTATTTCCACATCAGCTCATCCGAGATGCGCATGAGTTTGCCGAAGATCTCCTGCGGCGGTTCGGTGATTCCGATGTAGTTGCCTAGCGACTTGGACATCTTCTCCACGCCGTCGGTCCCCACCAGTAGCGGCATCGTGATGATGCATTGCGGCTCCTGGCCGAAGTCGCGCTGCAGCTCGCGGCCGACGAGCAGGTTGAATTTCTGATCGGTGCCCCCGAGCTCGACGTCGGCCTTCATCGCCACCGAGTCGTAGCCCTGCATGAGCGGATAGAGCAGCTCGTGGACCGCGATCGGCTGGCCCGACTTGTAGCGCTTGCTGAAATCCTCGCGCTCCAGCAGCCGCGCGACCGTGTAGCGCGCCGCGAGCCGGATCATTCCTTCGGCACCGAGTTTGTCGGACCATTCCGAATTGAACAGCACCTGCGTCTTCTCCGGATCGAGGATCCGCGCCATCTGCATGCGGTAGGTCTGCGCGTTCTCCAGGATCTGCTCGCGCGAGAGCGGCGGGCGCGTCTGGTTCTTTCCGGTCGGGTCGCCGATCATGCCGGTGAAATCGCCGATCAGGAACTGGACGGTGTGGCCAAGCTCCTGGAAGTCGCGCAGCTTGTTGATCACGACCGTATGGCCGAGATGCAGGTCGGGGGCGGTCGGATCCAGGCCGAGCTTGACGCGAAGCGGCCGGCCGGCCTTGAGCTTGCGGACCAGCTCCTCCTCGGTGATCAGTTCGTCGCAACCGCGCTTGATGCGCTCCAGGGCTTCTGCCACCGGCACCATTTGCATTCCCTGCGTTTCGTGCTGGTTCGGGTTTTGCGAGGCGGGCAATCTTTGCTACACTGCGCCGGCCTCCCGTACCCAACGGCAGGCGCCTGAATAAGAACGTATTTTAGACGATTCATGGATCGAACCGGAGGACCGGCGGGATTGCGCCTGAGGCGCGTGGCTGCGCTCGCGGCGTTTGCGCTGTCCGGAATCGTCGCCGCGTTCGCGACGATTCAAACCGGGCCGGCGGACATTCCACCTGCCCGTGCGTCGCTCGTCGAGCCGCTCGCCCTCGATTTGGCCGAGCGCGTGATCCCGGCGCCTGCGCGCTACATCCGCGAAGAACATCTCCAGTCGGGCGAGACCGTGACCGGCATGCTGGCGCGGCTCGGCGTTGCGGCAGGCGAAGCGCAGCAACTCATGCGCCTGAAGGAGTTGCGGCGGCTGCGGCCCGGCACCACGGTGACCGCGGAGATCGGCGCCGCAGGCGAACTCCACGGCATGGACTTCCTTGCTTCGCGCGATTTGCTGACCGTGATCCGGCGCGATGGCGACGGTTTTCGCGCGACCGAGGTGCGCGCGTCGTTCGAGACCCACGTCGTGATGCGCTCGGGGGAGATCCGGTCGTCGCTGTTCGCGGCGACCGACGCGGCAGGCGTGTCCGATGCGGTCGCGATGCAGCTTGCCGACGTGTTCGGCGGCGACATCGACTTCCACCGCGGTTTGCGCAAGGGCGACCGTTTCTCCGCGATCTACGAAATGCAGACGCTGAACGGCCGTCCGGTGCGTTCGGGCCGAGTGCTCGCGGCGGAATTTCGCAACCAGGGCAAGACCTACCGTGCCCTCTGGTACGCGGGTGCCGGCGGCAAGGGCGGCTACTATGCCGCGGACGGCAAAAGCCTCCGCAAGGCGTTCCTGCGCTCGCCTCTTGAATTTTCCCGGGTCAGCTCGGGATTCGGCATGCGCCGCCATCCGTTCCTGCGTTCGTGGCGCGCGCATCGCGGCGTCGATTACGCGGCGCCCACGGGAACGCGCGTGCGCGCGGCGGGCGATGGCGTGGTCGAATTCGTCGGGCGCCAGGGTGGCTATGGCAACGTGGTCGTGCTGCGTCATCCGAGCACAACCACGACGCTCTACGCGCACCTGAGCGGGTTCGTGCGGGGCTTGCACAGGGGTGCGCGGCTCGCGCAGGGAGAGACCCTCGGCTATGTCGGCCAGACCGGGTGGGCGACCGGTCCGCACCTGCATTACGAATTCCGGACCGCCGGACAGGCGCGCAATCCGCTCGCCGTGGCGCTGCCTGCCGCGCAGCCCGTGGCCGCGCGCGAGATGGCCGCGTTCCGCGCCCAGGCCGAGCCCCTGATCGCGCGCCTGGACCTGCTCAGCCAGGGCGACCTCGCGCTGCTTGAGTGAAGCTTGAGTTCTACGTCGGCCTGATGTCGGGGACAAGCCTCGACGGGGTGGACGCAGTGCTCGTCGAATTTGGCCCTCCCTCGCCGCGCATCGCTTCGAGCGCGCACCACCCCTTCGACCCCGCGCTGCGCGCCGAATTGCTAGCGCTCAATACGCCCGGTGAGGACGAGATCGAACGCGCCGCGGTTACCGGCAACGAACTTGCGCGCTGCTACGCCGCAGCGGTTGCGTCCCTGCTGAAGACCTCCGCATTGCGCCGGCAGCAGATCCGCGCCATCGGCTGTCATGGCCAGACTGTGCGCCACCATCCCGAACGCGGCTACACGCTGCAGATCGGCAATGCGGCGCTGCTTGCCGAGCTTGCGGGGATCCGCGTGGTCTCGGATTTCCGCTCGCGCGACGTTGCCGCGGGCGGTCAGGGGGCGCCGCTTGCGCCCGCGTTTCACGCGGCACTCTTCGGGAGCCGGGAAGAAAGCCGAACCGTGCTGAACCTCGGGGGGATTGCGAACCTCACCTTCCTCGCGCGGGACGGTTCTGTCGCAGGATTCGACTGCGGCCCAGGCAATTGCCTGATGGACTCGTGGTGCGCAGCGCACCTTGGCGAGCCCTTCGACCGCGGCGGCGAGTGGGC
The DNA here is from genome assembly GCA_964638135.1 of uncultured Enterobacteriaceae bacterium. Taxonomy (GTDB): domain Bacteria; phylum Pseudomonadota; class Gammaproteobacteria; order Burkholderiales; family SG8-39; genus 2-02-FULL-66-14. The sequence goes on along the minus strand of CAZXAR010000079.1, from coordinate 9,988 downwards.
AGCGGGCGGCGGGGTCGACGACGAACTCCTCGGGAGGCTGCTGCAGGAGCCCTACTTCGCGTTGCCGCCACCGAAGAGCACGGGGCGCGACCACTTCAACGAAGTTTGGCTGCGCGCGAGGCTCGGAGACGCGCTGGAGCCGCGCTCAGTGCAGGCGACGCTACTCCAATTGACCGCGCGGAGCATCGCCGAGGCGGTCGGGCGGCACTGCCCGGCGACTGCGCGCGTGATCGCCTGCGGCGGCGGAACGGGAAACAGCGCCCTGATGGCGCGCCTGGGTGAACTGTTGCGACCGGTCGAACTGGAAACGAGCGACCGGCACGGAATCCATCCGCAGCTGGTTGAGGCGACCGCGTTTGCCTGGCTGGCGCGGCAAACGCTGCGGAACGAGCCGGGGAACCTGCCTTCGGTTACCGGTGCGCGGGGGCCGCGCGTGCTGGGTGCGGTTTACCCGCCGTAGGTCAGACGGAAAACGACGAGCCGCAGCCGCAGGTCGTGGTGGCGTTCGGATTCTTGATCACGAACTGCGCGCCCTCGAGGCCTTCCTGGTAGTCGATTTCGGCGCCCACCAGGTACTGGTAGCTCATCGGGTCGACGAGGAGCGTCACGCCGTTTTTCTGCATCACGGCATCGTCCTCGTTCTGCACTTCATCGAACGTGAAGCCGTATTGGAACCCCGAGCAGCCGCCGCCGGAGACGAACACGCGCAGCTTCAGTTCCGGATTGCCTTCTTCCTCGATCAGCTCTCTCACCTTGCCCGCGGCGTTGTCGGTAAAGACGAACGGCGCCGGCATTTCGGCGGTTGCATTCATGAATCTCTCCTGAATTCCGTTGAAAACATTATCGCTTCCAGCCATCCATGAGGTCAAAAGGGCCTTTTTTCAAGATGCAAGCTTGAGCCCGACCGATTTCGAGTCCGCCGTGTCCTGGTGCACCAGGCGCCCCTCGATGACCGCCCCCTGGTGGACCTCCACGCTCTTGTAATGCACGTCGCCTTTGACGGTGGCGTTGGGCTGCAGTTCCAGCGTCTCCGAGGCGTGAACCGGCCCAATGATGGCGCCATTGACCACGATATGCGCCGCGTGCGCCTCGCCGTCGATGCGCGCGTGTTCCGAGAGCACCAGCGTGCCGGGCTGCTCGGGCAGCGCGAGGACGTTGCCGCGCACCGCGCCATCGATGCGCAGTCCCCCGCTGAAGAATACGTTGCCTTCGATCCGGGTGTTGGCTCCGATCAGGCTGTCGATCCTGCTCTGCGGTTTGCTCTGTCTGCCGAACATGGCTGTCCTTTCACCCGGGCCGCGCGGTTTCGGTGGCACGCGCCTGCTCCGATCCGGCCTCGTACACACGCACCTGCACGCTTTCCACACGCGCCTTGGGGCTCACCCGGAAAGTGCCCTCGACCCGCTGGATATGCTTGAATTCCAAGCCGAAACCGGGAGCGTTGGGGGCCTGCGCTTCGGGTACCGCCATCATAGCATCCCGGCCGCCTTCGGTCAGACGAACGAGCAGCTCGTAACGCCCCTTGAATTCGCCGCGCCGCGGCCCGGAGGCGAGCAACAGGAGGCGGTAGCGGTATTCGCCCGGCTGCAGCTCGGGTTCCACCTTGAAACGCCGGATCGCGAGCGGGGCCGGCGCGCGACCGTCCGCCGAAAAAATGCTCTCGAAGATCGCGAGTTCCTCGCGCAGCCTCGCGTTGTCCGCTTCCAGCACGCGAATCTGCTGCGCGAGCTTTGTTTGCGCCGTGCGCTCGATCGAGAGCTTGCTGTCCGCCGCATTCGCAATCGCGCGCAGGCGCTCGAGTTCGGTGCGGGCAGCGTCGAAATCGCGGCGCAGCGACGAAAGTTCCTGCTCCGCCTCGCTGCGGTCGAAGCCGGCAAAGCGCCGCCCGGCGTCGTACATCCACACCGCGAGCGCCGCCGCGAGGGCGAGAAGAACCGCAAGCCCGAACCAGCGCGCGTACCACGGAACGTCCATCCGGACCGCCACCTTCGGCGCGGCGATGCCGAAGCGCTGCCGCAGCTTCCAGAGCCGCGCGGCTTTCACGGCACGACCGGAACGTGCTCCAGTCCGGTTGCCTCGGGCAATCCGAACATGATGTTCATGTTCTGCACCGCCTGTCCCGAGGCGCCCTTGACGAGATTGTCGATCACCGAGAGCGCGACCAGCGTGTCGGCACGCGCCGCGCTCTCGCGCGGCCGGTGGAGCGCGATGCGGCAGACGTTCGCCGCGCGCACCGAGCGGGTGTCGGGATGGCTCCCCGCCGGCAGGACGTCGACGAACGGCTCGGCCGCGTAGCGTTTTTCGTAGAGCGCCTGAAAATCGAGTTCCCGCGTGACCCGCGCGTAGAGCGTGGCATGGATGCCGCGGATCATCGGCGCGAGGTGCGGGGTGAATACGAGGCCTACCTCGCGCCCGGCGATCTGCGCCAGCCCCTGGCGAATTTCCGGCCAGTGGCGGTGCCCGGTGACGCCGTAGGCCGCAAAGTTGTCCGAGACCTCCCCGTGCAAGAGGTGCTGCTCGCTCTTGCGGCCGGCGCCCGAGACGCCGGATTTGGCGTCCGCGATCAGGTGGTCCGCATCGACCGCGCCGGATTCCAGAGCCGGCAGAAAACCGAGCTGCACCGCGGTCGGATAGCACCCCGGGTTGGCAACCAGCCGCGCGCCGCGGATCTGCGCGCGGTTCACTTCGCACAGTCCATAGACCGCCTTGGCGACAAGATCCGGCGCCGCATGCGCGGTCTTGTACCAGCGCTCCCATTCCGCGACATCGCGAATGCGGAAGTCGGCCGAGAGATCGATGACCCGGGCGCCCGCCTCGAGCAGCCTGCGCGCCTCGCCCATCGCGACACCGTTCGGCGTCGCGAAGAAAACGACGTCGCATCGTTCCACATTCGCCGGACCGGGCTCGCTGAAGGCAAGCGACACGCGCCCGCGCAGGCTCGGGAACATCGCCGCCACCGGCGTGCCGGCCTCCTTGCGCGAGGTGATCGCGACGAGTTCGACTTGCGGGTGCGTGGCGAGCAGCCGCAGCAGCTCCACCCCCGTGTAGCCGGTGCCCCCGACGATGCCTGCCTTGATCATGCTGCCACCCCCACCGCGCTTCCCAAAAGCCTAGAACAAAAAAGCCGCCCGCAGGCGGCTTTTCTTTGGAACGTCCCGAAGCTAGCGTTTCGAGTACTGCTTGCGCCGCCGCGCCTTGTGCAAACCGACCTTCTTTCGCTCCACTTCGCGCGCGTCGCGCGTGATCAGGCGCGCCGCCTTCAGCGCGGGCTTGTAGCTGGCATCATACTCGATGAGCGCGCGCGCGATGCCGTGCCGCACCGCCCCGGCCTGGCCGTTTTCGCCGCCGCCGTACACGTTCACGGTGACGTCGAAGCTCGCGAGGCTCTTGGTGGTCTCGAGCGGCTGGCGCACGATCATGCGTCCGGTCTCGCGCGCGAAGAACTCGTCCACCGGCTTGCCGTTGACGATGAACTTGCCCTTGCCGGGCTTGAGGAACACGCGCGCCACGGCGCTCTTGCGCCGTCCGGTGCCGTAGTAATAGTCGCCTACCATGGGTTTCAGATCTCCAGCGATTTCGGCTGCTGCGCCGAATGGGGGTGCTTGTCGTCCGCGTAGACCTTGAGCTTGCGCAGCATCGCATAGCCAAGCGGCCCCCGCGGCAGCATGCCGCGGACCGCTTTTTCGAGCGCCCGCGTAGGGTGCTTCGCCTGCAGTTCGGCAAAGCTGGTCTCGCGGATCCCGCCCGGGTACGTGGTGTGCCGGTAATAGGTTTTGCGCAGCGCCTTGCGCCCGGTGACGCGAACCTTGGCGGCGTTCACCACGACGATGAAATCCCCGGTGTCCACGTGCGGCGTGAATTCGGCCTTGTGCTTGCCGCGCAGCCGGGCCGCAATCCGCGAAGCGAGGCGCCCGAGCACCTTGCCCTGCGCATCGACCACAAACCAGCCGGGTTTGATTTCTTCGGCCTTGGCCGAGTAGGTTTTCATGACCTGCGCTGCTGCGAAAAGGGGTGGATGCTACATTGCACAAAAAAAGAGCGCAACCCTTGCGGGTTGCGCCGAATCCACCAAAGGAGGAGGGTGGAGGAGACAAACCCCTTGAAGCGTCGCAAACGCGACATTCAAGGTCAGCGCCATCCTAATGGACCTGTTGCTGCGATGCAATAAAAGAGCTTTTATTCAAGAATAAGGTCGGTCAATAGCTCTACTTTACTAATAACATACTGTCTATTAACGATTAATTTTAAATCTTCTGATCATCACGCACTCCTTGTGAATTTTCTTGCCGCCTGATCATGTACTTGTTTATTGCATAGCAAAACGAGATCTCTGAATCGGAGTTCCATATGGAATGCAACATCCGCTGGACTGGCGAAGGCATGTCCTTCCTTGCAGAGACCGGAAGCAATCACCTGCTCGCGATGGACGGCGCACCGGAGGGCGGCGGCCGCAACCTTGCGCCGCGCCCGATGGAGGTGGTGCTCGCGGGCACCGGCGGCTGCACGGCGTACGACGTCGTCCTGATCCTCAAGCGCAGCCGTCAGGACGTCAACGGCTGCGAGGTCAAGGTATCCGCGCAGCGCGCCGAGGCGGATCCGAAGGTCTTCACGAAAATCCACATGCACTTCGTGGTGCGCGGCAGGAACCTCAAGGCGTCGCTGGTGGAAAATGCGATCCGCCTGTCGCACGACAAGTACTGCTCGGCATCCATCATGCTCGGCAAGACCGCCGAGATCACGACGGATTACGAAATCATCGAGGATTGAACGGGCTGGAGGGCGTTCAGGCGTTGCGCAGAAGCAGCGATCCCAGGTGGCTCGCTTCGCCAAGGATGTATCCGGTGAGCTCGTCGAGCGATTCATCGTCGACGGCCTCGGGCGCGAGGATCTGGTCCAGGGCGCCGAATCCCGAGACGTTGCGGGCCCGTAGCAGCAGCTTGCCGCTGCCGTAGTTGCCCAGGAGCAGCAGGCTCGCCCTGACTTCGCAGGGAAAATAGAACAAGGTCCGCTGGATCATGCCGCGGTCGTTGCGGATGTCGTGCGTCCGGAACGCGATATCGCAGTCCTCCAGCAGGCGCCTCAGTTTCTCGGTCGCCGGGAATTCGCGCGCGATTTCGATCTCCTTCCCGCCGGAAAGTCGAAAGCGCAACGACGCCCTGTCGTACAACCGCACTTCGCGCGCGCCCTCCCGCATGTCGAAATCCGCGCGACCCTCGTTCCAGGCAAGCCCGGTGAACTCCGGCACCCCTGCAATGGCGTACCCCTTTGGATAGGCGGGCTTTACGGCATTGAGCTGCGCGACAAGGTCCTTGAAGTAACGATGCACCTTCGCAAGCGCATCGTTGACGCGCGCGTTCGTCTCGGCTCGCGAGTCGAGCCTCTCGCTTTCGGCCAGTTTTGCCTGCGCCAACTCCTTGAGTCGCGCGAGGCGCCTGCCGCCCTCGACCACAGGGGCCGACGGCGCCGCTACCGAAGTGCCGGCATCCTCGCGCGGCAATTCGCCCGCAAGGCTGCCCAGCGCCTTGGCGAGAACGTCCAGCCCGTCGCCGGGGTAGCGGATGAAGCTCAGTCCATGCCGGTACTGGGACATTTCCGGCGTTCGCGCCGTCGAGGTGACCCGCGCCTTCAGCTTCAGCACCGCGGGATCCTCGCCGCCCTTGCGCGCGGGCTGCGTCAGCAACAACGTCACGACGGACCCCGTCAGGTCGCCGTGGCTGCTGAAGATCGCCGCCCCTACTTCGGACAAGTCCTGGGTCTTTCCGTGCAGTACCGGTCTCTCCTGAGACTCGTCGAACACCACCGCCGCCCGCCACTGCACGGGGTAGCGCTTCGACTGGCGGCGGTATTCGGCCCCTTTCATTGGTGCGGCCGGTCTACTGGAGCTGGCCGAGCTTGCGCTCGACGAAGGCCTGCAGGTCCTGCCCAAGCGTCCTGGTCGCAAGTGCGCGGCCGTATGCCTCGCGCGCCTCCGGGACGCGCTTTTCCTCTTCGAGCGAGATCGCGAGGCCCGTGAGCCATCGCCCGTTGGTGGGCGACAGGCGCACCGCGATCTCGTAGGAAGCTATGGCATCCCTGTGGCGGCCCTGCATCTGCAACAAGGTTCCCGTGAACGCGTGGTAATCGGGCCGATCCTTCGCGTGCGGCAGCGCCTGCTCAAGCGTTGCGAGCGCCCCCGCCGCATCGCCAGCGTCCACCTGAATGCGCGCCAGCAGCATCGCCCACTCGACATGTCCCGGAAGCGCGGCAAGCCCATCGCGCAGCACGCTTTGCGCATCCGCGAGGCGTCCCCGCTCGAGGAGCAGCACGACCATCGTCTGGCGGGCCGCCACGTGCTTCGGATCGAGCCGTAGCGCTCCGGCGAAGGTGCCGAGTGCCAGTTCGACGCGTCCCTGATTCATCAGATCCAGCGCGCTGCGGAACTCGCGCGTCGCAAGTTCCGCGCGGGACGACTCCTGCTTCTCGATCGAGATGCTGCCTTTGTCCTCCACGGCCGGCGCCGGTTTCGTGACGCTCGCCACCGGACCTTCCGGCGCCGCCGCTGGTTTCGCGGGAGGTTCTGTCACCTCGCGTGCGACGGGCGGCGCGACTTTCGCTTCGGCTACCTTCGGCCGCGCTTTCGGCGCGGTTTTTTCCGCCGCCGCCAGAGGCGCCGGGGCGGGCGGACGCTTCGAGATCGTGATCGTCCCTTCCTTGCGCTCAGGCGCACGCCGCTCGACCTTTGGCTCCTCGACCGGCGCCGCAGGTTTCGGCGCGGCCGGTTTCGCCTTCATGGGTGGAGGCGCAACGCTCGCCTGAGCAACGACGGCCGCCGGTGCGGGAGTCGGCGGAGTTTTCGCGACACTTGGCGGCGACGCGGGCGCTGGGGGCGGCGTTGGCGGGGGCGGTGCTGGCGCCGTCGCGGTGGGTGCGGCAGGCGCGGCGGAGGCCGGCGGCTTCGGCGCGGGAATTTCCTCGACTTTCGATGGTGCCACTTCCGGCTTGGGCGGCGATTCCTCCGGCTTTGGCGGAGCTTCGACAGGCTTCGGCTCACTCGTCGTAACAGCGGCGGGCGCGGGTTGCACGGCAGGTGCGGGTTGCGCGGCCGGCGCCGGTTTCACTTCCGCAACTTGGGCGGGCGGGCCTTTCTTCAGCTCCTCATCCGGGGATTCAGGCCAAAACCATAACGCGACCGAAACGCCGCCGACCGCGAGCAGAACGACCAGCGCCCACGCCGCGATTTCCCGCCCACCGGCGCGCCGCCGCGACCCGGGCGACGGTGCAGGGGGGCTCTGCGCTGTCCCCTCGACTCCGCCGGGCGCAGCAGCGCCGCGCTTGTCGAGGTCCTGCAGCATCTTGTTGATGACGCTCATGGGGTTACTGCCTTGACCATTGATAGACCTCGTGCCCGTCGACTTCCTTGCCGGTCGCCTTGAACCCTTCGCGGCTCTGCAATCGCCTCAGCGCGGGCTTTGCGATCCCTATGGTATTGGGCAGCGCATATTTCTGCACGTGCCCCGCGACGTCGATCACGTGGTCGCTCATCTGCTCCATCGGCACCGAGCGGTCGTAAAAGACGCGCCCGGCGTTGATTCCGCAGCGCACCCGGAAATTCGCCTTGATCGTCTTCACGGTCTTGTTGAAGCCCTGCAGGCCGTTGATCACGTTCTGCCCGGCGGTCACCGCGGCCTCCACGGTCGGAAAGCAGATCATCACCCCGTCCGGCGTCCACGCCGCGGTGAGGGCGTCCTGGGACTGCACAGTCTCGTCGACGAACTTCTTGTACTCCCGGAAATCCATTTCGATCTTGGTCTTGTCTTCGCCAACCTTCATTTCGGTCGAACCGACCACGTCGATCGACAGGAACGCGAGATCGCGTTCCATCGAGTCGAGTTTCTTCTTGGTCTCGGCCATGATCTCCAGCAGCGCCTGCCGGCTTTTCATGCCGCCGGCGTGCACGCTGACCGCGGACGTTCCGTTGGGCCCCGCGGCGCCCGGCGTGTCGAAGCGCAACTCCTCCTCGGCGCTGAACGAGCGCGCCAGCCGGCTGAAGATGCGGCTCAGGACAAACGCAAGGAGTACGAGAATCCAGCGCGAAACGTCCTGCCCGCCCGGCTTGAAGGGCACCACGGAGCGGACGAAATCGGTGCTTGCCTTGTCAATTGCCGAGATGCGGCGCACGACGCGGTTCGTTTCGGGCTGGTCCAGGTAGCCAAATCCGAGCGGGAGCAGGAAGAAGATGGCGGCGAGAAGCGCCGCGATCGAAAGCGCCCGCATCACCCATGCGAGAGGACGCGCAGCCGCACTCATGACCCGCTCCACGCAATAGGAAGATCGCCCGGAAAAGCCCGGGCGGAACGCTGTCGTGTCATCGTCCCAACCAACCGAGCAAGCCCACCGGACGCCGAGCCGCCGGGGTGTCCTCTGCGGCCGCCCTCACCAGCCGCGGCCGGATTTCCGTCAAGCCCTCTCCGTAGGCGAGCATCAATGCCTTGTGCGCCAGGATATTCACCAGCCGCGGCGTGCCGCCGCTGTAGCGGTGCAGCAGTCGGATCGCGGCATCGGTGAAAAGATTTCCTCTCTCGTAGCCGGCGACGCGCAGGCGATGACTCAGGTACGCCGCCACTTCGACGTCGCGCAGCCCGTAGAGCGTATATTGGAAGGTGATCCGCTGCAATAACTGGCGCGACGACTGCTGCTCGAGTTTCTGGTCGAGTTCGGGCTGGCCGAAGAGCACCACCTGGAGGAGCTTGCGCTTTTCGGTTTCCAGGTTGGTGAGGAGGCGGATCGCCTCGAGCGTGACCTGCGGCATCGCCTGCACCTCATCGAGGCAAACAAGCGCGTGTTTGCCCTCGCGCGCGATTTCCATCAGGCCCGTGGTGACCGCCTTGGTGAGCATGTGCAGATCCACGCTCCGATCGACCGCGACGCTGAATTCCTCGGCGAGCGCGAGCAGCAGCCCTCTGGGATCGAGATAGGGATTGGGCAGGTACGCGGTGACGAACTTCCGCCCGTTGGCCTTCGACTCGGGGTTCTGCGAAGGGTCCTCCCCCGCGTCGTTGGCATCCTGGAGCGTAGCGAGAAACGTCCGGCAGAGCATCGTCTTGCCGTAGCCCACTTCGCCGATGATCTTGATGAACCCTTCGCCGTTGAACGCCGCGACGAGCAGCGTGTTGAGCGCCTCGCGGTAGCTCGAACAGGCGAAAAAATAGCTCGGGTCGGGCGTCAGCCCGAAGGGCAGTTCGCGGAATCCGAAGTGAGATTCGTACAAGCGATGGTTCGATTCCGGTGATCGCTAGGGTTTGCGTTCTTCCGCCTGCGTGCCGAACACCTCCGAGCGACCGCCCCAGGAGAATCCACGGTCCATCGACTGCACGCGCTCGCGCGATTCGAGGATGTTCTTCGCCCAGGTCTGGTCGCTATGCACGATCGTCGGTTTGAGCAGGATCACCAGCTCGCGTTTTTCCGAGGCCTGCGCGGTGTTGCGGAACGCCGCGCCGACGAACGGCGCGTCGCCGAGGCCCGGTACCTGGCTGCGGGTCTCGCTCTGCGCCTGGCGCATCAGCCCGCCGATGGCGACGATCTGGCCGTCCTGGGCGCGGATCACGCTGTCGGTTTCGCTGATCAGGTTGCTCACCAGCGGAATCGTGAACGTGCCGAGCGTGCCGAGGTTGAAGGTGGACAATTGCTGGCTCACGCTCGACACCGAAGGACGGACATGCAGCACGATGCTGTCGTCGTCGCCGATGCGCGGGGTCACGTCAAGCGCGATCCCGGAAAAGAACGACTGCACGTCGAACGTCGGAATCTGGTTGACCGTGCCCGTCGTGACCGTCGTTGTCCCGCCCGCACCCGTGCCACTGCTGATGCGCGTCACAAACAGCGCATCCGAGCCGACCTTGAGAACCGCCTTCTGGTTGTTGATGGTCGCAATGCGCGGGCTGGAAAGCGTATGCACCACGCCCTGCGTTTCCAAAAAGCTCATGAGGAGCGCGAAGTTCGCGCCTTGGAA
>CAZXAR010000078.1:0-13480 GCA_964638135.1 uncultured Enterobacteriaceae bacterium | reverse complement strand
CCCGCCGATCACGATCGGCAACCCGCCCTCGACCGTGCTCGCGCCTCGCAGGTTCCAACGATCGCGTATCGTTCGCCTTCGGGGGATTGCCCCACTATTCCGCTACGACACGCCGAGCGCGTCCCTGATTTGCTGCAGTGCGCCGGGATCCTCGATGGTCGTGAGATCTCCCGGATCGCGGCCTTCGGCGAGCGCCTGGATCGAGCGACGCAGCGTCTTGCCCGAGCGCGTCTTGGGAAGCAGCGTCACGAAATGCACCGCCTTGGGCCGCGCGATGGCGCCGAGCTGGCGGTCGACCGTCTCCATCACTTCCTTCTCCAGCTGCCTGCGACCATCGAGTGCGCCGAGCTTGGAGGTGTCCTTGGCGACGGCGAACGCAAGCGGCATCTGGCCCTTGAGCGGATCGGCCACGCCCACCACCGCACATTCGGCGATATTGACGTGCATGTTGACTGCCTCCTCGATTTCGCGCGTGCCGATCCGGTGCCCGGCGACGTTGATCACGTCGTCGGTGCGGCCCAGGATGAAGTAGTACCCGTCCTTGTCGCGGATGCCCCAGTCGAAGGTTGCATAGGCGAGCTTCGTCTTGAACGTCGTGAAATAGGTCTGCACGTAGCGCTCGTCGTCGCCCCACACGGTCGTCATGAACCCGGGCGGCAGCGGCGGCTCGATCATGACCACCGCCTTCTCGTCCGGTCCCGCCTCGCTCGCATCGGCCTCGCGCAGGAGCCTGATGTCGTAGCCGTACACCGGAAACGAGGGGCTGCCGAACTTGATCTTCGTCTTCTCGACCCCGGGCACCGCGGAGAGCAGCGGCCAGCCGGATTCCGTCTGCCAGTAGTGATCGATGACCGGCCGGCCAAGGCCCTCGGTGATCCAGACGTGCGTCGGTTCGTCGAGCGGCTCGCCGGCGAGGAACAGGTGCTTGAGCGAGCCGAGGTCGTATTTCTTCAGGAACGCCGGATCCTGCTTCTTCAGCACGCGGATCGCGGTCGGCGCCGAGAACATCACGCTCACCTTGTGGTCGTGCACGATCTTCCACCAGATGCCGGCGTCCGGCCTCACCGGGACGCCCTCGTACAGGATCGTGGTCATCCCGGCGATGAGCGGGCCGTAGATGATGTACGAGTGCCCCACCACCCAGCCGATGTCCGACGTGGTGAACATCGTTTCGCCGGCCTCGCCGCAGAAGATGTACTTCATCGACGCCGCGAGCGCCACCGCGTAGCCGCCGACGTCGCGCTGCACGCCCTTGGGCTGCCCGGTCGTGCCCGAGGTGTACAAGATGTAGGACGGCTCGTTCGACTCGAGCCACTCGCAGGAAATGGACGGACGGGCATGCTGCCTGCTCAGTTCCTCCCAATCGACGTCCCGGCCGGGAACTACCGGCATGCCGGAATCCAATCCCCTGCGGAAGATCAGGACTTTCGCGGGCGGCGACTTGGCCAGCTTCAGCGATTCGTCGACCAGCGACTTGTACAGCACCACCTTGCCCATGCGGCTGCCCCCGTCAGCGGTGATCATGAGCTTCGGCCTCGCGTCGTCGATGCGCGCGGCGAGGCTGTGCGCCGCGAACCCTCCGAACACCACCGAGTGGATCGCGCCGATGCGGGCGCAGGCGAGGATCGCGAAACACGCTTCGGGAATCATCGGCATGTAGATGATGACGCGGTCGCCGCGCTTCACGCCAAGCGACTGCATCATGGCGGCGGCGCGCTGCACCTCGGCGTGGAGCTCCCGGTAGGTGAACGCCCTCTGCTGATCCACTTCGGTCGAGATCCAGACCAGCGCCTTCTGCTCGCCGCGCGAGGCCAGGTGCCGGTCCACGGCGTTGTAGCAGAGGTTGGTTTCGCCGCCGACGAACCACTTCGCGAAAGGCGGCCTCGAATAGTCGAGCACCTGGCCAAACGGCTTGTGCCAGTGCACGAGTTTCGCCTCTTCCTTCCAGAACGCCTCGCGCTCCTCGATCGAGCGGCGGTGGAACTCCTTGTAGCTTGCCATGCAGATCCTCCTCTCCCTAGGCGGGGGCGAGAATCGTCCGCCCCTGCGCGTACGCGACCTTTACGGGCTCAGGTCGACCACGGTCCGGCCCCGGACGCGGGCCGCGATGAAATCGTCGAACGCCTTCGGCAGCTCGTCGAACGGAATCGTGCGCGCCAGCTCCTTCAGGTGAGCGGGGCGCATGTCGGTCGCGAGGCGCTTCCAGACCTGCTCGCGCAGCGGCATCGGGCAATTCACCGAATCGATTCCGAGCAGCGAGACGCCCCTCAGGATGAACGGCATCACGGTCGTGCTCAGCGTGTGGCCGGCGGCAAGCCCGATCGACGCGATGGTGCCGCCGACTTTCATCGTGCTCGCCATCCATGCCAGCACTTCGCCGCCGAGATTGTCCACCGCGCCCGCCCATGTCGCGCGGTCGAGCGGCTTGATCTTCGCGAGGTCGAGTTCGCTGCGCAATTTCACCTCTTTCGCCCCGATTCTCAGCAGGTACTCCGTTTCGGCTGCCTTGCCGGTCAGCGCCACGACGTGATACCCGAGGCGCGCCAGCGAATCTATCGCGACCGAGCCCACGCCGCCTGTCGCCCCGGAGACAATTACCGGCCCGTTCCGCGGATCGAGGCCGTTCGCCTCCATGCGCACGATGCCGAGCCCGGCGGTGAAGCCCGCGGTGCCGAATGCCATCGCCTCCCACAGCGACATCCCCTGCGGGATCCGGACCAGCCAGTCGGCCGGCACGCGCGCGTACTCCGCGTAGCCGCCGTGATGCTTGACCCCGAGGTCGTAGCCCGTGGCGAGCACGGCGTCGCCCTTGGCAAAGCGCGCGTCGCTCGAGGCCACGACCGTGCCGGAAAAGTCGATCCCGCCGACGCACGCCGGCCGCAGCAGGATCCTGCCCTTGCCGGTCGCGGCGAGCGCGTCCTTGTAGTTGACGTCGGAATAGGCGACGCGCACCACGACCTCCCCGGGGTCGAGCGCATCGAGCGACAGGTCGACGAATTCTGCCTGTACGCCCTTTTCCTGCTGCGTGATGCGGTATGCCTTGAACTTATCCATGCTCGCTCCTGCGTTCCGAGCGCAAGTAGTCCGCGCTCTGCATCTCGTGCAGCCGGCTCCCGCGAGCCACGCGAAGCGTCGCGCCGCATCGGCCTGCTCCTCGCGGACTACAGCTCCAGATAGACATTGCCCTTCTCAACGCCATGTGCGAGCGCCCGGGTGTGCTTGCTCCTCGCCTCGAAATAAATGCGCCTCTTTTCGGCGTCCCAGCGCATGGGCTTCAGGGTGTACGGGTCGCGCAGCCGTTCGGCAGTTGCCGCGAGTGCCAGCGGCACTTGCTCGGGCGCGACGCCGGCGGCGAGCAGCTCGACGCGCAGCGCAACCAGACGATGGAGCGCCACCAGATCGTGAGCGCGATACGGGTAATCCCTCCAGCCGGGGTTCCCGCTCTCGAGCATGACTTTTCCCGCGGGGTTGTAGAGGAAATCCCACAACGGACGATCGAGCCACGCCTTCGAAAACGCCTCCCAACCCGTCTCCACCCGATGCGCAGGCTGTTCGAATACCGAAGCCGAGAGAAACGCAAAATGCTGAGCCGCACGATTCAGCGTCGCGTTGCGTTTGAAGAATAGCGCGATCACGATGCGCTCGGGGAACGATGTGAGCTCGCTGCGGCCGGAGGCCAGTTCGTCGAACGCCGCCTTGGCGAACCCGAATTCGATCTCGAGAACGGCCTGCGTCTTCACCACCCCATCGAGCGGCGCGAGCAATGCCTGCAATCGTGCCGCGAACGGCCGCATCTCCGCGGGTCTCGCCTGGACCAGTTCGGCGATGAACATCAGGTCCCGCCAGGTGCTCGCCACCGCAACCATCTTGCCGATCAACAGCCGGGTTCCGCTCAGAAACGCGCGCTGCCACGCCAGTTCGCGTTCCAGCGCGGCAAGCGCTTCCTCGTACCGGCCCGCCTCGACGGCAAGCGCGGTTCGCAGAAGGTAGGCCCGCTGCGCCTGCACCGCCGCGCCGTACGGCGGGAACACGGAATCGGTCCGCAGGCGATAATCGAGCACTTCCTCGTAGCGCCCGTAGGCAAGCAGCTTTTCGTAGCGGGCAAGGTCCTCCTTGAACGCTTCAAGCTGCTGCTCGGCTTCGGCGCGGTTGCTCAACGCGTAGGCGAAGCACCGCGTAGTCCTCGGGTCGCACAATGTCGGACGCTGCGCCCGCTGGGTCGCCGGAGGCTTCTGCGGACGATCCTCCCGGGCCGCACTGCGCGCTTCCGCGATCCACGCCCTGGCGTAGGCCATCGCGTCCGCGCCGTCGGAAGCGTTCAGCGCCAGCAGCGCGTAGTGGCCGTTCTCCGCTTCGGGCAGCGACGGCGCTCTCGGCTCGCCGTAGGCCGCGACCCCGGGTGCGAGGTCCTCGTCGGGAAGGTTGATCGCGATGGCGACGAGAAGCGGTGCCGCCACCAGTACCGCGAGCGCGATCCCGATCCATGTCAGTGCTTTCCTCACGGCAACTTGGGTGTCGAGCAGCGCGGGTCTTACGGTTGTGGGACAGCGTGTTCGGGTGCGCCGACCGGTTACTTGCGCGCTTCCCGGGCTGCTTTCTCCGCCTGCGCTGCGCGCACGCGCGCGACATCGCTCTGCAGTGTCCTGAGCCCGGCCTCGGTGTAGCCGTAGTTCACCCGCTCGTGCAGCCACCACTTCATCTGCCCGTCCTGCACCGATCGCGTGTACGTCAGCAGCACGATGCGTTGCGGGTTGATCGGCGGCTCGAAGCGCTTGCTGCGCCGGCTCTCTTCGATGAATTCCACCGTCTGCCCGGGCTTGAAATCGCCCTGCACGGTGCTGCGTACCGTCGCGGTGTGCGTGGCGCTCAGGTTGCCGCGGCCGCGGTCGAACGGCGCCGTCTTCTGGATCTCGACATGCAGCAAGGTGTTGTTCGCGGAGCGCAGCAGGTAATCGGGCACGTGCATCTCGCCCGTCAGCAGCTCGGCCTTGCGCCGGAACTCGGCAAGTTGCCGCACCAGCGCATCGCGCGCCGTGGGCGAGAAGTCCGCATCGAGCAGCGTGCCGCGATCGCCGTCGCGCCGGAGCAGCACGAGGCGCTGGCTCACGGCAGGTTTGACGTATTCGCCCTCGACGCGCTGCGTGTAGGCGATCCATTCGCCTGCGGCGTAGTCTCCAAACAACACGTCGACGATCTTCGCACCGACTTCCGCTACCGGACCGCTGCTGGTGATGCCCGTCACGCGGCCGGTCTGCACGTCCACGTGCAGCGCGGCACTTGCCTGCTTCAGCAATTCATCGGTCAGA
This sequence comes from uncultured Enterobacteriaceae bacterium, assembly GCA_964638135.1. Lineage (GTDB taxonomy): Bacteria > Pseudomonadota > Gammaproteobacteria > Burkholderiales > SG8-39 > 2-02-FULL-66-14. The sequence continues at coordinate 8,174 of CAZXAR010000078.1, read as the reverse complement.
GCGGGCAACCCCTGCGCGCCGAGCGAACCGGCGGCCATGGCTGAAGCGAGGAACGCCGCAGTGGTTGTCATCGCGATTCCCCGAGAGGACTTGTTCGTGGATATCGACCTCTCCAAGGATGCGTCGCCGTGTCGAATGGACTGGATCCGCTTCAGTTCAGGCCGGGACATGCGCTCTCCCGTTTCACGTTTCGATTCGTCAGGAAACCCGCCTCAGAGCTTACCTTCGTTTTCGGAACGGATGTGACAAACCTCGCTTCGAGTCAGATCGCCAGACGCAGCAGTGAATCTGCCCACCCCGGTCGCGATGTGCAGGATCTGGCGTGGCGCATCGAGTCCCGGCGCGGGAATGCCGATCGCCTGCACGAACTGCGCGCCCCGTGGCCGTCTTACGAGGAGCGGATCCATCAACATTTTTTGCTCAGCTTCCCCGGCCGCTTTGTCGGACGCAGACCGGCCGGAGCGCGAGAAACAAGGGTTCGCCCGGCGTCAGCGCGGGGTCACCGCCCGTAGCGCTCGATCCGCTGGCGCAGACGCTCCGCCAACAACGCACTCGCTGCGCCGAGAGTGTCGGCGATCAGGATTGCCTCCCCGCGGTATGCCGAAACCTTCTCCGCCGTCCACTGGGGCGGCGGTGGCGCGAGGTTGGTGATCCGGTCGGCGAGCTTCACCATCGCGACTTCGGCCGGCTGGCGCAGGATCCGCTCGAGGCTGTCCCGCATCGCCGCCGGCTTGCCGAGCGTTGGATTCTTCGTCAGCGCCGACACACCGTCGGCCACGTGCCGACCGAACGCGGCCTCCAGCTCGCTCGGGGTTGTGCTCGTGTCCTCGACCACGTCGTGGAGCAGCGCGCACACGAGCGCCAGATCCTCATCGCCGCCCGGCTCCGCTCGCAGGGCCACCATCACCTCCATCGCGACCGACGAGACATGAACGATGTAGGGATGGCCGAACGGCGTCTTCTGCTCGCCATGCGCGCGCGCCGCGAAGGTGAGCGCCTTCAAGTACAGATCCTGGGAGAACGACATGGCCAAGCTCATCCTACCGTAGGTTTCCACCTTCATGCAGAACGCGAACGAGATCGTTCAGGCGCCGGTTGTCGCCTTCGGTCGTGACATCTGCGCCCATGACAATGCCTCCCCCATCCTACCAGCTCGAGCTTGCGCCGCCGCCGCCAGAGCTGCCACCGCCGGAAGAGCTCGACGACGAACTCGACGAGGAGCTCGATTCTGCGCGACTGCGTTCACTCTCGTAATAGGCCTCGGTGAAGGCGTATCGTCCGTCGGGTTGGCGCGCGGCGTGACCGATTTCGACGAGGCGTTTCATGCGCGCTTCGTATTTTGCCGCTTCCTCGGCGAGAACTTTTCGGAACACCTCCAGGCTCGCGTACTTCTTGGTGGCGAGCCAGTAGATGAAGCCCAAGAACACGGGAACGCCGACGGCGAACGGAATATCCAGTACCGGGCCGATCACTCCGATCATCGCCAAGAGAAAGATGAAAATGCCGGGATTCACGATCAAGAACAGCTTGACCGGCCAGCCGGCGATGAACGCCTTGAACAACGACCGTTCCGATGGCGCGAGCGAAACGTTCGAACCGAGCTTCGGATCGGCGGCGATCAGTTTCATTTTGTTTCTGCCCACCGAGCGAGCCCAGAACGGATGGACTCCAAGCACCATGAACGCGAACACGCCCCACCAGACGAACCCGCGCGCGAGATCTGTTGGTTCCTCATCGGGAGTTTCGACGGCGGGCAGGGCCGGCGCCTGAAACTCCGCGCCCGCTACGTAATCCTTGTTTCTCTGTTGAGCGAGGGCGACGAGCGCACTCACGAGCCCGTTCTTGATTTGATTCATTCGCAAAAACGGCCGCAGCCGTTCATCGAGGACACGGAGTGCCGCGACATCGGGAATGTCGCCCTCGAGACCGTACCCCGTTTCGATGCGCATCTTGCGGTCGTCCATCGCGAGAACGACGAGAAGACCGTTGTCCTTGCCGGCCTGACCGAGAGCCCACTTCCTGAATGTGCGCTCGGCGAGAGCCTCGATGCTTTCATCGCCGAGCGCCGGCAGGAGGTAGACGGCGGCATGGATGTCGGCACGCGCGCGCACATCCTGAATGAGTCGATTGACTTCGTCTTTTTCCGCCTCCGTCAGGTAGGAATTCGGATCGACGACATTGGGCGTGAACGCCGGGATGTCGGTTGCGGCATGCGCCAACGCGACGAGAATCGCCAGCCAGAGCACGCGCAGAAATCCTGTTTTCATCTACGCCCGGGACCGCAGGACCCTAGAGAGCGACCGGCGCGTCGGCCAGTTCGTCCGGATTGGCGCCGGTCGGGGGAAAGTGCCGCGCCAGCAGCGCGGTGATCTCACGGATGCCTTCGATCGCGCCGGCCTCATAGCGTTGCGCACGAAACTCCGTTTGCATGCGGCCGGCGATCGCGTCCCATTGCCGCTGCTCCACTTTCGCGTTGATGCCGCGATCGGCGACGATTTCGATGTGGCGGTCCACCGCCTGCACGTAGATCAGCACGCCGCTGTTGCGTTCGGTGTCCCACACCCTGAGCTGCGCGAACAACTCGATCGCCCGCGCCCGCGGCGTCCGTTCGTGCAGCAGCAACCAGAGCTTCAGGCCGCCCTCGACGGCGAAGCGCAGCTCGCCGTCATGCGAGCGCTCCGATTCGCGGATCGCGTTCTCGATCGCTTTCATGGCCGCCGCGGGGAACATGCGGGTGACGGCCCAACGCGGAGCAACCAGATGCTTGATGATGCGCTTGATCTCCATAGGCCTCGAACCCCCTGTGCGTGCTCTGTTCCCTTTGCACCCCTGGCGTCGCGCATTGCAGCTACCAGCTGCTCGATGCGCCGCCGCCGCCGAAATCGCCACCGCCGCCGCTGAAGCCGCCGCCCGAGCCGCCGCCGGACCAGCCTCGCCCGGACGACGAGCCGCCGCTGAAGGCGCCTCTCAAGGCGCCGCTGAAGCCACCCATGCCCAAGATGAAGCCGACGATCGCGAAGAAAATGCCGGCCTCCACCGCTTGAGTGATCGCCCAGGCGGCGCCGCCGATGGCGCCTCCGAGCCCCACGGAGGCGCCGAAACGGCCGAGCCAGGCCCACGACCATCCGCTGCCGCTGCCGCCGTCGCCGCGGAGCGCACCGCCAAATAGGGCCAAGAAGAGGGTGACGATCGCGAGCAAGATGCCGTAATCCACCGCTTCGGTAATCGCCCAGACGGTGCCGCCGGCAGCGCCCGCGAGCACCGCGGAGCCTGCCGCACAGCCGAAAAGGCCGATCCTGGCGCGCAGAAAGCCGCCGATCACCATCGCCGTGATCGCGGTGACCACGACCAGGCCGATGGCGATCGAATCGGAGTCCTCCCATTTGCGCCTTGGGGGTTGGGATTTGCCCGCCGGCTCGGGCAGCGGCTCGCCCTCCACGACCTTGATCAGGCGCTCGACGCCGGCGCTGATGCCGCCCGCGAAATCGCCCTTCTTGAAGTAAGGGGCGATGATGTCGGCAGTGATGCGCTTCGCCACCGCGTCGGGCACGGCGCCTTCCAGACCCCGCCCGACTTCGAGCCGCATCTTGCGGTCGTCCTTGGCGACGAGCAGCAGCGCGCCGTCGTCCACTCCCTTGCGACCCAGTTTCCACTGCTCGACTACGCGAATCGAATACTGCTCGATCGCTTCCGGCTGCGTGGTCGGCACGATCAGAACGGCGATCTGGCTACCCTTGGCCGCTTCGAACGCGGCGAGCTTCTGCTCGAGCGCGTCGCGCTGCTGTGGACTGAGTGTGTTGGTGAGATCGGTGACGCGCGCTTTCAGCGGCGGTACTGCGACTTCAGCACCCGCCCCTGCAAGCAGCAGGGACGCCAGGAGGAGAACGACCGGGAAAAACCATCTTCTCCAGGCCGGGGGCCGGGTGGAAGAAACAAAGCTCACCGCGTTACTTTTCCGCCGGCGCCGGTTTGCTGAAATCGACCTTTGGCGGCTTGCTGATCGCTTTCTCGTTCTCGACCGTGAACTGGGCCTTCTCCTTGAAACCGAACAGCATCGCGGTCAGGTTGCTGGGGAACTGGCGCACGACGACGTTGTACTCGCGCACCGCCTTGATGAAACGGTTGCGCGCCACCGCGATCCGGTTTTCCGTGCCTTCGAGTTGCGCCTGCAGATCGCGGAAATTCTTATCCGACTTGAGCTGCGGATAGTTCTCGGCCACCAGCAGCAGCCTTGAGAGCGCCGAGGACAAGGCGCCCTGCGCTTCCTGGAAGCGGGCAAACGCCTGAGGGTCGTTGACGAGTTCCGGCGTCGCCTGGATCGACCCCACGCGGGAGCGCGCCTGTGTCACACCGAGCAGCACCTGCTGCTCCTGCGCTGCAAAGCCCTTCACCGTCTCGACGAGATTCGGGATCAGATCTACGCGGCGCTGGTACTGGTTGAGCACTTCCGCCCACGCCGCCTTGATCTGCTCGTCGGTCGATTGCAGGTCGTTGTAGCCGCACCCCTGCAGCAACGCCGTCAACGCAAACGCCATTGTCGCGAAAACTTTCCTGCCCATGATCGCTCTCCGTCCGCTTCTGCGCCGTTTCAGTCGCTGCCGGCAGCGGGTGCGTCGCTCAGATACTGCTCTTTCGTGATCACCCTGCCCGCCGAGATAGCTTCGTTGAAATGCGCGTTGCCACAATGCGTTCCTGAACCCGCCAACGCGGTAAAGCCTGCAGCCGCCGACTCGCCTATCCGTTCAAGCTGCGCTTGTCCACCGCGAGCGCCGCCTCGCGCATCACTTCCGACATCGACGGGTGCGCGTGGCAGATGCGCGCGATGTCCTCCGAGGACGCGCCGAATTCGATCGCCACCACGGCCTCCGCGATCAGTTCGGATGCGAGGCTGCCGATCGCGTGGACGCCGAGAATTCGGTCGGTCCGGGCATCGGCCAGGATCTTGATGAAGCCCTCGGCTTCGTCGCGGCCGAGGGCGCGGCCGTTGTAGGCGAACGGAAAGCGCCCGGCGCGGTACGCGACGCCCTCGGCCCTGAGCTGCTGCTCGGTCTTTCCGACCCACGCGATCTCGGGCATGGTGTACATGACCCAGGGAATCGCGTCGTAGTTCACATGCCCGTGCTGGCCGGCGATGATCTCGGCGACCATCACGCCCTCGTCCTCGCCTTTGTGCGCGAGCATCGGCCCGCGCACCACGTCGCCCACCGCGTACACCCGCGGCAGGCTGGCGCGGCAGTTCTTGTCCACTTCGACGAAGCCCCGTTCGTCGATCCGCAGGCCGACGTTTTCGGCGCCGAGCCCTTCGGTGTTCGGCGCGCGGCCGATCGAGACGATGAGCCGGTCGCACTCGAGCGTCGCCGCCTTTCCGTTGGCGGTTTCGTAGGCGACCGAGACTCCCTTGCGGGTGCGGGTCACGGCACCGACCCTTGCGCCCAGTTCGATCGAAAGGCCACGCTCGCCGGTGAAGATCCGCCAGGCTTCCTTCGCCACCGACTCGTCCGCGACGCCGAGGAAATCCGGCAGCGCTTCCAGGATCTTCACTTCGGACCCCAGGCGGCGCCAGACGCTGCCCAGCTCCAGGCCGATCACCCCGGCGCCGATCACGCCGAGCCGCGCCGGAACCGAATCGAAGGCGAGCGCGCCTTCGTTGTCGCACACGATGCGGTTGTCCACCGGCACGTCCGGCAAGTGCCGCGCGCACGAGCCGGTGGCGATGATGACGTTCCTCGCCTCGAGCGTTTCGGTGCCCTGTTCGCCTTTCACTTCGAGCTTCCACGTGGTGCCGCCGGAGACGAACCGGCCATGGCCCTGCAGCCACGTGACCTTGTTCTTCTTGAACAGCCCGGCGATCCCCGCAGTCATCTTGCGCACGATCTGGTCCTTGCGCTCGAGCATCTGCCGCAGGTCGAACCCGACCCCGCTCACCTGGATCCCGTGCGCCTTCAGCTTGTGCTGCGCGCGCTCGTAGTTTTCCGAGGATTCGAGCAGCGCCTTGGAGGGGATGCAGCCGACATTGAGGCAGGTCCCGCCGAGCGCGTATTGCCCGTCCGGGTTCTTCCATTTCTCGATGCACGCGGTCGCGAGCCCCAGCTGCGCGGCCCGGATCGCCGCCACGTAGCCCGCAGGGCCGGCGCCGATCACCGCGACGTCGAACGATCGCGCCATCAGATCTCCAGCACGAGCCGCGCCGGATCCTCGAGCGCTTCCTTGATCGCGACCAGGAACAGCACCGCCTCGCGGCCGTCGATGATCCGGTGATCGTACGAAAGCGCGAGGTAATTCATCGGCCGGATCACGATCTGGCCGTCCTCCACCACCGCGCGGTCCTTGGTCGCGTGCACGCCCAGGATCGCCGACTGCGGCGGATTGATGATCGGCGTCGAGAGCATCGAGCCGAACACGCCGCCGTTCGAGATCGAGAACGTGCCGCCGGTGAGTTCCTCGATCGCGAGCTTGCCGTCCTGCGCGCGCTTGCCGAAATCCGCGATCTGTTTCTCGATCGCCGCGAACGAAAGCTGGTCGCAGTTGCGCAGCACCGGCACCACCAGCCCGCGCGGGCTGCCCACGGCGACCCCGATATCGAAATAGCCGTGATAGACGATGTCGGTGCCGTCCACCGATGCATTGACGATCGGAAAACGCTTGAGCGCGTGCACCACCGCCTTGACGAAGAACGACATGAACCCGAGGCGCACGCCGTGTTCTTTTTCGAACCGCTCCTGGTACTTCCTGCGCAATGCCATGACCGGCTGCATGTTGACTTCGTTGAACGTAGTCAGGATCGCGGCCGTCGCCTGCGATTCGACGAGCCGTTCGGCGACGCGCTGGCGCAGGCGCGACATCGGCACCCGCTGCTCGGGGCGACCCGCGAGCAGTTCCTCGATATTCACCGGCGCGCGCGGCTGCGGCAGCGCCGGTTTTGCCGCCGGCGGCGGCGCCGGGGGCGGCGGCACTGCCGCGTAGGAGCCGGGCCTTGCCATGTGTTCGAGCACATCGGCCTTGGTGACCCGCCCGTCGCGTCCCGAGCCCTGGATCTTGGCCGGATCGATCCCCTTCTCGGCGGCGAGCTTCTGCGCCGCGGGCATCACGGGCGGAGCAGACCGCGCCACGCGAACGTCCTGTTTCGGAGCCGTGGCAGGAACGGCCACGGCCGCGATCGATGAAACTCCGGCTTTGGCCTCGGTGTCGATCGTGGCAATGACCTCGCCGGACACGACCGTCGCGCGGCTGTTCTTGATCACTTTGACCAGGACGCCGTCGGCGGGAGCGGGCAGCTCGAGCACCACCTTGTCGGTTTCGATGTCGATCAGGTTTTCGTCGCGCGTTACCGGCTCGCCTTCCTGCTTGTGCCATTCGAGCAGCGTCGCTTCGGCGACCGACTCCGAGAGCTGCGGTATCCTGACTTCGACCAGCATGGTCTATGACTGCCCCGCGGGGTGCAGCATTTCGTCCTTGCGGATCTTGTCGCGGAACGCGGCCGCGACGAGCGCTTTCTGCTGCTCGACGTGGAGCGCCATGTAGCCGACCGCGGGGGACGAGGACGACGGTCGCAGCGCATAGCTCAGGATCTGGTCCGGCCGCATGTGGCGCAGCAGGTAATGCTGGATGCGATGCCACGCGCCCTGGTTCCCGGGCTCTTCCTGGCACCACACCACCTCCTTTGCCCTGGGATAGCGGTTGAGTTCCTCCTCGAAGCGCCGGTGCGGGAACGGATAGAGCTGCTCCAGGCGCAGGATCGCAACGTCGCTGGCGCGCCTTTCGCTGCGGGCTGCAGCGAGGTCGTAGTAGACCTTGCCGCTGCACACCACCACGCGGCGCACCCGGGCCGGGTCCAGCTTCCCGACGTCGCCGATCACCGTCTCGAATTCCCCGGAAACGAGATCCGCGAGCCGCGAGGCGGCGTCCTTTGCCCGCAGCAACGATTTCGGCGTCATGACGACAAGCGGCTTGCGCAACGGCCGCAGCATCTGACGCCGCAGCAGGTGGAAGATCTGCGCCGCATTCGAGGGCGCGCACACCTGGATGTTGTATTCGGCGCAGAGCTGCATGAACCGCTCGAGCCGCGCCGAGGAATGCTCCGGTCCCTGGCCTTCGTAGCCGTGCGGGAGCAGCATCACCAGCCCGCAGATGCGGCCCCATTTCTGCTCGCCCGAGCTGATGAACTGGTCGATCAC
>CAZXAR010000077.1:0-13739 GCA_964638135.1 uncultured Enterobacteriaceae bacterium | reverse complement strand
TGCCGAACGGGTCGAGGAAGTACGCCGACCAGAAGCGCCCGCCGAGCGGCACCGGGCCGATCACGTCGACGCCGCAGCCCTTCACGTGCGCGATCATGGCATCGAACCGGTCCGCGGGGACGTGAAACGCCACGTGCTGCATGCCGCCGACGTGGTCGCGGTTCTGCTTCGGCAGCCCCTTCGGATACTCGAAGATCGCAAAGAGCGAATCGTTGCCCATGTCGAAGAAATAGTGCCGCAGGTTGTCGTAGGGCGGCTGCCAGCGGTCCTGCTCGTAGGGGACGCGGCGCACGTGCAGGAGCCGAAAGCCCATCACGCGCGTGTAGAAGTCCATCGCGGTCGGCATGTCGTCGGTGACGATCGCGAGGTGGTCGATGCCGCGGGTGCGTGGTTCTGAGGGTGAGGCAGCCGCGCGCTCAGGCGGTTTGCTCATGGCGGGTCTCCTTGAGCGAGGCAAGGAACGGTTTCACCGCGGCAAGAAACCCGTCCGGATTCTCGCCGTGCACGTTGTGCGGGGCGTCCACTTCGATGACAGTGAAGCGCGGGTTGGCGGCGCGCATCTTGGCGACGGTCTCGGCGGCGAAGAGATCCGAGCGGGAGCCGCGCAGCACAAGCGTCGGGCAGGTGATCGCAGCAAGGATCTGCCACATGTCGACGCCGAGCCTGGGGCGCTCGCCGGTTTCGAGCGCGCGGCGGAACTGGTCGCGAAAATACGGATCGCGCTTGATCGCGTAGCCGCCGGGGACGGGTCTGAGGTACGCCTCGAAACGCTCGCGCTGGGCTGCGCGTGCGTTGAAATGGCGCATCGCGTCTTCGATGGTGGGGAAAAGGTCGGGCGCACGGGCGACGGTTTGGGCGACGCGCCTGGAGCCGGCGGGCGCGTTCTCGGGGGAGTAATCGACGAGGATGAGCGCGGCGATGCGCTGCGGCTCGGTCGCGGCGAGGTAAGCGGCGTTTCGAGCGCCCATCGAGTGCGCGACGAGCACGGCGCGCTTCCAGCCGAGGTGATCGAGCAGATTGGCGATGTCGCGCGCCATCGTCGGCACGCTGTAGTCCTTTGCCGCGCTCCAGGCCGAGTCGCCGAAGCCGCGCATGTCCATCGCGACGCACTCGCGGTCTGACGCAAGCGCAGCCGCCACTTCCAGCCAGTCGTACGAAAAATACGACAGCCCGTGCACAAAAACAACATTGGGGTCGGAGTAAAAGGGGTCAGAGTAAAAGTACTCCGACCCCAATGACTCTGACCCCAATGACTCTGACCCCAATGAAAGGCGGCGGTAGGAGAGGGTGACGTCGGCGGAGGTGCAGGTGCCGGTGCGGTGCGCTACGGACATGGATGTTTTCCTCGCGCCGTAGTGTACCCTTTGGACATGAATCCACGCCGCAGCCCGCTCGAAGCGCTGCTCGACAACGTCAACGTCGAGGCGATGGTCGAGATTCCGTCGCCGGAGGAAGTGCAGGAGCGCCTGCCGCTTACCGATGCCGCCGCCGAAACGATCCTCGCTGGCCGCAACGCGATCCGCGCGATCCTCGAGCGAAAAGACCCGCGGCTTTTCATCATTGTCGGGCCGTGCTCGATCCACGACCCGGCAGCGGCGCTCGACTACGCGCGGCGCCTGAAGCGCCTCGCCGACGAAGTGCGCGAGACGCTCGTCCTCGTGATGCGGGTGTATTTCGAGAAGCCGCGCACGTCGCTTGGCTGGAAGGGGTTCGTGAACGATCCGCGCATGGACGACTCGTTCCGCATCGACGAGGGGATCGCGCGCGCGCGGGAGCTTCTGATGCAGCTTGCCGAGATGGGCCTGCCGACCGCTTCCGAGGCGCTCGACCCGATCTGCCCGCAGTATCTGTCGGAACTCATTTCCTGGTACGCGATCGGCGCGCGCACCACCGAGTCGCAGACCCACCGCGAGATGGCAAGCGGGCTCTCGGCGCCGGTGGGGTTCAAGAACGGCACCGACGGCGGGCTGGAGGTGGCGGTGAACGCGATCCAGTCGGCGGCGCTTGCGCACGGCTTTCTCGGGGTGAACGCGGCCGGGAAGACGAGCGTCATCCGCTCCAGGGGCAACCGCTACGGGCACCTCGTGCTACGCGGCGGGGGCGGGCGGCCGAACTACGACACCGTGAGCGTGCGGCTCGCGGAAGCGGCACTCGCACGCGCGAAGCTTGCGCCGAACATCGTGATCGACTGCTCGCACGCCAATTCGATGAAGGACCACACGCTGCAGCCGCTCGTCTTCGCCGACTGCGTGCACCAGATCCTCGAGGGCAACCGCTCGATCGTCGGCATGATGCTGGAGTCGAACCTGGAAGCCGGCAGCCAGCCGATCCCGGCGGATCTTTCGACGCTCCGCTACGGCGTCTCGGTCACCGATCCGTGCATCGACTGGGCCACCACCGAAGAAGTCCTGCGCCGCGCGCACCGCGAGCTGCGCCCCGTGCTCCCGCAAAGGGGATCAGAGTAAATGGGGTCAGAGTAAAAGGGGTCAGAGTAAAGCTGCCTGCGCATCTTTGCTGGTTTGCAGGTCCTGCGGCGGACGCTTTCCTGACCGTGCCCGCCGACCGGAAACGGCCTCAACGCGAGCCTTGAAGTATCCCGATCCGAAAGGGCGCCCCTTGGCCGCGGATGATCGGATGCTCTCCAGCACCGTCTCGTCGAGTTCGCACGCGCAAAGCAGTTGGTAGGCCGCTCGGCGATCGGCCGGCGTCTCGCCCAGCCCAAGGTAGCTCTCGTGGGGGACGAGCAACGGATCCCTGCCGCCATCGACGTAATGCCTGTGACTCGACCAGGGGTAATCGCGTGCCTGCCGCACCATCCCAGCCCTCACCGGATTGAGCTCGATGTACCGCTGACAGGCGAGAAAGTAACGCTCGCGATCGACGAGCGAGGACCTGAAGCGGCCTTCCCACAGGGTCCCGCTGCGCTGGTCGCGCTTATTGACTATGCGGACGTAACGGCGGCCGATCCACTGGATCAGCTGCGAAATGGCGCGCGCCTCGCCCGGCGTGACCAGCAGATGCACGTGGTTGGTCATGAGCACGTACGCGTGTACCGTGCAGCCGAACTTCGCCGAGCCCCTGCGCAGGCAATCCAGGTACAGCCGGCAGTCGTCATCCTCAAAGAAGCACCGCGCGCGATTGTTGCCGCGCTGGATGACGTGCAGCGGAACCCCGGGTAGGGCTAATCGTAGCGGTCGCGCCATGGCGGGACTGTGTTCCAGGTCTCCATGGCAGCTACAACGCGCAAGCGGAGAAAAAGTTACTCTGACCCCGTTTACTCCGACCCCCTTTACTCCGACCCCCTTTACTCCGACCCCAATTGGTAGTCGCGGGGGCGGGTGACTTTGCCTTCGCGCAGGTCGCGCTCGAGGGCTTCGCGGTCGCGCGCGCGCGGGTCGCCGTAGCCGCCGCCGCCCGCCGCGTCCATGACGACGACGTCGCCCGGACGAAGGCGCGTGAGCCCATAGGGATTTCCCGGTTTGCCGTTCACCAGAAACTGCGCCTTCGCGCCCGATCTTCCCCCGAAGAGTCCCTCGGGCGGCAGGCGAAAGCGCCCCGACTGGATCGCGAGGTTCACCGGCGGGCGCGGCGCGTAGGCGTCATCGGGCACGCGAAACACTTCGCGCCGGCCGAGCGCGCCGCGCTGCTTCCCCGGGCCGCCGGAATCGGGAAGAAGCTCGCGCCGCTCGACGATGAGCGGCGAATCGCTCTCGAGGATCTCGACCGGCGTGTTGGCGCCGTTCGCCGGGAAGATGAAGCAGCCTTCGCCATCGCGCCCCGCGCCCGCGCCCAGGCCGCCGCCGCGAATCAGCACGGTGTGAAACGGCTCGCCGTCCCCGCGCTTGCCGTAGAACACCTGCATCGTCGCCGGCGTGCCGCCGCTTCCGGCGACCACGCGCCCCGGGAGCGCCTCGCCGAGCGCGCGGTACACGATCTCGGTGATGAAATGCCCGATCTGCATGCGCGCTGCGACCGCGGCCGGGAACTTGCAGTTCACCACCGTGCCTTCGGGCGCAACGAGCCGGATCGGCGCCGCCGCCCCTTCGTTATTCGGCAGGTCGGGATCGAAGATGCTCTTCACCGCCATGTGGACGTAGGCGAAGGTGAAGTTGTAGACGACGTTCCCGCCCCAATCGACCTGGGGCGAGGAGCCGGTGAGATCGACCTTGACGTCGTTGCCGGCGATCTCGACCGCGCAGCGGATCAGCACCTCGGGCTGGCCTTCGGTCTGCTCGATCCGCCCCTCGGCGCGGTAGAGCCCGGAAGGCGCCCTCGCGATCGAGGCGCGCAGGCTCGCTTCGCTCCGGGCGATGATCTCGTCGGCGAGATCGTCGAGCCCCTCCAGCCTGTGCTCGGCAAGCATGCGCAGGATTCTCTCGGCGCAGACGTGGTTGGCGGCGATCTGCGAGCGGATGTCGCCGTTCACCTGCTCGGGTGTGCGCACGTTCCAGCGGATCATGTCGAGCACGCCCTGGTTGAGCGTGCCGCCGTCGTAGAGCTTGACGAGCGGAATGAAAAGCCCCTCCTCGAACACGTCGTGGTTGTCGGAGGCGACGCGCCCGCCGATATCGGAGTGGTGCAGGATGCAGGCGGTGAACGCGGCGAGCCGGTCGCGATGGAAGATCGGGCTCAGCACGCAGACGTCGTTCAGGTGCCCGGCAAGCGCCCAGGGGTCGTTCGTGATGAAGACATCGCCCGGGCGGAAGGTTTCCGCGGGCAGGCGCTGCACCAGCGTTTTCACCCCGAGCGCCATCGCGCCCGACTGCCCCGGCGTGGCAAACGAGCCCTGCGCCAGCTCGCGCCCGCGGCGGTCGGTGAACATGCAGGTGTAGTCGTGCGCATCGCGCAGCAGGCTCGAAAACGCGGTGCGCGCCACCGCCGCGTCGGCCTCGTCGACGATCGAGATCAGCCGCCGCCAGAGGATTTCCAGCGTCACCGGGTCGAACTTGCGCCCATGCGGTTGGTGCAAATTATCAGTCGGCATGGCTTTTCTCCTGCGGCAAATCGATCCACAAGAAGCCGTATTCGTCCACTCTCGCCTGCGCGTGCTCGCCCAGGATCACGGTGGACTCGCGCTCTTCCACGATCGCGGGGCCGGCGAAGGACGCATCCGGAAAGAGCTTGTAGCGATCGTAAACCGTGTGGGGAACGAAGTCGCGCGCGAGCGGCGAATAGGCCTTGCGCTCGCCCTTGATCGCCTCGCCAGCGCGGCGGCCCGCGGCGGCGGCAAGACGCGGAAGGGACAACAGCCGCACCGGCAAGCTCGCGCGCACGCAGAAGTTGACGAACTCCACCGGCGACCCGGGATAGGTGCGCCCGTAGAGCCGGGTGTAGGCTTCGTCAAAGCGCCGGCGCAGCTCGGCAGGCGCAAGCGCGCTGAAGTCGCGCTCGGGGATCGGCAGCCCGGTTTCGGAGCCCTGGCCGACGAAGCGCGCCTCGACCGAGCGGGAAAATTCCACCGGCCCCTCGGCGCCCGCCTTGCGCAGCGTGCGCTCGCATTCGGCTTCCAGTTTCCGGAAGAGCCGCTCGAGCGAAGCAAAGTCGGCCGAAGCGAGCGGCACCTTGTGGCTTCGCACCAGATCGAAGCAGCGCGGCGCGGTGAAAAACCCGAGCGCCGAACCCACGCCGGCGTTCGGCGGGACGATCAAGCGCGGCGCGCCGAGCTTGCGCGCTAGGCCGTAGGCGTGCACCGGTCCCGCGCCGCCAAACGCAGCCACGGTCACCACTTTGGGATTGCCACCGCGCTCGGCGATGTGGGTTTTCGCGGCGGCAGCCATGGTTTCGTTCACGAGGTCGTGGATTCCCCACAGCGCCTGAAGGAAGGAAACGCCGAGCGGCCGCGCGACGTGCTCCTCGATTCCGCGGCGCGCGGCCTCGGCATCGAGCTTCATCGTGCCGCCGAGGAAATATTCGGCATCGAGATAGCCAAGCAGCAGGTCCGCATCGGTCACCGTGGGTTCGGTGCCGCCGCGCGCGTAGCAGATCGGGCCGGGCTCGGCGCCCGCGCTTTGCGGGCCGACCTGCAGCGTGCCAAGGCGGCTCGGGCGGGCGATGCTGCCGCCGCCGGCGCCGATTTCCATCAGGTCCACCACCGGCACCTGGATCGTGAGGCCGCTTCCCTTCTGGAAGCGCTGCACGCGCCCGACTTCGAAGCTCTGCACCACGCCCGCGACGCCGCCCTGGATGAGGCACGATTTCGCGGTGGTGCCGCCCATGTCGAAGCAGAACATCTCCGGCAGATCGAAGAGCCGGCTGTAGTACTGCCCCGCGATCACCGCGGCGGTGGGGCCGGATTCGATGATCCGCACCGGGAATTCGGCCGCGGTCGGCGCCGAAGTGACTCCGCCGCTCGAGAGCATGATGAAGAGCCGGCCGCGGAAACCGATCGCCTTCAGGCGCTCTTCCAGCCGCCGCAGGTACTTTTCGGTGAGCGGCTTCACGTACGCGTTGGTGACCGTGGTGCTGGTGCGCTCGTACTCGCGGATCTGCGGCAGCACCTCGTAGGAAATGGAAACCGAGGCGCCCGGGAATTCTTCGGCAAGGATCCGTTTCAGCGCCAGTTCGTGCACCGGATTCTCGAAGGAATTCAAGAGGCACACCGCGACCGACTCGATTTTCTCCGCCGCGAGCGAGCGCACCACCGCGCGCGCCTGCGCTTCATCCAGCGGCCGCAGCACGCTCCCGTCGGCGCGCAGCCGCTCGTCCACTTCGAGCCGATGCTGGCGCGGAACGAGGGGCGCCGGGAACTCGGCGAACACGTCGTAGGCGGCGTAGCGGATCTCGCGCCCGAGTTCGAGCACGTCGCGAAAGCCCTGCGTGGTGAGGAGCCCGGTGCGCGCGCCCTTGCGCTCGAGGATCGCGTTGATGACGAGTGTGGTGCCGTGAATCACTTCCTCGAGCTGCTCGATGCACCCCGGAACCTGCGCCGCGAGCCCGTGCAGTCCCTGCTCGATCGCATCCGACGGGTCGCGCGGCGAGGTGAGGCACTTGTAGGTGTGGATGCGCCCGGTCGCGTCCTCCAGGAGGACGAAATCGGTGAACGTGCCGCCTACATCCACGCCGACTCGCATGGCGACTCTCCGCTCGCGCGCCGCAGGGCGGCGCGTCCTTGACAACCCCGGGCACGAAGTATACGGTATACGGTACACATCAAGCCAGCTCCGCATGAACGGCAAACTCGAGGTCCTGGAGCGAGCGCAGCCGCTCGGCGACCGGGTATACGCGACGCTGCGCGATTACCTGCGCGCCGGGCGCATCGCCACCGGGCAGCCGCTGCAGGAAGCCTCGCTCGCCGCACAACTGGGCGTTTCGCGCACGCCGGTGCGCGAGGCGCTGGCGCGCCTTGCGAGCGAAGGCCTGGTGGTCGCCGACGGGCGCAGCTTCACCGTTCCCGCGCTCGGCGACGGCGACATCGAGGACATCTACGCGCTGCGCTTTCTGCTCGAACCCGAGGCGCTGCGCGAGATCGCGGACCAGAAGCTCGGCCGCAAGGCGCTCGCGCCGCTGCGGAAGGCGCTCGAAGACATGGCATCCGCGCACGAGGCGGGCGACGGCGCCGAATTCATGGAAGCCAATTACCGCTTTCGCGGCGGCTGGATGGCGCTGGTGCCGAACCGGCGCCTCGCGCGCGCGATCGAGCTCTACGCCGATCACGTGCGCTACCTGCGGGCGTTCACGCTCGGCGATGCGGCGGTGCGCGCCATCGTGCTCAAGGGACTGAAGCGGCTGCTTGCCGCGCTCGACGCGGGCGACGGCGAGGGCGCGGCGGCGGCGATGCTCGCGCACCTGGGCAGGGCGAAGCAAATCCTGCTCGATGCAGCGGGCGCGCGCGCGGCGCAACCGGGTTCGAACCAGGGAAAGGAATGACATGGCTTACAAGGCGGAAATTCCGTACGGCGCCTACTGGAGCACGCCGTTTGCGCGCTGGCAGGGCGCGTTCGCCAACCTCAATTCGGTCGAGTTCGCCGCGCATGTGACGAAGAAGGAACTCGCGCGGCGCAAGATCGAGCCGGGCGAGTTCGATCACGGCGTACTCGGCTTCAGCGTGCCGCAAAAGCATTCGTTCTACGGCCTGCCCTGGCTCACTGGGCTTGCCGGCGCGGGCAGGGTCGGCGGCCCGACGCTGATGCAGGCCTGCGCGACCGGCGTGCGGGTGCTCCTGGCCGGCGTGCAGGAGATCGAATGCGGACTCGCGCAGACCGCGCTCACCGTGACTTGCGACCGCACCTCCAACGGGCCGCACCTCTATTACCCCAATCCGCGCGGCCCGGGCGGCACCGGTACGCACGAAGACTGGGTGATGGACAACTTCAGCTGCGATCCGCTCGGCCCGCACGCGATGATCAGGACCGCGGAAAACGTCGCCGCGAAGCACAAGATCGCCACGCCCGAGCAGCACGAAGTCGTGCTCAAGCGCGAGGCGCAGTACCGCGACGCGCTCGCCGGCGAGCAGGCGTTCCACAAGCGCTTCATGACGCTGCCGTTCGAGGTTCCCGATCCCGCCTACCGCAAGACCGCGGCGACGATGGCGGGCGACGAAGGGATCAACTTTTCGACCGCGGAGGGGCTCGCGAAGCTGCGTCCGGTGCTCGAGGGCGGCAGCGTGACCTTCGGCGCGCAGACGCACCCCGCCGACGGCAACGCGGCGATCGTACTTGCCACCGCCGAGCGTGCGAAGGAATTGAGCCGCGAACCCGGGATCCGTGTTCGCTTGCACGGCTTCGGGCAATCGCGCGCGGCGCTTGCCTACATGCCGGAAGCGCCGATTCCGGCGGCCGAGCGCGCGCTCGCGCAGGCCGGGAAGACGATCAGCGAGATGGACGCCATCAAGACGCACAACCCGTTCGCGGTGAACGACATCCTGTTTTCGCGCACGACCGGAGTTGCGCTCGACAGGATGAACCGCTACGGCTCCTCGCTCGTCTGGGGCCATCCGCAGGCGCCGATGGGAACGCGCGCGATCATCGAACTGATCGAGGAACTGGCGCTGCGCGGCGGCGGCTTCGGGCTTTTCGCCGGCTGCGCGGCGGGCGACACCGCGATGGCGGTGGTGCTTTCCGTCGAAGGGGCGTAGCGCTCGGAAGCGCCGGGCGCGAGCGGGCATCGGTCATGGACCTTTCGCAATGGATCGAGCGGCACGCGTGCTTTACGCCCGCGAAGGTCGCGCTCCGGTTCGGGGCGGAGGAAATCACGTACGCCGCATTCGCCGAGCGAATTGAACGGGCGGCGGCGATCCTCGCCAGCCTCGGCGTGCAGCGCGGCAATGCGGTCGCGTATCTCGGCCTCAACCACCCCGAGCTGCTCGCGCTCCTTTTTGCCTGCGCGCGGCTTGGCTCGATGCTCGTGCCGCTCAACTGGCGGCTCGCGGCGCCTGAACACGCGCGCGTACTTGCCGATTGCCCGCCGCGCGCGCTCTTCGCAGAGCCGGCGTTTGCAGAGCACGTGCGCTCGATCGGTTCGGCCGTCGGAGAGACGAAGCTGATTACGCTTGGGGAAGCGAATACGGGTTGGCTGGCTTGGAGCGATCTCGCGCAGAGCGCGGGCGGGGGCGCGAAACGGGAAGGCGATGAGGATTCGCCGCTTCTTCTTTGCTACACCTCGGGTTCGACCGGGGCGCCCAAGGGCGTGGTGCTCACGCAGCGCGCGCTTTTCTGGAACGCGGTAAATAGCAGCCACATGCACGACTTGACGAGCGCCGACCGGGTGCTGACGACGCTGCCGCTTTTTCACGTCGGGGGGATGAACATCCAGACCACGCCCGCGCTGCACGCCGGCGCAAGCGTGGTGCTGCACCCCAAGTTCGACCCGCAGGCGGCGTTCGACGCGATCGAGCGCGAGCGCATCACGCTTGCGGTGCTCGTGCCGGCGCAATTGACGGCGATGATGGAAAGCCCGCGCTGGCAAAGCGCCGACCTCTCGAGCCTGCGCATGATCACCACCGGCTCGACGATCGTGCCGGAAGCGTTCGTGCGCAAGGTGAACGCGCGCGGCGTGCCGCTCGTGCAGGTGTACGGCTCGACCGAGACTTGCCCGATCGCAAGCTACGTGCGAGCCGAGGACGCCGAGAGAAAAGCGGGCTCGGCGGGTGTCGCGGCGCTGCATTGCGAATTGAAGATCGTGGACGACGAAGGGCGCGAGCTTCCCGCCGGGCGCGACGGCGAAATCGCGGTGCGCGGCCCGAGCGTCACGCGCGGCTACTGGAACGATCCCGAGGAAAGCGCGCGTGCCCTGAAGGAGGGCTGGTACTACTCGGGCGACATCGGCCACCTCGACAATGAAGGGCACTTGTACGTGGTGTCGCGCAAGAAGGATCTCATCATCTCGGGCGGCGAGAACATCTATCCGGCGGAGCTGGAGAACGTGCTGCTGGAGGCGCCGGCGATCCAGGAGGCCTGTGTCGTCGGGCGGCCGGATGAGCGCTGGGGCGAGGCGGTGGTCGCCGCGGTGGTGCTCAAGCCCGGCGCGCGGATGTCGGAGGCCGAGGTGATGGGGCTCTTTCAGGGGCGCATTGCGCGCTACAAGCATCCGCGCGAGGTGAGGTTTTTGCGGCAGCTGCCGCGCAGCGCGCTCGGCAAGATCCTGCGCGAAGACGTGCGCTCGCTCGCCTCGGGGCAATGAACTTCGATCTCACCCCCGAGCAGCGCCAGGTGCGAGACGCGTTCGCGCGCTTCGCGGACGAGCGCGTCGCGCCGCAGGCGGCGGCGCTCGATGCTTCGCACGCGTTTCCGCAGGCGCTCTTCGCGGAACTCGCGCGCCTGGGCCTTTTCGCGATGCGCTACCCGGAGGAGGTAGGCGGGAGCGGCAGCGGGCTCGCCGAATTCTGCCTCGCGCTCGAGGAGATCGCGCGCGGCTCGATGTCGCTCGCCGGCTGCGCGGCGATGCAGTCGCTGATGGGAACGAAGTTCCTGCACATGCTCGGCAACGCCGACATCCTGGAGCGGCTCTTCAAGCCCGCGCTGCAGGGCGAGCGGATCGGCGCCATCTGCATGACCGAGCCTAACGCCGGAAGCGATCTCGCCGGCATCGCCACCTACGCGAAGAAGGTCGAGGGCGGCTACGTGCTGAACGGCCGGAAAACCTGGGTGACCTCGGCGCCGGTCGCCGACTTCTTCACCGTGTTCGCCAAGGCGGGCGCGGAGAAGAAGCTCACGATCTTTCTCGTCGAGCGCTCGTTCAATGGGCTCGAAGTCGGCCGCGCGATCGAGAAGATGGGCGTCTGGGCGCTACCCACTTCGGAGCTTTCCTTCAACGATTGCTTTGTGCCGGACAGCCACCGCCTGTCGCGGGAAGAGGGCGACGGCGAGGGCCACCTGCGAAAGACGCTCGCCGAGATCCGGATCATCACCGGTGCGATGGCGCTTGGCGTGGCGCGTGCCGCGCTCGACGCTTCCGTGAAATACGCCGCCGAGCGCAGCCAGTTCGGAAAGCCCATCAACCGCTACCAGGCGATCCAGCTGAAGCTTGCGGAGATGGCGACCGGCCTCGAAGCGGCGGCGCAGCTCGTCTACCGCGCGGCGTGGCTGCGCGATGCGGGCAAGCCCCATCACAAGGAAGCGGCGATGGCGAAGCTCTTCGCGAGCGAAACGGCGGCGCAGGTCTGCGACCAGGCGGCGCGGGTCTTCGCTTCCTACGGCTACGCCATGGAGTACCCGGTGCAGCGCTACCTGCGCGACGTGCGCTTCACGCTGATCGGCGGCGGCACGAGCGAAATTCTCAAGCTGATCATTGCCAAGGAGCTGGCAGCGTGAAAAACAAGCCGATCAAGGTGGTGCTGGCGAAACCGGGGCTTGATGGCCACGACCAGGGCGCCAAGGTGGTGGCGCGCGCGTTGATGGACGCGGGGTGCGAGGTGATCTACACCGGGCTGCGGCAGACCGCGGAAGCGGTGGCGCGCATCGCGCAGGAGGAGGATCCCGACGTGATCGCGCTTTCCTCGATGGCCGGTTCGCATGTGCCGTTCTGCGAGAAGCTCAAACCGCTCCTCGAGCAGGCGGGGCTCGGCGACAAGCTCTGGCTGATCGGCGGCAACCTGCCGCGGCAGGATCACGCGCGGCTGCGGGAACTCGGCTTTCGCGGCATTTTTCCGTCGAGTTCGCGGCTCGACGCGATCGTCCAATTCGTAAAGGCAAACGTGCCATGAACGACAGATTGCGAACCAGCATGCGACCGGTCCGGAACGAATCCGGGATCGAGATCCAGCCGCTCTACACCCGGGAGGATGTCGAGCGCTCGGGCGGCGAGGGTTTCATCGGCGCGCCAGGCGAGTACCCGTTCGTGCGCGGCATTCATCCGCTCATGTACCGGCATCGGCCGTACACCATGCGGCAATACACCGGGTTCGGGAATCCCGCGGAGACCAACAAGCGCTTCAAGTACCTGATCGAAAACGGCCAGACCGGGCTGAACGTGGCGTTCGATCTGCCCACCCAGTGCGGCCTGGATTCGGACGACCCTCTCGCGGCGGGCGAAGTCGGGCGCGTGGGCATGGCAGTGGACACGCTGCGCGACTTCGAGATCGCGTTCGACGGCATCGATCTGGAGCGGATCACCGTCTCGCTCACCGTAAACGGCGCGGCGCCGCAACTGATCGCGATGTATCTCGCGATGGCGGAAAAGCGTGGCTACAACCTGAAGAACCTGCGCGGCACGGCGCAGAACGACATCCTGAAGGAATTCATCGGCCGCGGCACCTGGATCTATCCGGTCGAGCCCTCGGTGAAGCTGGTGGGCGACACGATCGAGTACTGCGCGGTGCAGGCGCCCAAGTACAGCCCGGTGTCGGTGTGCGGCTATCACATCCGCGAGTCCGGGGCCGACCCGGTGCAGGAGATGGCGTACGCCTTCTGCATCGCCAAGGCCTACGCCGACGAGGTGATCGCGCGCGGGCTCGATGTGGACGAATTCGCGGGGCGGCTTTCGTTCAACTTCAACGTCTTCGGCAACATCTTCGAGCAGGCGTGCAAGTTTCGCGCCGCGCGCGGACTGTGGGCGAAGATCGTCAAGGAACACTACGGCGCGAAAAAGCCCGAGTCGGCCTGGCTGCGCATGATCGCGGGCGGCGGGGGCGGCGGGCTCACCTTCGAGCAGCCCGAAGTGAATATCGTGCGCGGGGCGTACTATGCGTTGACCGCCGCGCTCGCCGGGGCGCAGACGATGGCGCTTTGCTGCTACGACGAGGCCTACACGATTCCCTCGGAATATGCGCAGCGGATTTCGCTACGCACGATGCAGCTCCTGATCGAGGAGATGGGGCTCACCGACACCGTGGATCCGCTCGGCGGCTCGTGGTACGTGGAGACGCTCACCAACCTGATGCGCCAGAAGATGGAGCACGTAATGGCCGAGGTGGACGCCGAGGGCGGCATCGTGAAGCTCGTCGCCGAGGGCGCGATCCAGGCGCGGGTCTCGGCACAGGCCTACCGCATGCAGCGCGCGATCGAGGCGGGCGAATTCCGCAAGGTCGGGGTCAACTGCTACCGCGCCGACGAGACCGAGGAGCCGGACGTGGCGATGCATCCGTATAACGAGGAGGACGCGCGGCGCCAGGCCGAGAGTCTCGCGGCGGCACGCGGATCGCGCGACGAGAAGGGCGTCGCCCAGGCCCTTGCGCAGGTGCGCGCGGCGGCGCGGGAAGGCAGCAATGTGATGCCTGCGGTTGTCGAAGCGGTGAAGAGTTACGCCAGCGTGGGCGAGATCACGCACGAGCTCGCCGCCGTCTACGGCCGCTACCGCGAACCCGT